>PKWK01000112.1:167-24830 GCA_003133205.1 Granulicella sp. | reverse complement strand
CCCCAGTGGATGAACATGCCAAACTTCGCCTCCCGCCACCAGGCCAACCGGCGCGCGCGCGATTCAATATGCTCTTTCGTCTCATCCGCCGGCTGCGTCCGAGCGGCGGTCTGTGGCGCACCGGCCTCTTGTCCTGCAGCGGCAACCCCAGCCGGAATGAGCAGCCCGCTCGCCCCAAGGCCAAAGACAAAGTTTCTACGGGAGACAGGATCCTGCGGCATACAAGCAACTCCAAAGCTACATAGGTCGACGAGCGCATACTAGCAGAGCGCGATGCCCGAACTCCACGACGATCTGTCGGGTTCGCGCCGCGCGGTCTTCCACCTTGACACCGAGGCGACTGCCCTTCGCATAATAGGGAGCGGTTGAGCCGGTGCATCGCATCTGCAGCGAATGAGAAGGATCAGCGAATGGTTGCAGGTCAAATTTCCCTCAAGTGTCATGCGGCTCTCACATTTTCTCTCGCGGCTTGTTTCTGGGTCTTCGCCCATTCACTCTGCGCGCAGGAAGCGATCGAGCTTCCCGCGCCGCCAGCGGTCGCTCAGCCTGCTGCCGAGA
Source organism: Granulicella sp. (assembly GCA_003133205.1). The sequence goes on along the minus strand of PKWK01000112.1, from coordinate 24,272 downwards.
CTTTTTCCTTCGCCTCCGACGGATCTGCAGGACCAGGCTGGACGCGGCCAGACGAGATTGCTCGTGCGTATTTTCACGAAGAACTTCCGGCGCTCTTTCGCCGAACGATAGCTCTGTCCGGCGATGTGCCGGTGCAAGGCAAGATGTCGTGGATATTCACGGGGCCGCACGCCGGCTTTACTATCGAGCTGACATCTTCCAATGTTCGCCTGACGCAGCGCTTTTACGATTCAACGGGCCTTTATTCGGGCAAGGGAAACTATCCCGACAAACTCGTCGCCGACGATGAGCAAAAGTACTCCGGTCACGCCCGCACTCTGACCGTCATAGTGGACGCTCATCTCTCGGTGCAGGTTTTGCTCAACGATCGCATGATTCTGCGCCAGTCTTGCGTCTTCGATGTGACACGGCATCAGTTGATGTTCTCTGGGCCCAGGACCGAGCATCTCGTAGTCTCCGGGGCTCTGCTTGCAGCCTCCGCAGGACATGCGTCCATCAGGGTGAATCCGGCGCAAATTCACCAGACCATGGTTGGCTTTGGTGGAAGCCCAAGCATTCCTGCATACGTGCAGTTGAGTGAGGCGGGCAAAAGACAATATTGGGAGCTGCTACGCCGCTACAATCTGTTGCTCGATCGCGAGTATCCGATGGGAACGCAATTGAAGCCGGACCTGTCGAATCTTGAAGACCTGCGCGACGCGACGCCGCACTACTATGGCGACAATTTCCCCAACGGCGAGGTCTCCAGCTTCGACTACAGTCGTCACGCGCTGGCGTTGGGCGGCGAGGTGATCTATGAGATGTGGGCGCTCCCGAGTTGGGCGACTGAGGCGTACACCGCAACGGGAAAGCCCATCATCGACGCATGGGGCAAACCGGTGCGCACCGCGGCGAAGCCCGAGGAGTATGCGCGCATCGTCGTTCGGTACTGCCAGCTAGCAAAGGAGCGCACAGGCTCGCCGCCGGCTATTGTCGGCATTGAGAACGAAGTGGAGCAGCCGCCGGAGGTCTTTACCGAGATGTCCCTGACGCTACGGCGTGAACTCGACAAGGCCGGGTTTCAGTCAGTGAAGATTCACATGGCGGACGCAAGCTATATGTACATGGGCGTCGACCGCGCGCACGAGTTGCAGAAGAGTGCCGTGGGCTGGGCCGCGATCGACTATACCGCGACGCATGAGTACGACTACCAGAAGTTTCTGGCTGATCCGGACATATACGATGAGCGCCTGCGAGCCATGAACGCGGCGAGCGCCGGCAAGCCATTTCTGGCAACCGAAATCTGCATCAACGATCCTCACTATCAGGAGCCCTCGTATCGGATCGCGTTGAATGTGGCTCAGCTTTATCACAAGAACCTTACGGAACTCGACGCGACTGCCCTGATGTATTGCTGGCTTCTGCTCGACGTGGAGGAGCCCACGTTTGGCAGCTCTCGTTCCCTGCTTGTACCGGACAGAACGCGTGGCAATGTGCCAGTCGCGTCCAGCTTCGAGCTACGAATGCTCGGGGCCTTCAGCCGTCATATTCTGAAGGGCATGAAGCGAGTCGAGACCGAGAGCTCAAACCCCGACCTGCTCACCTCCGCGTTTGAGGACGGCGCGAAGGCCAGTGTGATCGTGTTGAATCGATCGACAGAGCCGCAGAGGATCGATGTGCGGTGGACGGGCCGGCGGTGGGCTGAAATTGAGCGGACCAGCCTCTATTCAGAAAACGAAACATCCGCTTCCCTGCCCGCTGAGATGATCGTGCAGCCGGGCGAGATTGTTACCTTGTCTACATTCGCTGCTCACTAACTTTCGTTGCATATTCTGAGGTGACTGATGAGCCTTCTCCTGAAATTATCTTGCGCCGTCCTGTTGGTTCCATCTGTTCTATTTGCTCAAGGCAAACCTGCGGGCGAATTCATCTTCGAACCCGGGTCGACGCCGTTTCCGGAGTGTCATGCATCCACCATCGTTGCCTTGAAGAACGGAGAGTTGATGGCGGCGTGGTTCGGAGGCACGAAGGAAGGTGCGGCGGATGTGGCGATATGGGGTTCGCGGCGTGTCAACGGCAAGTGGACAGCGCCCGTCGAGGTGGAACGTGAGAGCGGCTTCCCTTCCTGGAATCCAGTGCTGTTCCACACGCGCGATGGACGGCTGTGGCTCTACTACAAGGTTGGGCCGTCACCCTCGCAGTGGGCTGCGGGCCGCATGTACAGCGACGATGAGGGCAAGACATGGTCGAAGGGGGAGCGACTGCCGGCCGGCCTGCTAGGGCCAATTCGCGCGAAGCCGCTGGCACTCGACGACGGAACCATCGTCAGCGGGTCTTCGGTTGAGGCGCACGAGACGTGGGCCGCGTGGGTGGAACGCAGCGCCGACGGAGGCAAGACGTGGGCGAAGATCGGGCCCATTACGATCTCACCGGAGGTGGATGCTGCGGAACCGCCGGCACCCGATCCGCCAGCAGGCGCGCCCGGTTGGGCCGCGGACAAAGGCCCTCGGAAGTACGTGGGCATCATTCAGCCATCAGTCGTCTCGCTCGGCGGCAAACACCTACGACTGTACGCGCGGTCTCGTACGATGGCTTCGAAGGTCGCCGTCGCGGACTCGACGGACAATGGCGTGACCTGGACGCAGGCGCGATTCATCGATGTCCCGCAGAATAACTCCGGCCTCGATGCGGTCGCGCTCAAGGATGGGCGGATCGTGATGATCTTCAACAACACAACGGTCGGCCGGACGCCGCTGAACCTGGCGGTAAGCACCGATGGAGAACACTTTCGCGTGTTTGCGACGCTCGAAGATGCGGTGGGTCAGTACTCGTACCCGGCGCTGATTCAAGCTCCCGATGGAAGCCTTGAAATGACCTACACGTGGCAGCGGAAGACAATCAAGTATGTCCACCTGCCGCTTTCGGCTGTGCCGCAGCGGTAGCAGCCGCAGGACATCGCGTTGCGATGCGGAACACATACGCGATTCCGCCGGAGGGCGCTGTGGATGGCAGGGTGAGGTGTAGTCCGTCGGGCTGTTGCGTGAAGGGAATGCCCTTGGCAGAGCCGATGAGTTGGACGGAGCAGACGGGCGCCGGCAGATACGGGTTGGCGCGAAAAAGTGTGTGAATAGTGAGTGACGCATCGGTAGGCCAGCCCAGAGCGGTGGCGTAGAGGACCGTGCCGTCGTGAGATGTTGTGAAGCGGATATCCTCTGCGGTATAGGTCTGGATGTCCGAGTTCTTCTCGGTGGAGTTTTTGGGCGCCTTGGTTGGACCTTCGCCAAAGACGGTGAAGGGGCGGGAGTTGTAGATGGCTTCGCCGTTGAGGCTGAGCCACGCGCCCATCTCGAGCAGGACCGATCGTGCCTCGTCCGGTATGGTGCCGTCGGATTTAGGGCCGACATTCAGCAGGAGGTTGCCGTTCTTGGAGACCGTGTCGAGTAATTGGTGGATGAGGGATTTTGCGGTGCGATACTCGTCGTGTTCGACGTAGCCCCAGGAGTGGATGGAGATGGAAGTGTCCGTTTGCCACGGAAGCAGGCGGAGTGTGTCTAGCTTGCCGCGTTCGATGTCGAGTGTGGCGGCGTTGGCCGGCATCGACTCTTCTTTGTATGTGAGGACCGGCTGCTGATTCCGTTTTGCGGAATTGTCATAGTAGTACGCGGCAAACTCACGGAGGCCAGGCTTGTACGCTGGCTGTCCGATCCACCAGTCGAAGTAGAAGAAGTCGGGATGATACTTGTCGACGAGTTCCGTAGATCGCGCGAGCCAGTTGTCGAGCCAGGCTTGGTCGGGCGGTAACCAGCGCTCGAGGTGCGAAGGGTCAGGTTCCTTGGTGTCGTCGGTCAGCCCGTTCGGACCTGGAAGATTCATTGATGCGGCCGACCCGTAGAGCTTCGCCGTCAACGGCGTCTCGTCGCGAACGTCAGAAGGAAACGAACGCCCTTCGCCGTACCACCACCAGTGTTCGGCAGTGTGCGAAGAGACACCGAAGCGTAGGCCGCGAGCGCGAGTGGCAGTCGCTAGCTCGCCGACGACGTCGCGGTGCGGCCCCATCGCTGCGGCATTCCACGGGGTAATGTCGGAGGCGTACATCGCGAATCCGTCGCAGTGCTCGGCAACGGGGACGACGTAGCGAGCACCCGCGCGCGCGAAGAGATCAACCCATGCGGCGGGGTCGAAGTGCTCGGCGCGAAACATGGGGATGAAGTCTTTGTAACCAAAGGTGGTCTGCGGGCCGTAGGTCGCGATGTGGTGCTCGTAAGCTTTGTTGCCGGGCACGTACATGTTGCGGGAATACCACTCGTTGCCAAACGCGGGAACGGAGTAGACGCCCCAGTGGAGGAAGATGCCGAACTTGGCGTCGCGAAACCAATCCGGTGTGCGGTAGCTGGCGAGCGAGTCCCACGTCGCGTGAAAGGGGACGCTGCGGTTGGTTGGCGCGGTCTCTGCTCGGACCTTGGCAACCTGCCGAGTTATGTTCACAGACGAGTCCTGTGACGGCGAGGACTGGCCCCGGAGCGCAGGGACGAGAATGAGGAGGCCGACCATGAGGAGGAGACACTTCACCGCGTCACGATAGCAGAGTGCGCGGCGGTTCGGCAGGAGGATTTTGATGGATGCAGGCGTGGGCATTGGCATTACCAAGGCCTGGCGCGGGCGACCGCGATGCCGCGGACTTCGTTCGGATACTTGCCCGAGACAGCGCAGTAGAAATGGTAGAGCGCGCCCTGGTGGTAGATGACTGAGGGTTTGTGCGCGAATGTTTCGTCGATCGAGCCGGGCGCGCCGGTGTCGATGAGTATCTCGGAAACCCTGGCGAAGTGGTAAGGGTCGTCTCCGAGCGCAATCATCTCGCAGGCGCGGCCCGGACGCTCGTATCCGAAGCCGAAGTAGAACATCGCGTCCTGGCTGCCGTTCTTGACGACGTAAGGGTTCGAGGCGAAGCGGCTGTCGCGAGCATCGGGCGTGGGCGGAGATTGATCGTGGAGCGGGTTCGACGCAGGATAGGTACCAGAGCCGCGCGAACCGTTGCGCAGGATCGGATTGCCCGGGTAACGTGTCCAGAGCTTCAGGTCGGTGCTGGTAGCGACGCCGGTTTGCTCATGCCAGCCGCCGCCTTCTGATTTCGGAAGCGTATCGGTCTTGGCGTTGTAGTAGAGGTAGTAGGTGCCGCGATCGAGCAGCAGGTCTGGACGGTATAGGCCGCCATGTTCCCACGATGCGCCGTCGGCGGGATAGAGGATCGGGTCGGTCAGCGTCCAATGGAGCAGGTCGCGCGAAGTAGCGAGGCCGATCAGCGCTGCGCCTTCCTCATACCCAGCCGAGGGATACGCATTCCATGCGGCGAGGTATTGCCCGTTGACCTTGATGGCTTCGCCGGTTCCATGCAGGTTTTTGTCGCGCAGGATGGAACTGATCGCGAGGTTGTATTTCGTGAAGCGGGAGTTGGGATCGCGAGGCCCGACAAGGGCGGTGCGGGTCCAGCGGACGAGATCGTCCGAGGAGGCCAGACCCGTCTGGTACCCAGTGCCGTCGTATCCGATGTAGAGCATGTGGAAGCGGCCGTTGGCGCGAAAGACAATGGGATCGTCCACGCTGAGCCCGTCGAAATCCTGCTTGCTTCCAGTGGCTTTGAGGACCAGCTCAGAATATTTGTAGGGCGTGCGGTAAGGTCCGATGGGATCGGCGGGGGCTGCGGCTCGCAAAATCGGCGCAGCGACCGCGCATGCCGAGGCCGCCAAGCTGGATTCGAAGAAGCGCCGGCGCGTGATCATTGTTGTTCCTGCGGAACGAGGACAGCGACGGCTTGCGCATCGAGGGTGAACTGAGTGATGGGCTGTGCGTGCGCGTCGTTCCTGTACGTCACATCAATTCCCGGCAGCAGGCTCCTCAAGTGCCCGCCCAGCGTTATCCATTTGCCATGATCGTTGTGGTTGATGACGATAACCACGTGGTGCGCGTCTGCCCCGGAGCCGGCTGTGCGCTCGCATATCTCCACATTTGTGCCCACGGCATTCGATCCGGCCTCCCGGCTAGCACTCTGAGCTTCATCCACAAGGATCCTGTTCAGAAACGGGGCGTCCGGCAGCGTCCCGAGATATGCGATGCTGCCTTTGCCGACGGTGCGCTCGATCATTGCCGGCTTGTCCGCGAGCCAGCCCGCGTCGTGGCCATAGCGCAAGACCACGTGCGTGCCCGCAGCGGAGGTGGAAAGCATTTCCGCCCAGATATCTGCATTGGAGTGTGTCGGGCGCTCCAACTCCTGCATTTGTTGCACCGTCACGCAAGCTCCGGGGCCTGCGTCTAGCACAGGGACACAACCGCCCTCTGTTACCTGGCCGGGATGTTCAAGCTGAACAGTGACCGGCTTCTCCAGCGCATAGTACTGCTCCACGCGGCCGCCCAGCGTATCGACCAACGGCCCCGGCTGGCGCTGGGGGTTTAGTGAATTGAACTCGTCCTTCATCCCCGAGCGCGGACCGAGCAAGAGATGGCCTCCGTGTTGGACGTACGCGAGGAGTTTCGCGGCGAGGGCGTCATCGATGACGTTCAGCGAAGGCGCCACCAGCAGTTTGTAACCGGTGAGGTCTACCGACTTCGGATTGACGATGTCTACAGCCCGACCTCCGGCCTGTTCCATGCGCCGCAGTGGTTCATAGAAGCGCAGTAGAACTTGTTGCTGGTCGTACTCTTTGGTGTGCGGCTGGAAGTCGATGGCCCAGCGCGAATCGTAGTCGTGCAGAATCGCCACCTCCGCGTGCGGCGACGTGCCTGCGAGGGCTTCGCGTGTGAGTTCGAGGTCCTTCCCGAGTTGCGCAATCTCGGCATAGATGGGTAGCGGCTTGCCGTCGGGACCGACGATCGCGCCGTGATATTGTTCCTGCCCATTCAGCGCGTCGCGCCACTGCCAGTAAAGGACTGCGTCAGCGCCGTGCCCGATCGTCTGCCACGCCAGCGCGCGCGTCTCACCCGGCCACAGCGCATTGTTGACGGGCGCCCAGTTTACCGAGCCGGGTTCCGTCTCCATGACCCAGAAGTTCTGCCGCTTCCAACCGCGCACGAAGTCGTTCAGCATTGCGTTCTTCGCGGCGTCCAGATGGCCCTGGCCGACGTAGTCGTCCCAGCTTGCAAGATCGAGGTCGGCCGTAATCGCGTAGTGGTCCCAGTTATCCGACCAGGCGAGCCCGCCGATGTTCGTCGTGATGAATTGCGTGGGCAGGATTGCCGGGCGTAGTACGTCGATCTGCGCACGTTGGAAGCTGCGCCACGTCGCGGTTACAAAGTGCTTATGCTCGAGCAGAAGGCCGGGGTTGCCGCCGCTATTCTCCATCGGGATCTGCGACCAGCCGCTGTACGTCTGTGACCAGTATGCGGTTGCCCACTGCCGGTTCAGATTGTCGAGCGTTTTGTACTTCTCGCGCAGGAATTGTTGGAAGAGCGCGCGCGTCGCGGGATCGAAAGACTCGTCCGAGTACTCGTTGCCAATCTGCCAGCCGATGACGTTCGGGTTGTGGCCGAGTCGCCGTGCAAGCTGCGTCACAATCAATGCGCAAAGCTGCCGATAGCGTGGGCTGGCGTAGTTGAACTGCCTCCGGCTGCCGTGCTCGCGCAAGTGGCCGTCGGCGTTCATGCCCAGCGTGTTGGGATACTTCGTCGTGAGCCATGCGGGCGGCGCGTCGGTTGGCGTGCCGATGACGACGGCAATGTGATGCTTCGCCGCCAGAGCAATGGCTCGATCCATCCAATCGAGTTCGTAGTGCCCCTCGGAGGGCTCAAGCGTGGACCAGGCGAACTCCCCGATGCGGACTACGTTCATGTGGGCGTCCTGCATCAACTGCAGGTCGGACTCCCATTGAGCCTCAGGCCATTGCTCGGGATACCATGCGGCGCCGAGCCGCACGGGCTGCGGCCCAGCGAGCGGCCGCTGGGCAGCGGCAGATCCAATGGCGAATACGAAAAGCAGGAATACTCTGCAATGGAACAACAGAACCTCTCGAGCGCACTGGAGCTGGCCCAGTGACTGCGAAGGCCAGCATAGAGCTGTGTAACGGAGTGTATCTAGGATGGAGAGAACGCGTCGACTGGGAAGGCTCAAGAAGCACAACAATCTCAGCCGGATGGCCGTTGCTCATTTCTCCATTCCGCATTGCGGATTTGATTTGGGACAAAGAGTGAGTTTGGTTAGGTGTTTCCGAGGTGGCCCACATCTGCGCTTTACTAAGCTGGGCACTCCGCGTAGAAAAGGCGAGAAGGATTGTCGCCGTGAGTAGCTGGGCATGACGTCCGTGGAGGATGGAAACGACGTGGGACAGACCCTTGCTTTGATTCATACGAGCCCGACGTTGACACCAATGTTCGGCAAGCTATGCGCCCGTTTTTTGCCGGAGACGACGATCTTCCACATGGTGGACGAAAGTCTGATCACGGATACGATTCGTGAGGGACAGCTGCGGCGAGTGACGATGCGACGCTTGCTGGCACTGATCGAGTCAGCGGAGATGGCCGGAGCCGACGCGGTGATGGTGACTTGCTCCTCGCTCGGCCCGGGCGTGGCGCTGGGACAACAGCTCTTCGATATACCTGTGATCCGGATCGACGAAGCCATGGCCGAGGCAGCGGTGCGAATGGGGCGGCGAATCGGGGTGATGGCTACGCTGCGGACCACGCTCGAACCCACGATTGCCTTGCTGCGCGAGAAGGCAGCCGAGGCCGGCATCGATATCGAGATTGTGGACTCGTTATGTGACGGCGCGTTTGATGCCGTGCTGGCCGGGAACACAGCCGTGCATGACCGCATCCTGAGTGAGGCCCTCAAGAGCGAGATGAAGGGCGTGGATGTGGTGATTCTGGCGCAAGCCTCGATGGCGAGAGTGGTGACGGCGATGCCGGACGGCACTCTTTCCATGCCTGTGCTCAGCAGCCCCGAACTCGCAGTGAAGAGCGCGCGGGCCATCCTTGCGGGGCTGAACCACAGCGAGCCGAACGGCGAGTCGGTTCTGGTCGCATCCGGTGGAGCAGAGGCACGACGTTGAAGAAAAGGCACGGCGTCCTGGGATTGCTGTGCGTCGTATCCGCGATTACATTCCTGGATCGATTGGCGATTCCTTCCGCGGAGTCTGGAATTCGCGGCGATCTCCACTTGTCCCCTGAGCAGTGGGGATGGGTGCTGAGTTCTTACGTGCTCGCCAACGCCGTCTTCGAGATTCCCTCCGGCGCAATGGGCGACCGCAATGGTCAGCGCCTGGAACTGACCCGCATTACCGTCTGGTGGTCGGGCTTTACCGCGATGACCGCCTGGTGCAGAACATTCTGGCAGATGGCGGCCGCGCGCTTCCTGTTCGGCGCAGGCGCGGCGGGCGCATATCCCAATGCGGCGGGCGTTATCTCGCGGTGGTTCCCGAAGAACGAACATGCACGGGCGCAGGGCTTTGTGTGGGGAGCAGGCCGCCTGGGTGGTGCGCTGGCGTTTCCGCTGCTGGTGCCTCTCGAACAACACTTCGGCTGGCACGCCATCTTTTATGTGCTCGGCTGCGTCGGCCTGGCGTGGTCGGCGGTGTGGTGGGCCTGGTTTCGCAACGACCCATCCGAGATGACGGGCATCGCTGCGGAAGAGATTGCGGAGATCCGCGCCGGGCAGATTGCGCGTGGCTCCGTACACGAGCGAGTGCCGTGGAAACGGCTGCTGGCCTTGCCGCAACTCTGGCTGATCGTCGTCGCCTATTTCTGCTACGCGTGGGGAAGCTGGTTCTACTTCGGCTGGTTCACCACCTGGCTGGTGCGTGGCGCGGGGCTCTCGGTCCCGCAGATGGGAGTGTTCGCTTCGTTCCCGTTCATCATGGGTCTCATCGGCAACCTGGTTGGCGGCGCTGTAAGCGAAAGGATGGTCGAACGCTATGGCCGTCGGCGCACCTATCGCTGGGTCACCTCCGTATGCCTGACTGTCAGCAGTGGGCTGCTGCTGGGTATGAGTGCGGTACACGGGCATGCAGCGATCGTGGCGCTTGCGACGCTGGGCTTTGGCGTGATGGACCTGATGCTGCCTTCGGCATGGGCGATGTGCATGAGCATCGGCGGCCAGTATGGAGGCACCGCCACGGGCGTGATGAATACGGCAGGAAACCTTGGCGGTTGGCTGTGCACGATCATGTTCGGCTACGTGGTCAAGGCCACCGGAGACTACAACCTTCCACTGCGTGCGGTGGCTGCAATGGTGCTGATCGCGGCTGTAGTCTTCTCGCGTGTCGACTGTACCAAGGGACTAGCAGAGGGAGCGAGCGAGCCGACGTAGAACATCCTTCGGACAGATTCGACAGCCTTTCAACTCAGTGCAGTTGCAGGCGTCCGAGGTTCAACTGGCTGTTATCCGTTTCAATTAGCACCCCCTGTGTGCCGTCCACGAGATAGAGCGTGAAGTTGCCCGCTGTTGTGCGAGCCGCAGGATTGAAGCCGGCAACGGTGCCCTCAAAGATGCCATTCGAACTAGGAACGAAGCTTCCGGATAGTGCAAAATCCGTGGCTCCGTTGCCAGTATCCGCAAACCCGGCGACGCTGTCTGTCCCGTTGCCCCCACCTGCGGCGATCGAACCATTTGCGGTGTCGGCCTGCAGAGCGCCGGACCCCCTGGCGGTCACGTACACGGAGGCATTCAATCCATACGCGCCACTGAATGAGGCCGCGGTGAACGGTGCGGCTAGCTGTTGGAATGCCTGGCCGTTGAAGATATCGGCAGTGTCGTTGGAGAGCAGGAGACCGTTGCCGTCTCCAGTTAGATAAAGATGGAAGGAGTAACTAAAGGATAGGCCGGTCAGCCCGGACACGTTGACTCGTCCCGTCGGGTCGACCGTGTACGAAGCGGTGAACGGAAGCGGGGTCTGCGCTGCATTCGTGAGGTCGTTCCAGTTGAGCGTGCCGGTCATTGTGCCGCCAGCGTTTGCGGTAAGCACTCCGGCCAACTGGAGCGGCCCACGCGTATCGCTACCCTGCGCGCCAAAGACATAGCTGGAACCGGTGATGGAGGCGGCGCTGAAATGGCCGGTACTCGCACCCTGTCCTAGCGCCGTGCCACCCAGAACTCCCTGAAAGTTGGTATTGTCGATGGCGTCGCCCGTTTCGATCAGCCGGATATGAGTCGCGTCAACGATGTAGCCCGCCAGATACAGGGGCGGCAGAGTCGAACCGGCGCCCGGACGCAACTGGAACTGGACGCGCCCATACGCATCGGGCGCGGCCACGGTGCTCGCTCCAACAGCATGTGCACCGCCGTAGGCTAGATAACCATCCACTGCATCTAGAATGCTGCCCGCTCCCGAGATACCGCCCGCGCTGTCGACGTTGAGTATGCCTCCAATCCACGCGGAGTCGCCATACTGATCGCCACCATACAGGGACAATACGTATCCTCCTGAGGGCGCCGCGGTCCCAGTTTGCAGATCAAGCGTGCCGCTGCCCGGCGACCCGTTGATTCCTGCGACGAATCCTCGTCCCCCAGCACCAAGGCTTCCAGTCAGCGGTTCCATCTCGCTCGCACCGAGTTGAATGGAGACTTGTACATTTCCGTCGGAGGTCGTGGCACAACTGCCGCCGGTAATTTTCTGCGACAAGGGATAGGCAACCAGGTCGTCGTTGGAGTCAGACTCGTAGTAGATCGAGTCCTGTTCGCCACTCGTGATGGCGCCATTGCTGGCAGTAAACACGCCGGTGAAGAAGCTGGACTGGCTGCCCGTTGACCCAGACAACTGAAAGACGTACGTTCCGTTCGCCAGATTTTGGGTAGCCGCCGTGATAGTGATGACGGTCGAGACCGACTTGGTGGAATCCGTCAGCGAAGTTGCAGTCACGGTGACGCTGTTGCCGGAAGGAATTGCTACAGGAGCCGTGTACGTCGTGCCGGCCTCGCTGGTCGTGGTTGTGGAACTGAACGAACCGCATGCGGTGGAGCCGCAGGTCACAGTCCATTGCACTCGGGGATTGGCTGTTACATCGTTGGCAATCGCCGCGAGCAGTGAAGCCGATGTGCTGACCTGAAGTGAGGCTGGTAGAGGCGCGAAGAAGGAGACGGCAATCGGAATGGGGGGCGTGATGGTGATGATGGCTGAAGCGGACTTTGCGGCATCGACTACGGAGGAAGCGGTTACAGTCACCGCCGATCCGGAGGGAATGGCCGATGGCGCGGTGTACGTGATGCCATTGGCGTCTGCGTTGGCGCTAAAGGATCCGCAAGCGCCAGGGCTACCGCAGGTCACCGACCAGGTCACCAGGTTGTTCGTCGAACCGAATGGGAGACTAGCTGCGAACGTCGCCGCTGCTGCAAGCGTAGCCGAGGCATGGATGGCCAGAGACGTCGGTGGAGAAGAGATAAACAGGACGGAAGTTGGTTCCGAGTTCTGTGTGGACGGAAGGTTTGCGCCGCCACTGCAACCAGCCAACCCAGCTATCGAACCCAAGCCGATGAGCAAAAAAGCCGCCCTGCAATCCAACATTGCATACCCCATTCCAGGTCAGTGTCTCGTTCTTCGCCCGGAGCCCTCTACAAAAGGCAAATCCAGAAGACTTAGACGTTAGATAAGACCCTAAGTGAGATGAATTGTTGTGCTTACGCCCGATAACCGCACACCTAGCCGCGGACGACGTCGAAGAAGTTGTCGGTGCCGACTTGGCCGCCCTTGAGAACAAGTTCCAGCCCATCGAGATCCGAGTCGGCGTGAGCGCGACAGAGCGGGCAGCCGGGCTGGAGATTCGCTGCCCAGGTGAGTGCGTAGAGTCCGAGTTGCTGGACCGCGTGCGATGACGTGTCGCCGCCGCAAAGCATGACTCTTCGGACCGGCGCGGGAGATGTAGCGCTTTGGGCGAGAAGCTCGCGCAGCAGCGAGCCAAGCGCCGCGCCAAGTTCGGCACCGTGCGCGGTCGCTTCGGTGGGCCCGAGAGCGGTATAGAGGACCGTGTCTTTGCCGGCCGCAATCGCTTTTGCGGCAGCTTGGAGGGCCGCAGTGTGCGCATGGCCATTTCGATCCAACAGCGCGACGGGGTCGAGCGGAATCCCACAATAGCCATGAGCTAGGGCATATCGAAGCTGGCGCTGGGTCTTCTCGGAGCAGGAGCCGCTGACTACGAGCAGTGGTTTTACAGGAGGCAGGGTTTCGGGCGGGGGCGGTTCTGTCAGCATATCCAGTGCGCTCCACGCCGAGATAAGAGCGGCAGTCAGGCCGGAACTCCCAGCAGAGAAAACGGGTCGCTGCCGCGCCTGGCTCCAGAGAATCACCCCCACTGCAGCCTGGGTCTGGGCATCGACGGTGTCGAACAGGATTGCTCTGTATTCGCTTGCCACCAGCGAGGCAATTGCTTCAGAAGCAGCTCCGGATTTGAGCATCGGGATGTCGACGAGGCCGACTTTTGTTTGGCTCTGTGCGGCGAGGTGGAGGCGGAGGTCGGCCTCGTGCATCGGCGTGACCGGATGGCGGCTCATCGGGTGACGATCGATGCGCTGGACAACCCCGTCGGGGCCGGCGGCAAACAGATTGCCGAACGCGACGTAGCGGCGGAGGTGCGGCGCGCCAACTACGATTGGCACAAACGCGGGCGAGAATATTTCTGCGCCGATCTCGATGGCTCGGCCGATGCTGCCGTGTGTTGGTGAGCTGTCGAAAGTGGAGCAGACCTTGTAGTGCGTCATCGGCGCACCGAACTGTTTCAGGGTTCTGAAGATTGCGGGAAGGTGGGCCGACATCCACTCCGGCGAGCGAGAACGGCTGTCGCCGGCGATGCCGATCGCCTGGACATTGGAGAACGCAGCAAGGTGGGCAGATGACGGCGGCCCGAGGAACAACACTGCGGGGACGCCGTTCGAGCCAAGCTGTTCGAGTACGTCAGTCGAACCCGTGAAGTCATCGCCATAGAACGTGTATAGGAGGTCCATTCGGCTAGTACGCACCTATTTATGTCTTAAACGCAATTCCTGCTGCCGCCCATCTTTCCTCTGGCGTCTTGAATATCTTTGATCTTGCGACTTTGTTCAGACGCTCATCTTCCTCAAGAGTGATGACGGCAAGCTTCCAGTATCGTTTGATCAGCTTAGCCATGGTCTTTGCGTTCAGATTGTCTCTTTGATATAGCTTCAGAACCTTGCGCGCAAAACTGCGCCGTGGTGTGCCGTGCTCCACCCGAAGGTAGTCTCTTGGTCTTGCATTGGGCGTACGGTCTCGTAGTTTTATCGCTTGGACCGACCACAAGCTGACTTGCCGCACATGATGAGGCGTAGTGCTTCCCCCCATGTGAACTTTTGCGTATACGTCAGCAAAGAGCTCCAAAGTTCTAATGGCACCGTTCTCACTCACGCCAATGGCCATCATCTCCTGCATGTGACTACAGGCGAGCGCCAACTGATCAATTGTGAGGGCGTTCCTTGACTCTTTGTCATTCATTTGGCTGATCTGTGCATATCGCGGTGATCATATCAAAACAGGCTCCCGCCCCCGAATAGTTCAAGTGCCGACGCCAGCTCCGGATGACCGGCCGCATACGTAGTGAGAGGGATGTTCTGCGTCGCTGCCTCCCACGCCTGTTGCAGGCTGCGCACGCCGGCGGCCACGCCCATCGGGTGGCCGAGAATGCCGCCGCCGCACGCGTAGATCAGGTCGACGGAGCCGAGCGCGCGATAGGTATCTGGTGCCTGGCGCGCGGATTGTCCAGAGGAGAATACTGGCATGATCTCGCAGCCGGGCACTGGCGGAGCAAACATAGGTATGAGGCATGCGCGGGCTGAGGCAATCACCGATTCGTCCGACTCGCAGAACTTGTTGCGCAGGCCGTTCACGTGCGTATGGTCGATGCCCGCGAGCCGCCAGAGCTTCTGAAACGCGATGAAGGACATGCCAATTGCGGGCGAGCGGCCAAGCATTCCCCAGCCGTTTCGATGACCATGAATCACGAGTTGCGAGTGCGCCCGCAACACCTTCATCGCAGGCAGACCGATGGAGTTCATGCTGACCATCAGGCAGGTGCCTTCGTTGGCGACGATCTGGTCGTGCCGCCGTAGCATCTGGTCAAGCTCGCCGGTAATGTTGGCGGCATACATCACCCGCTTGCCGGTACGGTCGCGATGGCGATTCAGAACATCGAGCACTGCGGCGACGCGATCTTTAAATGGGCAGTGCGGCGCATCGGTCTGCAACTCGTCGTCTTTGATGAAGTCGATGCCCGCTTCGGCGAGCACGCGCACCTGCTCGGCAGTGACTTCGGCGGACATGCCTAGGCTCGGCTTGATGATCGTTCCGATTAGGGGCCTGCCATGCACGCCGGCAAAATTACGTGTACCGACAACGCCGAACTGCGGCCCCTGATACACCTTGAGGAACGCTGGCGGCAGCGTGAGATCGAGCAGTTTGAGACCGCTGAACGCTTTCAGTTCGGACAGATTGCCGGCGACGGTAGCAAGGAGATTCGGGAGTGATGGCCCGATGTTGTGCAGCGGCCACGAGAGGGTGACCCCGGCGGTGCGGCGAACGCCATCCCAATTGGCAGGAGTGCCGGAACCGGGCAGGCTGGGAGATGCAGCGTGCTCGCCTTCTTCAATCGACTCGACCTGCGCCGCGTAACGGTCCCGCAACTCGTCGCTCTCGCCAGGGACACGCAGAAACGTACCCGTCGATTGTTCACCGGCCATCGTGGCGGCAGCTTGAGCGAGTGGAAATGCGGTTTCGATCCAGTAGCGTGCGTAGATTCGATCGGTCATATGTCTCGATTGCGGGATCGCGTCAGGCCTTTGTGAAGTAGCTTGTATAGGTTTCGTCCAGGACCTGGTGGAGCGGAACGAAAACAATCTGGTTACCCCCATAGTTCTCCACAAAAGTTTGCGCGGCAACTTGCTTAAGACCAGCGGGAAGCGCAAGACGATCATGGCCAAGTTCGGATGTCGGGTTCAGTGCTACGTACTGCACAGGTCCGCGCATCAGAGCCACAGTATCCGGATGAACGTCGTCGATGGGCTCGGTGCGAAATGCCTGTGGAAGCGTTAGTTCCAGGCGGTCGCCGCTGCGCCACGTGCGGCGAATCGCAGCATAGGTCCCGGGCCGCGCGGGCGTTGCCAGTTCCCTGCCATTGAGTCGCAGCGTAGCCGTTCGCTTGAGCCACGAAGGAATCCGCAGATAAACCGTGAACGCCGTGTCGCTGGCAGGCCGCAATGTGATGGTCGTGATGTCCTCAGCGGGGTAGCGCGTCTCCTGCGTGAGTTCAACGAGCCTGCCTGCATGGGTGAACCGCAGACGCGAAGGCGTATAGAGATTGATGTAGAGCCCGTCGGCGGATTGGAAGTAGAGATTGAGCGGGTAATCCGCGACCGTCTGCGCGAGCGTACCCGAGCAGCAAGGCCACTTCTTCGGGTAGAAGACCTTCTCAGCAACGGGCGAGTAGGTGGAGTAATAGGGGTAGTCGCCATCCGAGTCAGGCGGCTTGGCCGCAAGAATGGTGTTGAAGAGCACACGCTCGAGGTTGTCCGCATGCAGCGTATCCTGCGGCGCGTCCGTAAAGCGGATGAGATACCTCGCCAGTTTGGTGGCGGCATATGCTCCGCACGGCGTCTCGAAGTGATCGACTGTGGTGGAAAGCGAGTCGTAGAGTTGCCCCTTGTGCGGCGTGATGAACGTCTCGTTCGGACCCCACCCGCCCGACGCAAACTGCTGTTGTTTGGTCAGCAGCGTGAAGGCCTGTTGCATCGCCTGTTTATATTTCGGCTCACCCAGCACCAGCCACGCCTTTGCCGCCGAGCTAAGCGCGATGGCGTGCGAATAGGCGTGTTGACCTGGAAACGGATCGCCTCCGCGCGCGAGTGGATCGAAAAGCTCTTTATCCAAGAGATAGCGCTCGGCCACATTGCGAAACTTGGGATTACCGGTAATCTCCGCGGCGCGAAAGAGACTCTCCGGCATGACAAACGTTTCGTCGTAAGGAGGATCTTTTTTGCCGATGCGGTCGCGACCGTGCTCTGGAAGAAGTGGCTCCGCGCCGGAGAACACACGACCCAGAATGTCCTTTGCTTCAGGCATGCTGCTCAAAGTCGCAGCGTCGATGAGCCCGGCGAAGTGCTTGTCGAGCGTATAGCAGATCCAGAGGTTCGTCTGCGGCCGCAGGATGCTCTGATTGCCCGGACCCAATGTCGCGGCGAATCCATCGACGAGATTGTGAACCTTCTGGTGACAGGCCGTATCTCCCGTGCAAGCACCGAAGCGAGCGAGTCCGGAGATGTACTGGCCGAGACTATGGCCGGGAACAAATCCGGTGAGATCGTACCAGCCGCCCATGTCGCTACCTGGTGCGGGAAGGCCGGCGCGCTGGCGATAGGCCTTCAGCAAACGATCGTTCGATAGCGCGAGGTAATGCGCATGGAGAACGTCGTACTGCTCTGCGAAGGGCCCGCCCGTGAGCTGAACGTCCGCATAGTCGAACTGTCGCAACGGCTCACGCGACTCAGTGACGGCGACTGTTGCGAGCGAGGGAGTCGCGGCAAACGCGGCGGCAGCTTTGACGAACGATCGGCGATTCAGGCGCATATCGAGATCACCGCGCGGGCACTGCATTGGCTGGTGTTCGAACGGGAGCGCCAGCGAAGCCCATCTTCACATCCAGTCGCTCGTCGAGCGGATAGATCAAATCGACGTTCCTCGGAGTGATGAGTTGATGTTTCACGAAGACAGTCGACGGGACCGACCTGTTCTGCAACATCCCGATGGCCAACGAGATGAGTTCGTCGCCATAACGCTCCGGGAAATATGCGACCGTGCCGATGAGACGCGTGCCGGGCCGCCGCAGTTCGTTGCGAGTCTCGCGAATCGCGTTCTGTCCAACGATGGCGCACCGCTCACTCGCGCCAGCCTCCTCGAAGGCTCGCAGAGCAGCAAGGGCACAGACATCGTTGACTGTCCCGATCAGGGTGCGACGGGCCGGCGCACGTCGAAGATACTGCCGAATGACCTCGAGCACCTGCTCAAAGTCGCCTCTGCCGTTCAGGTGGGCGACCGGCACATTGACCATGGAGGGTAACTCGGCGCGAAGTCCATCGACCAACCCGGTGATCCGGAGTTCCAGAAGTGAGCCGGCAATCGGCAACTCAAGAAGTACAAGTTGGTCGACCTGGCCGTCCCAATGTTCACGCGCCCAGCGGCCGAGCGCCTTACCGCCGATCAGGCCGGCCTTGTAGTTATTCGCACCGAAGTAGGTAGCGCCCGGATGCGGAATCTCGATCGCAATCACGGGCGTGTTTGCCTCGAGAAACTTGGAGGCGATCACCGGCGCGACGCGCTCGTACGTCTGATACTCGAGCACTAAATCGACGCGCTCTTTGATCAGGAGATCGGCGTTGCGCAACGCCTCGCGGGCCGAGTAGCGGTTATTCACAGTGATCAGATGCACGTGCTCCCGAGCGGCTGCGGTCTTCACGCTCTGCATCACGGCGCGGCAGAATTCAGAGTCTCCCTGCGCGGCAAAACCAATGCGCAATGGCTGCGCGGTCACGGGGCCAAAGCGGTTTCGGTAGACGCCGGAGCTTGCACGCTCGATCAGGCCGCCGTGAATCAAGGTGCGCAGCAGGCGGAAGACGGTTGTTTTGGGAAGATGCGTGCGCTCGATTACATTGGTGAGACTGAGTTCTTCGTCCAGCGAGCGAAACGATTTCAGCACCTCGCAGGCGCGCAAGACAGTCTGAGACTCATTGCGATCGCCACGGCGGTTGCCGGCAATCGCCGGAGAAGAGGGCGCGCCGTTAGAGGAAGTACTGCTGAGTGTTGTCATAGGCTCACTCGCTCCAAAGTGCCAAGAGTCTACATTCCGTTCTCCGGAATATGCAAGCAGCGAATGCGGAATGGACTCGCAGGCCGAAAGTTGTCGCAAACTTATCAGAGTTAGGAAGCCTCCCGACGGGGATATATTCCGCTTTACGGAATCTGCCGCTCTTTCGCCTGGTTTGGTGGTGATCCGCTCCTGCTCAACGGACAACAAACTCGTAGTGGCCGGGATGGGTTAGTTCGACGACCTCTGCAGGTGCGCGGACCCCATTCAGGTAGAGGTGCTGGCTGGGCTGGTTGACGGGAAGCCGAACGAGGGCCTTCTCGATGCCGGACGGAAGATCGAGTGCAACTCCCTTCTCTTTGTCGATGCTGATGGAGATGACGCCGTGGGGCGTCGGGACGGTGCCGCGCGCCCAGTCGAGACCTGCGAGTTGCGGTGCTATTGTCACAGTTTTGTAGCCGTCGTGAGGATCGCGGATGCCCAGGACGCTCTCGGTCAGCCAGGCCGTCGGGCCTGAAGACCAGCCGTGCGCCATCGACACAAAGTACCCGCTTGTTCCGTCGGCTTGTAGCGAAAGATGCGGGTTTGTCTTGGGCCAACGCAGATCGTATGACTCCCAGAAGCTGGTGGCGCCCTCCGCCAGCATTCCGCCCCAGTACGTCCGAATCCAGTCCAGCGCCTCTTTGCGGTGACCCATTGCGCCCATGGCGTCGAGCACGTACGCGTTGAAGTACGGGCTGATCATTTGATCCGACGGCGCGTCCTGCTTGATGTACGAGAAGATGCGGGACCAGAGGGCAGCATTTGCACTGGAGTCGTCTTCGAAGGCGAGATATGCGAGAGCGTTGAGTTGCCATGTCACGCCGTAGGTGAGAGCATCGGCATCGCGAAAGCGGCTGCGAATCGCTGCCAGAAGCTTTGCGCTCTGCGTCGCGTACCTGTCGGCGCTAGGTTGATCTCCCAGCATGCGGAAGAGAAGGCTGGCGCGGTTGTAGGCGATCGCATACTGCAGGTTGGTGCCCACAATTGACTCGCTCGTGTAGCCGTAGAGACCGGGCGCCCAGTCGACGAAGAGCCATTGATGCCTGGCGTTGCTGAAGAGGCCGTCTGTATCGAGACTGGCGTCCATGGTGGCGAGGATTTGAAGCAGCGCGGCGTGTTCGCTGGCGACGAATTCCCTGTCGCCGGAGTGGCTGTAGAGGTCGTAGAGCGAGGTGATCCACAGCGCGGAATAGCCAGGGATTCCGTTGACATGGGCGCCTTCGGACGGGACCAGGCCGCGCAGCGTAGTTTCCATCAGTTCGCGGTCGCCGAAAGCCGCGGAGATGACTCGGCCCTCGACATCGAGGTCGCCAGCCCAGCGTCCGCGGTCGCGTTTGGGTGCGTCCCAGATGCCATCCTGCATGCAAAGATGGGCGGTATAGGCGCCGACTTCCCAGATGCGGTTCAACTGTGAGTCGGAGGATTCGAATGAGCCGCCGTAGGTGACCGGATAATAGATTCCTTCAGCGCGAATCGACTTAAACGCAGTCACCGCCGCCCCATGCAGGAAGCGAATGCGCACATACCTAAATCCTGATTTGGCTCCACGCGCGATCCCGTTCGCTGGCACTTCAAGAACATTTGTGCCGAGATAGTTGCCTCCCTGCTGGCCCGGGGTCAACCCGGTGGCAAGAGCTTCAATCTCGGACTCACCGTACGCGATCGATATCGCGGTGTCCGACGACGATGCCGATGCGACCAGCAGACGTCCAGCGATCTCGCGTCCGAAGTCGAGCAGGAGAGAGGGCGCATCGGCGTCGGTGCCCTGCGCGGCGTTTCCATTTGTAACCGTAAACGGCGCAGTTGGATTTTGGCTGGTGAGCGATGCCAGGTTAGCGAAGCTCGCTCGACCGGCAAAGACGTGCGAAACCGCGGCGGCTGGCAGCGTGAACGTCCGCAACCCTCGCGACATTCCCATGTAGCCGGGCCAACCGTACATGCCGGCGTCGGCCGACCATTGCAGAAAATCAGCATTTAATTCAATCGGCCCGAGCGATTCGACGGCAGGCCAGGAGGAGTCGTCGAAGCCGGGCTCCGACCAGTGATCGACGGGCTTGTCCGTCGCCCGCGTAATCGATTTCCAGCGGCCATCGGAGATGACCAGCGCCGGGGCCTCCGTGCCAAAATGACCCGGAACAATCTTGGCTG
Source organism: Granulicella sp. (assembly GCA_003133205.1). The sequence continues at coordinate 3,326 of PKWK01000112.1, read as the reverse complement.
CGAGCACCTCGCCGTATGCAAGTTGTTGCGTCGCGACCGCACCGGCGCCGCTGACAATACCTCGGCCGCGAATCGCTTCGATAGCGAGCACATTGTCCCCGGGTCGCAGTGCGGCAGTCGCCGAAGTGTGGAAGACGTGAAATCCAATTGGAGCGTCCGGGTTGAGGTAGAAATCGTCGAGCCGATGTCCGTTGAGAAACACATGCGCCTCGCGAGGGCCCGCTACATAGAGCGTCGCATCGGTAGGTACAGCCGCAATGCGGAACTTTGCACGGAATAGGTGCGGCGCAATGCGAAGGTCGGGGCGATTCCACGGAAACTTGCTGTGATCGGGTCGCTTTGCTGTCACATCGTTGGCCGTCCAGATGTACTCCTCCGGAAGCGCCGCATGAGGAGGTTGTGGAGCGGCAGCGGTCACATTTCGCGCAGGATCGAGCGGACTTGGGAAAGCCTGCGAGGAGGCGCTCGTTGCCGTCGCCACGACGAAGAGGACGACAGCCGCAATTTGCTTCATCTGTGACATAAGCTGCCGGCACCAAACAACATTGCCAACTCTAAACGAGTTGCGTATAAGGTGGAACTGTTTCGAGAGCCAGCCGAATAAGGTGACACGCAATGCGAGGCAGAACAACGATCGGGTCCTTCTTCGCCGCTGGATGTTTTGCCCTCTGTGGCGCAATCGCGACGGCTCAGCAGCCCGCGGATTCTGCGGTAAAGATCACTGTGAATTGGATCGCAGAGCGGAAGCCGCTGAAGACGACTCCAACGCTTCAGGTCGTGGTCAATCCCCTGCTGCGGCGCGGCGCGACCATTCACGATGCGGCCTTTGCAAGCCTGAAAGCTCTGGGTGCAGACTACGTTCGCTATGTGCCGTGGCATCCGTATCCGCGTCTTGCCGTGGCGGAGTTGGAGCCGCCGACCAAAGACAGGACATCGTGGGACTTCACGCTGATCGATCCAATGACCATCGACTTTCTCAACGTGACGGAAGGTCACCAGAGAATTCTGAACTTCAGCACAATTCCCGCCTGGATGTACGACGCGAAGAAGCCCATCGTCGTGCCGGCCGATCCGGACCGCGTCTATTGGGATTACACCCAGGGCAAGCAGTTGCGCGATCCCTCGCGAAAGGAATTGGTGGGCTATTATTCGCGGCTGATCGGCTGGTACACCAAGGGCGGCTTCACGGACGAGCTTGGAGTCCGCCACGAGTCGGGCTACCACTACTCGATTCCCTATTGGGAGGTCTTCAACGAGATCGACGTGGAGCACCAACCCACACCGGAGGAGTACACCGCAAGCTACGACGCGATCGTCGGCGAACTGCACAAGACCGATCCCGCAATGAAGTTTGTCGGCCTGGCGCTCGCCTTCCCCGACACTCACCCGGAGATGATGGAGTACTTCCTCGACCACAAGAATCACAAGACCGGCATTCCACTCGACATGATCTCTTATCACTTCTATGCGTCGCCAACGAAAGAGCAGACGCTGGATAACTGGCAGTACAGCTTCTTCGACCAGGCGGACAAATTTCTGGTCGCTGTCCGGTACATCGAGCAGATTCGAAAACGCCTGTCGCCCGAGACGCAAACCACGCTCGACGAGATAGGCACGATCCTTCCCACCGACTGGCATCCCGACGATCCCTACGCTCCAGGTCCGCCAATTCCGGCGGCCTATTGGAATGCCTCCGCTGCGGTCTACGCGTACGTCTACCTGGAGACCGCGAAGATGGGAATCGACATCGTCGGCGAGTCGCAACTGGTGGGCTTCCCCTCGCAGTTTCCGAGCGTGACCATGCTGGACTGGGCGACTGGCGTACCCAATGCGCGTTTTGAAGTTCTGCGCCTGCTCCACGATCATCTGCATCCAGGCGCGACCATGGTGGAGACGCGGCTCGTGGCAAAGGATGTGGATGCGCTTGGATTTGAGGATGCAGCCGGTCGGCATATGTTGCTGGTCAACAAGCGCAATCGACCGCTGAAGGTCGAGTTGCCCGCGGAATTCAGCGGGGGGACAGTGTCGGCGGTCGATCAGCAAAATCCGACCGCAACTGCCCATCTAATAAGGGATCGAGAGGTCGAGCTAGGCGTTTTCTCGGTGTCGGTCGCGGATACAAAGGAAGTGCGTTAAGTCGCCTGTCCAACGTATCGCCGATCACACAATCGACTCCAACTCTGTGATATGCTTCCGCTTTCTCGAGGTTTAGGCGCTCATGAGCCGTATACTGCCTCATCTCGGTTCTGGGCCCGGTCCTGAACAGGCTTGTAATCGCGCTCCAGCATGTCAGCCATGGCGTCGCCCAGCCACTGTTCCTGCTGTTCACTGAAGATATTGGGCTGTGTGGAGTTGAGCACGGCGGGAGGTGCAGGGCAGGAGGTGGGGACACTCTGTGCACCAGCGGCCGGGTGAATTGCGGACGATAGGAATGCAGCAAGGACGGTTTGAAGGGCACCATCACCGGCCCCTATGCCTTCCTGGGCAACGACAAAATCGTCGGCGTAGTACCCAGCCCAGATTTCAAAGACTCCGGGGTCTTCAGCTTTCCCGACGGAAAGCGACTTCAGGCAGTTCCGTTCGGACTCAACGACCTCGAATCCGTCTCCAGCGGAAACTATGTGATGAGCCAGTCACTGAGCGACTATGCTGTTGGTCTCGCCGACGTCTCTGTGGGCAAGTTCATCGCCGCATCCAAGACTCCGTCGATGGACGTGTGGAACGGCTGGCTGCTCAACGAGAACGCCGATGGCAGCATCCTCTTGCGCAAGGTCGTCGACGATAAGACATCACATTTTTCGGCAACCCTTCCGCTCAGCCCGCTCGGCTCCGCTCTGCGTTCCGCCGTCTCTGCGGATGGCCGCCTGTCATGGAGATACCTGCCGGCGTGCAGTTGGCATCCGTCTCACCTTAGCCGCTTGCTTCAGCGCTTTCTATAGCGTCGGTGCCAGGGCAAGTCGTCGTTGACCCCCTGTAGAATGTTCCGCATGGAAACTATCCAGTACAACCTGCCGCAGAGCCGCATTCCGCAAGCCTGGTACAACATCGTAGCGGACCTCCCACAGCCCATGGCGCCGGTCCTGCATCCGGGCACGCAGAAGCCAATCGGCCCCGATGATCTCGCTCCCCTGTTCCCAATGAGCCTGATCGAACAGGAAG
>PKWK01000112.1:0-122 GCA_003133205.1 Granulicella sp. | reverse complement strand
TCCGCAGGCGTATTACAACAAGAAGGACGGGACCAAACGCCTCGCAACCGAGACGGGCGCTGGACAGTGGGGATCATCGTTGGCGATGGCGTGCGCGTTCTTCGGCCTGGAGTGCAAGGTCT
>PKWK01000017.1 GCA_003133205.1 Granulicella sp. | reverse complement strand
CTGAATGAACTGACCATCGTCAGAGGGATGTTTTTGCCGTATGTCGTAACAGAGCCAAAAGTCTCTCTGAGGGACTTTCACGTATTCGCAGGATCGCCCACCATAAGCAAACAAATGCAGAATTCCGGAAGACTCCGACAACCGCTTTACCTTTCGGAAGCGATCAGCGCCGTTCATACATACGCTAAAACTTGTGTCGAAAACCAAGCGAGTGTTGCTGACTGCCAGAATTTCGGCGGGACAATCCATATCGCTACTGTGACGAAAGAAGAATTCACTTGGATAGAAAAGCCGAAGAACCTCAAGGCACCAACGCACTTTCCATGATTCGCTTGAGTGCATCGAACCCAACCCCGCCTGCCAGCGGGGTTTTTCACGCTCGATAGTAGCATCCTGGGCGAACGATCAATTGCACTACATTTTGACGCTTCAGTCTGAGTGAAGCGTGAAATCTGTATGGGCTTGGGCTGTGCAACTTCGCGGTTCAATCAGTCTGTTGTGGCAACTCTGTTGGCGCTTCAGTGAGTGAAGAGAGTATTACCTATACAGGTGGGATGCTCTGGCACGCACCTTTCTCTCTTCGGCCCGGAGTTCCTTTTCGAGTTCAATCTCGGCACGCTGGCGCTGAAACACCGCCGTCACCATCGCCTGAAATTCAGGGTCGTCGAAGGTGAAAGTGTATTGGTTTACGCTACGGAGCGGCCCCGTGGATCGCGCTCGGACAACCTGCAAGAATCTCATCTGCTCAAAGTGTCGCAACGCAGCGGCTATCGTGGTAGAGCTGCCGACGCCGGAATACTGCATGAGGCCGCGGTAGGAGATCGCTACAAGCCTGGTATCCCGATCCACGAACGTGGACAAAGCAGGGAGGATAGAGCGTTCTGCATGAGAGAGCGTTGACCAGAGTCCACTTCGCACTAGCGCCTCGATAACAGTCCCTACATCACCGGCACGAAAGCGTGGGGACCACGCCTCACGCTCTCCTATATGCGAGCCCTTTGTGCGTGGCGGAACCCCAAATTTTGCTGTAATCCATTGGATCGCGCTTCGCATAACACGGCTATCTTCTGGTCACCTGAAATGCCGAGAGGAGTATCGGAGACAAGAACCGTGCACAAGATTCCGGTGCGACGCTGGAACTGGTTGGTGTGCCACTCAATCGCCGCAGGCAGCCCGAGCGCATCCAGCAATTCGGGCCTCAACTCGGTGGCGAGCCTTCGCACCAGAGCTATGGTGGAATCGACAACCTTCATTGAATCCTGCACCATGGGAACCCAAACGTCACCGCCTGCCCCGTGTTTCCGCACAATCCAGTCGAGGTCCATCTTCAGGCCGGTCAGTGCCTGTCCCAGTTGGTCATGTAGATCTCGCGCGATTCGGAGACGCTCTCTCTCGGTGGCAGTCTGCAGTCGAGAGGCAAGTGCGCGTAGCTGCTCCTCCGACCGACGTAAATCCTCCTCAATTTGCTTACGCTCTGTAATCGCTCTGCAACCATCGAGCGATCATCCGGATGGCACATGCGCAGCAGATCTTCAGCTTGAGGCTGGGGATGGTCGGGATCCAGGCCAAAGATCTGAAACGACCGTGGGGACCAGGTCCGCTTACCCGACGGAAATTCCACGTCGAAGATTGCCATACCTGCGACATCCTGAGCCAGCCTGAGCCGTTCCACGTTGAGGCGCAGCAATTCTTCGGCCTGCCTGCGTTCAGTAATGTCCTCGCAGAAGATTACGATTCCCCCAACCTTGCCCTCTGCATCTTCCCATGGTCGTATTTCCCACCGGACCCACTGCACGGAGCCGTCGATCCTTTCGAAGGGGTCGGCTTCCCCTCTCATTACTTCACCGGCCAGTCCACGACGATGGGCGTCTTTCCATCGTTCGGGAACTTCCGGGAATACATCATAGTGAGACAAGCCGAAGAGGTCGCGGTCCCCGAGTCCGAAGTCGGCCATCCAGCGGCGGCTCACGTGCAGGTAGCGCATTTTATCGTCGAACATTGCCAATGCGGCCGGAGCATGTTCAATAAACAGCTGTAACTGCTGCTGGCTCTCGACCAGCTTCTCTTCGGCCAGCTTGCGCTCGGTGATCTCCGCGCCCACGACGATGACGCAGGGCTTTTCGCCAGGACGTTGCAGACGTTCGTAGGTAGACCGGCGCAAGGCAACGTCATCGCGAAGAAAGACTGAGCTGTATCCTCACAGCTTCATCGACAAAAACCCCCGTTCGTCATGGTGGTCATCCCGCTTAAGTGTCTATCGCCGGGGCCTGCTCTGTCGAAGGGTTCACAACTGGTCTGGGCCGGCTGGGCCCCGTCCCGGGAGCGGGCACAGAGGTTTCTGCCATGTAGTTCAGGTCGACCCACGTATTTAGCTTATGGAAGGACTTGTTGCCAAGTTCATGCTTCAACGAGGCAATGGTTCCGTTGATGACGGCGTCGTGTTCTTTGCCCAATGCAATCAGTTCGGGGGGAGGAATCGATTTTGCCGAATAATCAGCGCTATTTTGGAAATTGGAGAAAGCCACTCGCCATTCTCTCTCGTTCTCTTTGAGCCGGTCGTTGGCGTCGAGGATGTGGGTGAGAATGGTTGCATATTCTTCGGGCCGGATGCCGATGTGCATGGACATGTCCTGCAGTTCAATGTCCGGAGGAAAGCGGTTTGGATTGTCCCGAATCGCTTTTTGAATGGATTCGTGGTCGCGCGCCTTCTCAGCAATGAAGAGCCAATACTCCAGATCGACCGGGACAGGCTTGCGCCTGGCGAGTCTTCCAGTTGACGGACCTGCCGGAACAGTACCTTTGGCCCGGTGAGTGGATGTCACTGTTGCAGGCGTCCGGCGTGCGCTTGGGGCAGTCTGCGCATCCGCGAACGTTGAGCCGCAGGCTACGACCAACAGAATTAGCTTGCTGGAGTCAAACATCAGATACCTCTCCCGGACTTCGGATTCAGTTCTCTGGCTCAACTCTGCCCCGCTCCCAAACGCATTACCATGCCACTTTTGTTTCAGGCACGCATGCGGGGTTGGTTCAAACTGTCGGCTTGAACTCGCGGGAGTTCCATTCGCACAGCGCCACCAGGTGAGGATGGGAGCCGAACTGTGCTTCGATCGCGGGTGGCCGATCAATCATTTCACGGTAGGCATGGTCGCAAGAGCGGGAAACGGCCTGGTTCCTCCGGTTTACGAGGGGCTCGGGAGCGAAGAACGCTACTATCAAACCACGAAACCTCCGACCCACGCCTCCGACGTCCGTCCGTCTGTCACTCACCGCGCCTGACCGCGTTGCCCCCAACTACCGTAGAGGCACGCCCACGGAGGATTGCACTGAACGCGAAGGGTGCACAGAATGGCGTCGGATAGCCGCCTACATCAACGAGGGTGCCCAACGGTGGCGGCGACGGTTCAGAGTTGTTGGACCTCTGACTGTCGGCCCTCAAAGCCAGGGACGATAGAAGAACAGCAAATATGATCCTGCAGGGCAGATTGGAAGTGCGACGGCACGGTGTCTCTTCCAATGTTCCCTCGCGTTGTCACTTTACCGCGTCGTTCTCAATGCGATCAAGATGCCGGCAAAACGGTGTTACTGAGATGGTCCAGGCTACGCGAGCGTATGCC
>PKWK01000278.1 GCA_003133205.1 Granulicella sp. | reverse complement strand
ACGCCACTCAAATCGAGCAGGAGGAATCAACTTTATAACACAGTAGTATTATCGTCCTTGGGCAGATAGCCGAGTACGTTGCGCAACTTGTGCGCGCGACAGCGTTGCACCGGCTGATGGCTGCTGAAGACGGTGTTGATGGCCGCCCTCAGCACTTTGGAGCCATCAATGACGAACAGCATCTTGCGGTTGGGATCGACGCCGCGGGCCACGATGTCTTCCAGCAGTCCGATCGCTACCGTCGCGTTTTCCGTGGCGCCTTCGCGGATGCCCAGCACATGTTTATTGCCTTCCACATCCACACCCACCGCGCCGATCATGGTGTAGTCGCCGAACAGGAGTCCGTCGATGTAAACCACCAGCAGTTTCAGGTCGTCAAACCGCCGGCTGAGCAACGCCTCCACCTCGGCGTCGGAGGCTTCGATCGCTGCCCGGCTCACCGCTGAACGCGAAACGCCCGCCGTCTTGACTTTGGCAACTTGGTTGCCAAACTCATGGTAAAGCTCCCAACCATCGCCCCACGATCAACGACCTCTAAACCAACCGCTTTAGGAGATGAAATGGCACAATCTCAAACAGATCTCGCTACTGGGTTCGAGAGTCAGATTTGCTCGCGTTGCGGCGGCTGCGGCCGGTACTCGTTCAACCAGATGGACCGAGATATGTGCTACGGCTGCAGAGGCTGTGGACTCGTTTTCACAAAGCGCGGAAGTGTGGCGCGGCAATACTTTCAGGACTCGATTCTCACCGCCGCCGGCGACGTCAAAGCCGAATGGATTGCCCGAGGAAACAACGGCAAATGGTTCCCTGTTGTCTCCGTCGAGCCGTACCAGATGCGTGGCGCGTCACTGACGAACGGTGTCATGGTTCCCTACAACCGTCCCGGCGTCGACGTCCCGTATGGCAAGGTTGGACACGTCCAGGACGTGACCGTGATGATCCCTGCCCAGCCCAACATCGAGGCCGTTGCCGCTTTCAGAAAAGCCGCCTTCGTCTACCAGCAGACGCTCACCCAGGCAGGGACGGTGCGCAAGAAGGCTGCCTGAATTTGATTTATACCGCGAACCGGCGCGTAATCCGGTCAGAGGACATAGTGGATCAAGCAATTGTCAAAACCCGTCAGCAGTGGGCAGAAAGCCATTAGAACCTTGGCCAGTTTTTGAACGTCGGCGATCCGGTCGACAACGACTTTTGCCGAGTGGGCGCGTGACATCATGCCACCGGCTCACTGGACCTCACGCATGATTCAGATCGGAGAAGCGCACAGCCACGTCGCGGGCCGCGCAACATATGCGACGTTCTGCCTACCCGGAAACACGACTCAGTGGATCTTCGCTGGTTACTGCTTCCGAACTGAATCAAAACAGCCTCACGCTGCATAACTACTCGCGAGCCGGCGCGCGGTGTTTCCGGCATGGAGTCGAGGCTACGACATAGGGACGCTCCAACGTCCATCGAGTATCCGCCTGAAAATGTAGGGAGAGTATGACACCCCAAGAGCAAGCAATCCGCATCTCGGCAGACAGCGTCGAGCAGCTTCGCAAGATCGACGTTTACCGCGTCCTCGATTTTTGCCCTCGTGTGTCGCGCCGCAACCCGAACGGAACCGCCAAAGAAGTCGCGCCGTACATCATTAAGCACCGTCCCGAACTGCGTCAGGAAGTGATCGACTGCATGGCGGAGATGGGATGCGAGTTACGGGTTCCCTCGCAGTCGGCAGACAAAGCGGGCGCGCCAGCATGAGCCATCTGCAGAATACTTCGTCACAGCAGTTGCCTATGACCTCGCGGCACCTCCGAACGCCTTTCTTTGGGACATCGATCCGCCAGAGCCAGACGAGGACTAACAGACAGGCATTCCGCAGAGGAAAAAATAGTGAGTCCCGTTTACAAACTATACCCAGCGTGGGTACAATGAGGCGAGAGAATGATTGAAGACTCGGAGCACACCGCATGGTTCCAATTCGTCGAAGCGCCTGCTTTCGCGCGGTTCCGAGATGACTATCTTGACGATGACGGATTCGCGGAATTGCAACGCTATCTGGCGAGCAATCCCGAGGCGGGAGACATGGTGCCGGGTGCGGGAGGTATCCGCAAGCTGCGCTGGAAGGATCCTCGACGCGGAAAAGGTAGGCGTGGCGGCCTGCGGGTTATTTACTACTGTTTTCTCTCGGAGCAGGAGATTTGGCTGCTGACTCTGTACGACAAAGACGAGGCCGCTGACCTGACCAAGGACGAGAGAAACCAACTGAGGCGAGCACTCGAAGCCGAACGGGTCGCACGAAAGACCGGGAGCAAAAAATGAAGAAGCAGAATGCAACCAAACGGAAGCTGTTCGCCGAACTGGTGGAGGGCGTGGGTGCGATGAAGGCCCATCGCGAGGGAAAGGTCACACTCCGCACGCATACTGTGGCCGCTCCCGAGATCAAACTGTCTCCGGGGGCAGAATTCTTCGTTGCTGCTCGTGAACAGTTCAACGTGTCCCGTGCGGTGTGGGCCAACATGCTGCGAATCAGTCCGCGCACGGTGGAGAAATGGGAGCAGGGCGGGCAGGTCAGCCCCATCGCGGCTACATTCGTTGAGCTCGTCACGCAATTTCCAGATACCATCGAACGCTTGCAGACGCTTCCCCGGCGTGTGTCGCGTCCTTCCCGCAGAATGCGGGTGGCTAATGCCGGTCGGAATTCTGCCTCCCCGTCCGCCGGGCAAACCGGCAAACGCGCCTCCTCGCTGAAGCGGTCTGCAAAGGTTGGCTGAGAGAAAGCGCGGCTAGAGCCCCTTTTTGAGAAGCGAAAGGAAGGAAATATAGCCAGACTCGTTGCGTATCTACAAGTCCGGCGTTCACGTCTGCCCTAGCCATTTTCCCAAAGCTCAACGGACCAACTGTGGAGCATACCCCGTGACAACTGTGATTATGTTGCGTGCCGCTGCTGGCGTCTTGAGCCGTGCTTTGGACGGTTGCCCACTTGTTCTGATTGATAGGCGACCCGAACCGCCGCCCATACTCATTCAGTCGGTCGAGTTGCCCGACAGAGAAGAACGATATCCGGACGTGACCGGGTATTACAGCAGGATCAAGAGGAGGCCTCGCTATGAAGGAAATTATCGCGTACGCCTCCGGAGTAAACGAAGCGCGTGAAGTTGCCGGCTTTGCTCTCGCCGGCGTCCCTATTGGAGCTTCCGCGTCGAACCTGCGCGAAGATGCCATCGAAGCAATACTTCGCGCGGCAGGCCCGGTCTTTCTGGATTCTGGAGCCTTCAGCGAGGTCAGATTCTCCCCAAAGTCCCAACGTGTGGAGATAGTGAACCGCATCGCTCCGCGCGAGTGGCGCCGCCGCCTCGATATCTACCTTCGCGCGGCCCGGGCATTGGGAAACCGCCTCAGCGTGGTTGCCCCAGATTGTGTTGGCGATCAAGCTGAGACGCTCAAGCGCCTGGCACTCTACCGATCGGAGCTGCAGCAGCTCGCGGTACTGGGAGCCAAGGTTCTCATTCCCCTCCAGGTCGGCCTTCTCAGCCACGAGGAATTCTATGCGGAAGGCACGGCCGTTGTCGGCGTTCCCTTGGTTCCCGCCTTCACGATGAAGAAAGCCGCCACGTCAGAAGATGATGCAGCCCGCTTCCTCCTGAATGTTCGGCCAGAACGGATCCACCTCTTAGGGATGGGCCCTCAAAACTCTCGCGCACCCCGCGTAGTAGAGATGATTGGTCGATGCTCACCGCTTACGGAAATATCGATGGACTCAAACCGTCTACGGGCGGTCACTGGCAAGAAGCGCACCATGACAGTCTTGGAGCGCGACTTCCGGAGAGGATTCCCCGAAGACCTCTACGGTGAAGTCAGCTCGCCAGTGCTCGATGCTGCGGAGGTTCGGCTCGACTACACCGATTGCATCTACTCCCCCGGAGATTGGGCAACCCGCGACATGCTGCGCGAGATTGCCATTTCGTCGGGCTTCAGCTTGAGCGAAATGCACGCGTTCTTTGCCGATCCAAACACCTTCATCGCCCGAACGATGCCGAGGCTCTGATGTCTGCTACTGGGAACACCCGCTTGTGGACTTTGCTCTGGATTGCGCTTGGCGGAAATACATCGGCCAAGTCATCGACGCCAACGTCCGCACAGCAGCAATTCAGCAGACGTTTCAATAAACAAGAGCCTGAATCGGCATGGGATTGCCCTCATGCCGATAAAGCCTGAGAAGGGATTCCATGAAAATCGGCACGAAAAGCGTCTTAGCCGGGACTCGCTGTTTCTTTCTTCACCCGTGGTTCGTGGCCTGGCATTGTGGAGCTGTACGGGTTCCCTCTCGTGGCGTTTAGCAATTCAACCCCCGACAAACTTGCCGTTAGAAGCGACAGCGAGAAGCGGGCCTAAAGACGAGAGGATAGATATGTGCTTTTTGAAACTGATCAGTACCCTTTGCTCCGCGGTCCAACCCCCGTCGCAGCCAACCTGTATGTATCCCGAACAGTGGAGCGATCCAGCGGCCATCATGGTTAACGGTGTGCCCCGGTACCCGGGAAGCTACGCAGCGCAGCTTGTGCGCAGCCAGCCTACGAATCGGCTTGGGGCTTTTCTGGACTGTTTCTAGTTGGCAACGAGCAGGCGGGCACTTCTCAGAGGTAAGAGAGCGCTCGCGCTCTCACCGGCTTCGGCAAGGATAGAGTGATTCCGCGTGAAGAGTGCCAATTCGAGGCGATCAGAGACACCACACTTGGCGAAGAGGTTGCTCACGTAATTCTTGACGACCTGCTCTTTGGTTCCGAGGCAATCAGCAATTTCTTTGTTCTTGTACGCCTTGGCGATCAAGCCGACGACCTGTAGCTCCCGTCGAGTGAGGCGATTGCGAACGCATCTACCAATCAGGTCCGATTCAACAGGGGCAATGGCACCATGTACGAGGCTCTGGCTATCCCGGTGTCCGCGAGACACGTGCCGAACGGCATGTATGAGATCGTCTACTAAGATGTCACGCGAGATTGTCCCATGCAGATGCTTTGCAATCTCAGTGGGTATCTGTTCAGGGGTGGCTGCAACGGCAATTACTCCGATGGCGGCCCGTTTGAGCGGGTGAAGCAAGTCTGGATGGTCGCAGAGTATCGGTAGCGAAACAATCAGGGCCGATGGCTTAAGCGTCTCGACTGCAACGCGAATTTCTGTGTGTTCCTCGCACTGGGCAACAATCTGCATGTCGTGCTCTAGCGAGAGAACGCGCGCTACTCCGGCGCGGAAGGTCGTCTGAGGGCCTGCAAGAACGATTCGCTTGTCTTTGATGATCCGTCTCCGAGCGGCGTGCACCACCTCAGATAGCTTACGGTCATTTACCGTCTGTTAATGATCCCCCAAAAGTTGTAAGTGTCTCTATTTATCAGTAACTTGCGGGCGACTCTGTCCTATTTGGGACAGACGCTTTTGCGCCCTATTAGCTCAATAAGGCCGCCTAGCGAGGCCATTTCTGGAGGCCCAATGAAGCTATTTCAGTATGTAAACCATCTCAGCCCTGTTACTGGTCTTGCCAGCGGATCCACATACCAGATTCCTCAGCTGTACTTGCCGATCACCCGCATCAATGACACCATCTTTGTGCCGTTGCCCGTGGAACTGTGGCGCGCATGCCCAGGCGGTTGCTCCTGCCAGTTCTGCAAAGCAGATGGCTCTCATGGCTACTGGGATACTTTGGCCCTCAGCGCAGTAGGGGGTCAGCGCCATCAAGACCGGACCTACACCGTTCATCATCCCGCCCTGCACGCGCCCCATGTCCGCAAAGAGATGGCGGCACGTGGCAACGCAAGCCATCCCTACAACGATCTTGCAGGCAACGGCTTCTGCTTTGACTGCGGGTTGGAGGAAACGCATCCGGAGGCAAAACACTCCGTCTCCCCCACATCCCCGCCTGATTCTCAACCGAGTTCCAAATAAGGAGTCCCAGTGGCAAAGCCAGCCATCGAACTGATCGAAACACGTCAAGGCTGTGAGATGTTGGAAACCACGCCGCGCTACAACGTCATGCTGAGGGGTGTCAAAGTGGGGCAGTTGTTTTATAACATGCGCGGCTACGCGGGCAGCCTCCCAACGCCGGAGGGTCGAAGCCTTTACGTTCCAGAGGGCGGGATCTCGCGGTTTCGCCGTGAGGTGGCAATCCTCAACCGCGAATTTGCCGCGGCGGATAAGACGGCAGAGACGAAGTAAAATCTGCCGATCCACGATTGGCTACGGCTCAATTCTTGAAGGGACATCATGCGTATTGAATTGGATGGAAAGCGTCTCGGCTACGGCTGCGACGGCATTGAAATCGGTATCAGTGGTTTCGAGTCAAACCCGACCGATGCAGAGGATCAACCCAGCCAGGTCTTTATCGAAGTTTACGAAGGCCAGTTGCGGGTCCATGTTTGGGATGGACATTCCCAGGACCCGGTCACAACGCTGATCGCTCCTTCACCGGCGAGGTGACCGCCGCCAACATTGCACTAACCACCGCTGAGAGGATGTGCTGAATACAATCAATTCCGCCACCGTATGCAACATTTTGCCGCCGCCGATTTGATCGAAGGTCTAGGCTGCCCAGGGTCTCATCCGCCGAAGGCGTGCGCGGGAAACTCGAACTGGTCAGATGCCGCATTTAGGGAGCTTCGCTTCTCACTTCGCGCTAAGCTCCCGCCATTCCGACACTCCGGCTTCGGCCGACCTCCAGACCCTGCGCAAGATTGTTCCAAAAAGCCGACCGCTGCGGATCCTGCAATCTGCTGAAATAGGAGGGCGAAATTGATGTGCTGCGCTGTTCCAGAAGGTGTGGGTTGGGAAACGGGCTACAAGCTCTCAATGCATGCCATGAGCCTGGGGAGGTCTACTGGTAGGGACTAGAATCATCTTCGCGACACCAGCTATATGAACTCCGCGACATATGAAACCGCTCAGCGTCCTGGCATGCAAGTGCTAAGGTCCATAGTCTGTCTAGGGCTTGATGCTGCAATCACGTGGATTGCGTTCTCCGTGCTGCACGTCAATGGTTTGATTGCAGGCTTTGCCTATGTACTGGCAGTACTCGTAGTGGCAGCCAGATGGGGCCTGGCTGAATCGATTGTGACTTCAGTGGCGGGGATGCTCTGTCTCAATTACTTCTTCCTTCCGCCGATCCTGTCGCTCACATTGGCCGATCCGCAGAACTGGGTAGCGCTCTTTGTTTTTATGGTGATAGCAATCACTGCCAGCACACTGTCTTCAGATTCCCGACGTCGGACTGCCGAGGCACAGGCCAGAAGAATCGAAGTCGAGCACCTCTATCAGCTGAGCTTATCGCTGATGCTGGTTGATACCACAAAGGAACTTGGACCCCAGATAGCGATGAGCGTTAAGAAGCAGTTTGATTTCAGTGCCGTCGTTTTTTGCGATAGATCGACGGGAGATATCCATGTGGCAAACGGTGGAGAGCAGAGTGTCGAGAACGAAATGCTACGATCAGTTGCCATTGGTGAAGCCGCGTGGTTTGTGTCACGAAAGCCATTGACTCCGGCTGGTATTGAGCTGGTTGTCGTCCCGGTTGCGCTCGGGGGAAGAAATCTCGGCAGTCTGGGCGCGGTAGGCCCGGCACTATCAGAACCAGCTGCACGAGCTATCGCAAATTTGGCCGCAATCACGATCGAACGTGCCGGCCAACAGGTTGCTCTTGGCAGGATGGAGGTGGCACGACGAAACGAAAGATTGCGGAGCACTCTTCTCGATGTCCTGGCGCACGACTTCCTCACTCCTCTCACCTCCATCAAGAGCGCTATTACGACCGTGCGCTCCGAATACCGCCACGATGCGGAAGAAGATGATTTCTTGGCCGTAGTTGAAGAGGAGTCGGACAAACTCGGCGAGATGATCAGCGAAACCACGGATATGGCCAGAATCGAACCAGGCAAGCCACGAATCAGGCGGCGTCAGCTACTCGTGCCGGACCTCATTCACCCTTCTCTTCGCCGAATGAGAACCCTTTTGGACAGTCGCCCATTGAAGGTTGAGATTGAGCATGGCATTAAGTCTGTCTATGCCGATCCGGATATGATTGGTCTCGCCCTGCGGCAACTGCTCGGCAATGCCGTCAAGTATTCTCCTCCCGAGACTCCGATTGAGGTACACGCGAGACAGATCGGCGATACAGTGTCAATTGAGGTTCGAGACCATGGCCCGGGCATACCCCCGGACGAACTTGATGCTATCTTCGAGCGCTTCTACAGAGGGAGACAAACGCAAGAATGCACCCCAGGCACTGGAATGGGGTTAAGCATAGCGCGCGACATCGTGGTCGCGCATCACGGAAAGTTGCGGGTGGAAAATACAGCAGAAGGCGGCGTGCAGTTTTCGCTGACGCTGCCCGTATTCCAAGGAGAGAAACAATCATGAAGGTGGCAAGGATTCTCGTTGTGGATGATGAGCCCCAGTTACGGCGCGTGATGAAAGCGGCACTAACCAAACAAGGCTACATCGTAGAAGACGCACGAAGCGGCGAAGTGGCACTGGAGAAAATCCGAGAAGAGCGCTACGATCTGATAATTTTGGACCGCAACATGCCGGGAATCGGTGGAGTAGAAGCGTGCCGTTCTATTCGCGAGCACTCCGACGTCAGAATTATTATGCTGACGATTCGCAAGGAGGAACCGGACAGAATCGAAGCTCTCGACGCAGGTGCCGATGACTACGTTACAAAACCCTTCAGCATGCCGGAACTGCTGGCGCGCATCCGAGCCAACCTGCGGCGCGCGCCAATGGTACCGCGGCAGGGACCTCAACTAATCACATTCGACGGAATCACCGTGGATCTGGACAGTCACCACGTTTCAACGAACGGCAAGGATGTCCGCCTAACTCCCAAACAATTTGAGGTATTCAACTATCTGATTGCCAACGCGAATGTTTCCATTCCCCACGCGAAGATTCTCCAAGCTGTTTGGGGGCCGGACTATGGCGATGAGGTTGAGTATCTGCATGTCGTAGTCAACCAGATTCGCAAGAAGATCGAACCTAACCCCACCCGGCCTCGTTACATTGTGACTGAGCCATGGCTTGGGTACCGATTCCAATTATCCTCTGGGAAATGATAGGTGCAGTGCCTCCGGCGCTTCATGCGTTCACCTCTGACCTCAGAAACGGTATCAAGACGGCCTCATTCTCTTTAGGAACAATTTAGACAATCTTCAGGACTTTATTAGCCGTAGCGCTCTAGTCTTCAGATTATGAGTGCGATAGCTGCATTGTCCGTTGGTGGCGCAAACTTCTCGACTGGGTGGACAATCCTGGCCGTGATCTGCGTTGTCTTCAACATATACATGGTGTATGTATTGGTCCGCCTCCCTCGTAAGACAGAAAAGAGGAAGCGGGACCTATAGCCGCTTCCTGCTCGAAGGTGCGGTAGATATGAACCTTTATTTATGACTTTCTTGCACTTTCTTGATGTCTTACTTACGGTTTCGTTCACCCCCATTGGGTGGACTGTTGAATGAACTCACGACTCACAATGGTTATTCCGTTGACGGAGATGAAAGAGAGACTCCCATTATTATTCCGACAAACTCCCCCCGCTTTGTTCGCCACCTTGCCGTACTGGCCATCCTCGCAACCTTCACAGTCGCGTCCTATGCTTCCGGCGACCTCGCCAGTTCCAGTGCGTCGTCAGATACGCAGGATGTGCAGGCCGCCACACCCGCTCCACCACCAGCTGCCGCGCCTGCGCCTGCCCCAGCACCAGAAGCCGCGCCAGCCCCGCTTTCCACATTCGTTCTCACGGGTCCGCTGCAATGGCTGCCGCCGGCGATCTTTGATGCCGGACCGTTGGGCAAACTGTCCGTCAACGGCATCGTGACCGGTTTCGCGCAGTTCCAGAACAATTCCGTGCCGGGAGACGACAAGGCGCAAGCTACTCTGAGCAACGGTCAGATCTTCATTCAAAAAGCAGACGGAAAGCTCCAGTACTACATCCAGGCTGGCGCCTATACAATGCCGACACTTTCAGTGCCGTTTGTTAACGCCCAAAATACCGTGAACAATTTCTATGGGCCCGTTCCGGTCGCTTTCCTGAAGTTGCAGGCAGGAGCTACCACACAGTTCGTAATCGGCTCTCTTCCCACGCTGATGGGCGCCGAGTCCACGTTTACGTACCAAAACTTCAACATCGAGCGCGGCATCGTTTGGAACCAGGAAAATGCCATCAATCGCGGTATCCAAATAAACCAGACAGTGGGCAAGCACCTAAGCGGCGCAATCAGTTGGAACGACGGTTACTATTCCAACCGCTACTCGTGGCTCTCGGGCTCTGTGACCTATGCGAACGGGCCTCATAGTCTGGTGTACGACGGGATGGGAAACCTCGGGCAGACCGCCTATCAAACGACGGCCACACCGGTGCAGAACAACAGCTATATGCACGTGGTGATCTATACGTACACCAAGGGCCCATGGATCGTGCAGCCGTACTTCCAGTACAGCAAACTGCCGACCAACTTGAAGGTAGGCGTCCCCAAGAGCACATCCGCAACTGGCTGCGCGTTGAATGTCAGCTACGCATTCAAGAGCGGTTTCTCGCTTCCGCTGCGCTGGGAATATCTTACGAGTTCTGGGAGTGCAACCGATGGATCGGTCAACTTGTTGGGTTTTGGATCGGGCAGCGCAGGCACCACTTTCACCGCGACGCCAACCTACCAAAAAGGAGGCATGTACCTTCGCAGCGATCTCGCGTGGGTGCACGCAAGCAACTCCACGGGTGGAGATGTCTTTGGCACGAAGGGAACGGATCAGAGCCAATTCCGGGCCGTACTTGAATTCGGCTTCATCTTCGGCAGCAATATCACAAAATAGCGGTGTCGAGGCGCTGGCTCCGCAGGGTTCGTAGCCTTCTTCGGGCCCAAACGCTAACCCGGCAGAACGAATGGCCATTTACTTGCATAAAGATTTTGAAATATCCGTTTGTACCACACGCACGTTGCATGTTGCATTGAGGCAACCGCCTAAAGAGGCTTCAAGGCAGATGTTTTGAACTGGAATCAATCAACCATTCTTCCTGACGGACCAGACGGGCGTGTTGAGTAAATCACAGACGACCGCCTCGCTTGGGCTTGTGTACTGGTGGGGAATGAAACAAGGCAGTTGGTAACTGGAGGCGCAGATGCTCGACCTGATCATTCTTACGGTTTCTCTTGTGTTCTTTGTCATCGCCGTGGCGTATATCCACGGCTGCCAGTCACTGAAAGGCGGGGGCGACAATGCTTGAAAACATCCTTCTACTCCTCTTGACCGCCGGCTTGCTGGTCTACCTGGTCTTTGCGCTTCTGCGCCCGGAGAAATTCTGATGACCCCCAATGGTTGGTTGCAGATTGCGTTCTTCTTCGTCCTGCTGCTGCTTGCGGCAAAGCCCTTGGGCCTCTACATGGCGCGCGTCTACGAGCGGAAGAAGACCTGGCTGGACCCCGTGCTGGGGCCAGTAGAGCGGCTGCTGTATCGCATCACCGGCGTCAACCCCGACGCAGAGATGCGCTGGACCGAGTATGGCGCGGCGATGCTGATCTTCAGTTGCGCGACGTTGCTGCTGTCGTATGCGATTCAGCGACTGCAGGGTGTGATTCCGATTGTGCGGCTGAATCCGCAGCACCTGGCGGGCGTTGAGCCTTATCTTGCGTGGAATACGGCGGTGTCGTTCACCACCAACACCAACTGGCAGTCATATGTGCCCGAGAGCACGATGAGCTATCTGTCGCAGATGGCCGC
>PKWK01000042.1 GCA_003133205.1 Granulicella sp. | reverse complement strand
GCTGGCGTTGCTTGCGGTGCGGGGAGCGCTCAGGATCGCACTGCGCCACTTCGCCACGGTTCTTTCCCAGGAGCAGGCGGGCGGGTCCATGTCGCCGTCGAGCCGGGAAGCATTGCCCATCGGCGCGCGGATTACCGGACTGCAATCGCTGTTTGGCCTTCGGCTGACGGGCTGGGTCCCGCTGCTGCTGGCGACGCTCATAGTGCTCGCTCTAGGCACAGTGCTGCTTTGGATTGCGCGAAGTTGCCGGTGCCGGATGGATGACCGCACAGACGCGCTGCTGTTTGTCTCGGCGGTTGTGAGTGTCGGGATGATTGCCAGTTACCACCGCGAGCACGACGGACTGGCGCTCACGCCGGTAGCGTTATGGGCGTGCTACGGGTTGCGCGATGCGCTGGATCGACGGTTGCGGATCTCCGCCCGGATAACGGCAGGGGCGGCCTCGTGCGCCGTGCTAGCGCTGTTGCTGTGGGGATGGTTCTCTATGCCGGCGAGTCTGGCGGCGTCCATTGCCCAATGGGTCCGCACTCCCTGGATCGGCGATCTACTGCAGTTGCGTCAGGCTGCGGTGGCTTCGTTCTGTTTGGCCGTTTGCCTGGTTGCGATGACCTTCCGGACGCGGCGGCCAGCCTGCCCTTAGAATCCCCGAGGAAAGCCTTCCGCACCCTGTTCAGTTCGGCATATACGCGTCGAACGCACCGGATGACCGGACATAATGGTAATGGGCAAAAATGTCCCGGAACCCAGGGTCGCGCAGAAACCATGCCAGCAGGTCGTCGTGCCGATCCTCCAGTACCTGGCAGTGCACCGCCGGGTCCTGGCAGCGCTCGATGAGGATCAGCGCGGGATGCCAGTAGACGAGATCCTCGACCATCCAGGCATGCTGAAGGCGATCGAGTTGGGCGAGCCGTTGCGGCGGGATGCGACGGCGCGGATCGCCGGGGGCGGTGGGCGACTCGTTACGAAGGATCGCGGGCAGTGTCCAAAGATTGTTCTCCCGCTGTGCCCAGAGGAGATGGTTCGTAACAATCGGAGGGATGCTATCGTCGACGACGGTTGTCAGAATGGCCACGGGCGTGTCGACTGGAAGGCCGCGGAAGAAGCTTGGGTCGGGGACATCAGAGAGGCCCGATGGGAAGGTGAATGGGTGGGCGAGGGTGTATCCGGAGAAGTATGCTGTGAGCGCGATGGCGAGGACCGAGAGCGCGGCGGCGGCCTTCGGCGTCCAGCAAGGCAGCTCAAGATGAAGGCGCTCGGCGAGGTCGAGGAGTCCGAGGTATAGCACGAAGGAGAAGAAACTGAGTGCGGGAATCTGCTGGTAGTACCAGCCCGTGCCTTGCAGGTAGTAGGCGATGGTGCTGGCCACGCCGGCGACAAGCAGGAGCGCATTGAAGGGAGGGACTTTGCGCCAGCCCGCGACGAGGGCAAGGGACAAGGCGACGGCAGCCAGGGCGTGCAGTTGCACCGATTCGCCCACCAGTTGCAGCCAGCCAAGGTGGCCGATGGCCCAGTACGTATCGCGCAGCACCGGGACAACCTGGGTAAAGTAATTCCCGGCACAGTGATGAATTGCGATCAGGTACGCCAGCCCGCAGGCTATGATCGCCAGCGGTTCCGGGCGCACCGGCCACCTCACGCCCCGCCTGTGCCGCAGCACCAGCAGCATCGACTCGACGGCAACCGGAATCAGCGCCTGATGTGGCTTCAGGGCAATCCCCACGCCGGCCGCAAGCCCCACACAGACCGCCTTCCAGCCCACAACNNTTCCGCATCCAGCGCCGCCGCCAGCAGATACGGCAGGCATAGAAGCGCCAGAATATGGTCGCGCTGCCCAAAATCGCGCGCGGGCATCACCGCAAACACCGTTACAAAAACGAATCCAAGCCCATAAACCGCAGCTTTCGACATCCCCGGCTGCAACTTCCTCAGCAGCCTGAAGCACACCGCCGCAACGCCGCCTTCCAGCCCCACGATCAGCAACTTGCCCACAGCCGTCGCCGGCAGGTGCAGCCAACCCGCAACCGCGGAGGGCACCAGCGACAGCCAGAAGATCAGCGGCGGGTTGGACTCGAACAACTGCGGTCCGTACAGCTTGACGCCGTGCAGCATCAGGTTCGCGGCGTACAAGCACCACATCTGGTCGTGTCCGGCGGCCGGAAGCAGCGCCAGGAGACAGGCCATGCCGCCTGCGCCCCAGGCCAGCGTTGCAAACGTTCGAGTTCCGGGGCCGCTTTCCTTCTCGGTCCGGCCAGAGTCAGATGCAGAGGGTGCAGTCTTTTGGCGCGCGCTGGGCACTTCTGCCGGGAAACCGGAGGGGCGCATCAAATTCTCCATCCTGTGCGGGTGCGCAGAGACTCCAAGATGAGAGATGATAAAGTTCGCACCAGCGGCATGGGATTCATTATGCGGTATCCAGTGGGACAGATGTTTCGGGGCGGTCTGGCGGCGTGCTTGCGGCGGGTGCTGATCCTGTGCCTCGTGGCCGGTGCATTCTCCTCGCCGGCTGTCCTCTGCCACGCCCAGGAGAACCCGCTGGGCAACGTCACAACGCCGGTGCCTCCGCCGCCGCAAAAGTCGCCCGAGGAGCAGAAGCCGGTCATTGAGGGCGGAGCCAATGTAGCGACCCAGGCTACGTCGCACCGCGAGGCGCGCCTTCGCATCGACGTCAACCTGGTGCAGGTCCCCATGACCGTCACCGACCCCATGAACCGCCTGGTCACCGGCCTGGAGAAGGAGAACTTCGCGCTGTACGACAACAACATCGGCCAGACCATCAAGTACTTCTCCAGCGAGGATGCGCCGCTCACGATCGGCATCATCTTCGACCTGAGCGGCAGCATGTCGTCCAAGTACGGGCGTGCGCGCAAGGCGCTCACGGAGTTCCTGCGAACCTCCAATCCGCAGGACGAGTTCTTTGTCGTCGGATTCAACGACCGGCCTTCGGTGATCGTCGACTATACGTCCGACCCGGACGACGTCGAGGCGCGCATGGTCATGCTGAAGCCGGAGAACAGGACCGCGCTGATCGACGCCGTCTACCTGGGAATCGACCATCTGCGTCAGGCCAAGTATGAACGCAAAGCCCTGCTGATCATCT
>PKWK01000313.1 GCA_003133205.1 Granulicella sp. | reverse complement strand
TGTTGTAGTTGATGCCGTAGCCGGAACGCACCACCATGCTCTTGGTCCACTTGAACTTCGGCTGCCACGCAATCGCAACACGCGGCGAGTACAGAGACTTGTCCGGGTGCACCAGCGAGGCCGGACTTCCCACCGAGGCACATCCCGCCGCCGAGGTCGCGCACACGTTCGCGATCTGCAGGTTAGCGCCGCTCCCGGTCAGGTTAAGGTTGACCAGGCGGTTGTACTTCTCCGAGTAGGGCGAGAAGTACTCCCAACGCAGGCCGTAGCTGATGGTCACGTTCGATCGTGCGCGCCAATCGTCCTGGCCATACCAGTCCCAGGAGTTGCCGCGCAGGTAGATCTTGTTCAGGCCCGCCGTGATCTTGGTCTGTTGCGGCTGCCCGATCAGCAGGTCCGCAACCGGCGATCCCGAAGCTCCATACTGGGCGCATTTCTGAGCGTCGGTATTCGGGTTGCAGGCCTGCAGCAATGGGTTCTCCGTTGAATATCCCGAGAACGTGAACTGCCCGAGCACGTTGGTCCCGCCGATGGAGTCCGCGTGGATGCGCCGGAAGTCGACGCCGAACCGCATATTGTGACGCTTGTGGCTCCAACTCACCATGTCCGTAAACGAGATCGTCTGGTTGACGGTGTTGCTCGGCGTCGAGTCGCTCAGGCCGCTGAGCCCCGTCAGGCCGACAGAGGGCACACCGAAGTAGAACGGGTTGCTGTAGATCGTCGGGTTGGCTACGAATATGCCCGCTTGCACCGCCGGATTGTTTAGGCTGTTGGTGAAGTAGTTGGCCCCGGTGGTGCGCGAACGGTTCCAGCCCAGGGTTGCTGAACTGTTCAATCGCCCATATCCGACCGTGTAGCCGCTGGAGAAGCTATATCCGTCGGTCACGGATTTGCCGCCGAGCAACGGCGAGAAGCTCTGCGAGCTGCTGGCCTGGTGCGAATACGCGAAGTTCTCGGCAATGCTCTGGCGGAGCACCGGCGGAGCATTCCGGTTCTGACCTTGTCCTCGGACTCTCTGGATACCCTGGCCGCGCTGTCCGCGCACCGGCGTCGCGCCGAAGCTGCGGTTGTATCGCCCCGAGATCTGCGACTGATGGTTCTGCGCGGCCGTGACCGTCTGGAAGTTGTACTGCGCACCCAGCGGCGCGATGTTCGGCAGCGGATAGTAGCTCAACAACGCCTGCGCGGCAGGGTTGAACTCGTACGACGGGATACAGGCGGTCGGGCTGGCGTCGATTGCCGCCAGGCGCGAATCGCAACTCGTCGCACCGAACGGGTTCTTAGTCGCCGGATCGAAGTACTGTTGTCCCGCAATTACCTGTTGCGCCTGGAACGCGGGCGTTAGATCGCCATAGCGCTCGGCCAGCGTTGGAACAGTCTGGTTCACGATGCTCGATCGCGTGTTCCGCATCTCCTGCACACTGAGGAACACGAACTGCTTCGGGTTCGGGGTCGTCCACCCGGGAATATATGGGGTTCCGGTTACGCTCCCAATCAACGTATTGGTGTCCGATGGCGGCTTCGCCACTGGATTGCCGGTCACGGAGAACGGAATCGCATCGAGTGCGCTGTTGGACCCGTTGTAGGCAAAGGAGCCGTGCCACGCGTTCGGATTCTGGCCACGGAAGCCACCACCACCAAAGCCACCGCCGGGGCCGCCGCCGCCACGTCCGCCACCACCACCGCCGCCGCGCAATCCGCCACCACCGCCACCACCGGGGCCGCCGCCTCCTGGACCACCGCCGCCCGGGCCGCCAAATCCGCCACCGCCTGGGCCGCCTCCCGGGCCGCCAAACGTGCCGGTCTGCATCACTCCGCCAAGCGCCCCGGCAATGTCGCCATTGTTAAAGCCGTTGCGCTGCATGTCCTGAATTCTGTTGTTGAGATCATCCTGGCTGAATCCCGCCAGACCATTCGTCTGGCCCTGCTGTCCGCTGACGGCAATGGACTCACTCGCCGATGCCGAGGAATCCTCGCCGCCGGCCGTAGCCAGCGAAGGCAGTTGCGCCCCAACGTTCCCCTCGCTTGCAGTCGCGTCCGCGAGTTCGGGATCTTCCGTCCCTGCCACTGCCAACGCCTGTGTCCCGCGTCCCACCCTGGCAACTGCGCCTGGCGTGGTGCCGGCGGCGGCCAGCCCGGTCCTGGCTGGTGTGGTCCCGGCGACAGTCGTACCCGTCTGCACCGGCTCCGGGGTAACGCGCGAGGCGAGGTCCATCTTGAACTCGGCCGTCTGGATCGGCAGGCCACCGTTTTCGCTGGACGCATTCACCATGACTTCCTGCGTGACTGACGCGAATCCAGTCAGCTCCGTCTTGACGACATAGCGGCCGTTGCGAGACACCGCCATCGCGTATACGCCGTCGATATCCGTGGTGGTCGCGTACTTCTTGCCGGTCAGCGTGTTGGTCGCCGTCACCGCGACGCCGGGCAGCGGAACTCCGCTCGCCTTCACCGTGCCTTTGATGTTGCCGCCCTGAGGCGCAGCCGCCGGAGTGGTGGGCGCTGCGGCCGCCGGAGCAGCCGGGGCTTGCGCAGCCGGGGTCGGGGCTACAGCGGGATCAGCCGCCTGGGCCAGAGCCACCGCGCCAAAACTTCCAGCGCCGGTCAGCATCGCCGCACCCATCGCTACCATCGCAAACCGTTTCATTCCATTCATTCGCTGCACGAATACGCTCCCGCTACTGAACCAAAACAGACAGCAACTACTGCGAACCAGCAAAGCCAAAATCAAAAACGACAGGTCTCTCCTGCCACGCGAACCAGATCTACGACCTTCAGAGACAACACACCCTTGCTGACTCCATGACCTCGACCTGGGATGCTGCCTATTGTGGCGGTGCAGCAGGCGGCGTACCAGCACCCGCCGGCGGTGCCTGACCCGGTGCCCCGCGATTTCTTCCTGCTCCCGGCCCCGCTCCCGGTTCCGAGACGCCCATCTTCAACGCGGTGAACGCACCGCTCTTCATCGTGCCGGTTGCCATCAACGCATCCCCCACCTTGATGTCCGCGAGCGTGATGCTTTCAGGAGCCGGCGGCGCTGCCTGCGCGCCTGCTCCGCCTCTCTGTCCACCGCCGAAGCCGCCCGTCAGGCCGCCCCCGCCCATTCCGCCGGCTGCGGTCACATCCGCGGCTACTCCGCGCGTGCCGCGCTGGAAGGACGTGCCGTCATCCACCGCGATCACCTGGCTGACGCCATCGGTGCGCATTACGGTGAGCTTCAGATTGTCGGCGTCGATCGCCGTGATCCTGCCCGTGATGTACGTCTTGCCCATATTCTCTTTGGCCTTCGCGACGGTTGCCGCGTCGACGTCCATCACCATCATGGCCTGCACGGTCTTCTTGGTCGCGTCCACCGTGCCACGGGCCGTCACGCTGTCACCGGGCTTCACATCGCTGAGCTTGATTGCCTGGCCAGCCTTCATGATCCGCGAGGTTGGGGTCACGGTCACTTCGTAGGAATCGCCTGCGTCGGTCTTGATGGTCAACTTATCGGCGGTCGCTGCCGTGACTGTACCCTGAACCGGCTGGCCCATCTGACCCATCTGGCCGCCGCCGAAGCCTCCGCGTTGGCCACGGCCCTGACCTCCAGGCTGTCCGCCCATCTGGCCGCCCATTTGGGCCTGCATTTGCGACCCCGAAATCAGAAGTAAACCTGCCGCTACAACCACGCCCGTCCAGTAAAAATGTCTCATCGCTCGCGCCTATCCGCCGATCTCAAGTTTGGCCGGAATCTGTTAGTACAGACGGGGTGTCGAGGGGAAAGGACGCGACTAAGCAGGAATAACTTCCCGCCGAGCCACGGGGGACAAGACCACGCCTCACCCCCGGATTTCGCCTTGCCAACCTTCTCGCGCCTGCTTCCGTACACTTTTGCGGTAAACTCCCGCCATGCATGACATTACCCGCCACGCTCACGACCACTCGCACGTCGAAGGTCACTTCCAATCCAGCGAATCCGTCCGTGACGTTGTTATCGGTCTATCGGATGGACTTACCGTGCCGTTCGCACTCGCCGCCGGGCTCTCCGGAGCGGTTTCGAGTGCCCACATCATCGTGCTCGCCGGGCTGGCCGAGATCGCCGCAGGCTCCATCGCCATGGGCCTCGGCGGGTATCTCGCGGCCCGTGGCGACGCCGAGCACTACGCCTCCGAACTGAAGCGCGAGCAGACCGAAGTGATCACTCGCCCCGACGACGAGGCCGAAGAGATCTACCAGATCTTCGACCAGTATTCCGTTCCGCGCGAGGCGGCTGCGCCGGTGCTCGCGGCGCTGCAGCAGAACCACCCCGCCTACGTCGACTTCATGATGCGCTTCG
>PKWK01000338.1:5306-5531 GCA_003133205.1 Granulicella sp. | reverse complement strand
CGCCGTTCTTGGTATCGACCACGCCGGGAATCTTCTGGATGGCGGTCTGAACGCGAGGGCCAAGCTGGTTGAGAAGCTGGGTGTCGTCGGAGAAGAGCTTGATGACGATGTCTTCAGGCTGGTTAGAGAGATCGCCAATCATGTCCTGTAGAACCTGGATAAACTCGACGTCAAGTGCGGGCTCGGACTTGAGGATGCGTGCCCGGACGTCGGCCATGATCTCGT
>PKWK01000338.1:0-5281 GCA_003133205.1 Granulicella sp. | reverse complement strand
TGCAGGCCGGTGCGGCGGGAGGTGATCTCAACTTCGGGCGTGCTGCGGAGGATCTGCTCGACGTGTTGGAGGATGCGGTTGGTCTCGGCGAGCGAGGTCCCCGCTGGCGTAAGGTAGTCGAGGATAAAGGCGCCTTCATCCATCTCAGGGAGAAGGTCGGAACCGAGTGCGTTGTATCCGAAGTAAGTGCCGACAACCAGGGCGAGGCATGCGAGCCCCAGGAGAATGGGGCGGGTGAGCGCCAAGGTGAGGATGCGGGCGTGCGTGGCGAGAATGCGGCGCATGACCGGGCCGTCTTCGTGGCCTCGGTGGCCTTCTCGGGAGCCGACTGGGCCCGAGAAATTACCGATGAGGACAGTAGGAGAGTCAACCTCTGTGCCGCGGGAAAAGAATGCGAGGACCGGCTTGCGAGGCTTTGCCGCGTCGCGCGGCTTGTGCCCGCGCAGCAGCGAGAGTGATAGCGCGGGGGTGAACGTAACTGCGAGTGCGAGCGAGGTGAGCAGAGACGCTGTCATGGTAATGGCGAGCGCGCGGAAGAAATTTCCTGTGACACCCGTGGTGGCGATGAGCGGGAGAAAGACGACGACTGGTGTGATCGTAGAAAAAATGAGCGGGGTGACGATCTCGTGGAGCGCAAGTCGGACAGCTTCCGTACGGGACTGGCNNACGATGGCGTCGTCGATGACCAGGCCGATAGCCGCGGCGAGGCCTCCGAGGGTCATCAGGTTGAAGGACTCCCCGATGAGCCAGAGGAAGAGGATTGTAACGGCCACGGTTACTGGAATAACAAGACCGGCGACGAAGGAGCTCGACCAGTCGCGTAGAAAGAGGAAGAGGATAATGCAGGCGAGAACAAGGCCGATAAAGATTGCGTCACGGACACTGGCGATCGACTCGCGGACGAGTTGGGATTGATCGTAGAAGGGGGTCACGTGGACGCCCGCAGGAATTTTTGGCTGCAAGGCAACGATTTCATCGGCAACGGCGTTGGCGACCTGGACGGTGTTGGAGGAGGGCTGCCGGGTGATGTTGATTAGAACTGAAGGACGGCCGTTCGCGGTGACCGTGGTGTAGACGGGCAGGGTGCCCGGCTGGACGGTGGCAACGTCGGCGACGTGGACAGGAGCGCCGTTGGGGGTGGTCTTGACGACTAACGAACTTAGGTGGGCCGCATCGTGCGCCTGGGCACCGACGAGGGCCAGAATCAGCTCATGATTGGCCTCGTAAAGGCCGGGTGAGTCGATGATGTTGGAGCTCTCGACGGCATTGACCAGGTCGGTAAGCGTAACGCCGGAGTTCTGCAGACGGGCCAGGTTGGGGATGATGTGGTACTCGGGCACCTGGCCGCCCTGGACGGTAACGGTGCTGACGCCGCCGACGCGGTTCAGCGGCGGCTTGAGGTCGTACGTGGCGATCTGCCAGAGTTGCGACGGTGAGACGAGGTCGCGGCCTGCAGCATCGTGATCGCTGGTTAGTGCATAGCCGAGAATCGGGAAAGTGGCGAAGCTGAGACGGTTGGTGGTGAGCCGGACGGTGGCTGGGAGGCTCTGCTGGACTTTAGAGAGCGCAGCGTCGGTGAGTTGGAGAGTGCGGACAATGTCGACGTTCCAGTCGAAGAAGAGGCTGACTTCGGCCGAACCGCGAGACGTAGTGGAGCGCACCGTGAGCAGTCCAGGAACGCTGTTGATAGCGTCCTCGATCGGCTTCGTGATGGTGACCTGCATCTGCTCCACCGGCATGACGCCGTTGTCTACGCCGATGACGACGCGGGGAAAATTGGTCTCGGGGAAGACGGAGATCGGCACCTGGAATGCGGCGTAGATGCCGGCAAGGGTGAGGATCACGACCAGAAAGAAGATCGTCTGCGTCATGCGCGAGAGCCAGAACGCGGACTCGGGCAGCGCGGCCGAAGATAGGGGAGACGCGGGCTGGCTCACTTGTCGTCCGCATCCTTTCCAGCCGGTTTGGCGGCCGCATCGGGCGCCCCGGCGGCGGGCTTTTCGTCATCATCGGGCTTAGCGTTGGGGTCGGTTCCAATCTTGACCTTGGTGTTCTCGTCGAGGCCATACGCTCCGGTGGAGATCACCATGTCTGACGTAGCAAGACCGCTGAGAATCTGAACATCCTCCGTGGTCTGGATTCCGAGCGTGACCACCTTCTTGTGCGCAGTCGAGTCGGGTGCGATCACCATGACGAATTTACTGTTGCCGTCCGAACCGGCCTGGATGGCTTCCGCGGGAACGGTGAGAGCGTTGGTGATCGTGAGGCCGGTGATGCTGGCGTGGACGGGCGTGCCAGCCTTGAGCGCGCCTTTGGGATTCTCCACTCTCAACCAGACTTCAACAGTTGTGCTGCCCGGATCGAGGGCCGGACTGATGAGCGAGACCTTCGCAGGAACGGGATCGGCGACGCCGGGCACCGTGAGTTTGGCCGCGGCGCCAAGCACGAGTTGCTGGGCCTGTATCTGTGCGACATGCAGCTTGGCAATCAGCGCGGAAGTGTCCATCACCGTAAGCAGCGGTGTGCCAGCGGCTGCGGTCTCGCCGGCAAATAGAGTCCGATCGGTGACCACACCCGAGATCGGGCTGCGGATTTCGGTGTAGCTGAGTTGAGCCTGCGCGCCCTGATACTTTCCTTTGGCGGATTCAAGATTGCCCTGGGCATTCGCAATCGCAGCCTTGTTGCTGACGTTCTGCAGCGACTCCAGGTGCTGCTTCGCGATGTCGTACGCGGCTTGCGATTGCACCAGCGTCGCTTTAGCGGTGTCGAGGTCGCGGCCAGGAATCGCTCCCTGCTTGAATAGCTCGCTGCGTGCATTGAAGATCGACTGATTGAGATCGAGATTCGCCTTGGCCTGCGCAAGGTCGAGCCTGGCTTTGGTGAAGTCTTCGGGCGCGGTGGCCTTGGTCGCGGTTTCAAACGTGGCCTGCGCGGCAGTGTAGCTTCCCTTGTTGTCCAGTTCGGCAGCGGCCAGATCACTATTTTCCAGCGTGGCAAGCAGTTCGCCAGCATGAACGCGCGAGCCGCGCTGCACATAAAACTTCTTCACCGGCGCAGTCACCTTGGGCGAGATGGCACTCTGGGCCAGCGGGGTGAGCATCGCGTCCGCGGATATCTGATCGGAGATGCTTCCCTGTTCCGGATGCGCTGCTTGCACGTAGGCCTCAGGCGTAGGCGTCTCTTCGGCCTTCTTACAGCCAAGCGGAAGCAACAGCGAGGCGCCGAGCAGGACGGCCAGGACCTTGAGATTGCGCGGTGCGATGCCTGAAAAAGTGCTTGCGGGCGTCTTCATTTAGAGCGTTCCTGTCAGCAACTGGAGATTCGCGAGAGCGGTCTGGTAGCGGACCACGCCGTCCTCGCGGGCGAGTTCAGATGCGGTCAGCGAGTTCTCCGCATCGACGACTTCAAGAATGGTGGCTTCACCGGCGGTGTATTTGAGCCGCGTGAGGCGAAGGCTGTCGGCCGCCGTCGCAGCGCTTAGGTTGAGGCTGTCGAGCTGATCGTGCGCCGCCACCGCTTCGGCGTAGCCTTCTTCGAGCGCGGCGATCAACTTGCGCTGAGTATTGGTGAGGACGATGCGGGCCACGGAGCGATTGATCTCGCTCTGGCGAACCCTGTCGCGAGTCGTGAACCAGTCCCAGATGGGGATGTTGAGGGTGGCGCTGGCGGAGTAGCCGAGGTTTCGACTACCGTCCGGTGCGTTAACCGCTAACTGCGCTGCGTCGATCCCATACGAGTAGTTGAACTGGAGTTCAGGCAGATAGGCGGAGCGAGCGGCGAACACATTCAGGTCGGCAAGATGAGCGCTGGCGAGCGCGCTTTCGAGTTCAGGATTGCGCTTGGCAAGCGCCGCTTCTACATCGGCTCGGGCCGGAACTGAAGGCGGTGTGTCAGGCACTGCGAGGGTGTATGGCGTGCGTGGATCGGGAAAGAGCAGTACAGCGAGTTCGAGGCGTGCCTTCTCGGCATTGACCTTGGCATCGGCGAAGTCGCGATCACGCTGCTGCTGCTGGAGCTGGGCCTTGACGACGTCGGCATGGGCGACCTCGCGACCATTCTCGCGTTGCTGCGTGAGCTTCGTGAGACTCGCGGCTTCGTTGGCCGCACGCTCGGCGACAGTCACTCGGCGGTCAGCGGTCGACGATGCGTAGAAGAGACCGGCTACGCTCGCAACCAGGCCGCGCCGAGCAACTTCCATATCCGCCGTGGCGACGGCGAGCGCCGCGGAGGCGCGGCTGACCGCGTTGAACTGTTGCGCGCCGATAATCTCATTCACCTGCCCCTGGCTGATGTACTCGTGAGGTTCGTTGTTGGCGATAAAGCGCACCGGTCCACTGCTGCTCGCGCCGGCGTTGGCCGCACATATCTTGTTAGTGGTCGGGCAGTGGTTGGATTCGGTGTAGAGGTACTGGTTGTTGTACGCGACGTTTGGCAACAGCGCGGCGCGGGCGATGGAGCGATCGAGCGCAGCGTTGCGGCTGGCGGCAACGGCAGCGGCGAATGTGGGCTCGTTCGCGCGGGCACGGGTGATGGCCTCGTCCAGGGTAATTGCAGTGAGGGAGGGCTGCGCGGGGGGCGATGTTTGCTGCTGGGCGAACGCCGCGAATGTCAGAGTCGCGAGACAGGTGAGGTGCAGGATGCGCCTGCGCAGGCGCCGAAGACTTAGTCGTGCGCAAAAAAGAGGCATAGGTTTCAATCGAGTCCGCTCCGGCAAAGCCGGGTCTGCAGCGGCCGTCCGTCGCTCCAAGTGTAACTGTGTCAGGACCGGGTTAAGTAGAGCTTAAGCATAGATGAGTAACGATTAAGAATGCTTGGCCGAGCAAGATTGATCACTTGGCTCACTTTTGCGGCCTCACAATCGTGTCAAGGAAAGAATCTGGCAACAAACTGATTCTAAATAGAATAGTGTTGGCAGTTCAGTTTGTTCAACCGACTCGCTATCAGATGGCGCGAGAAGAGTAGAGTGGCTGTTTTATGAGAGTGCTCGTCGTGGAAGATGAGGTCCGGCTCGCAAGCAACATCGCGCAAGCTTTGCGCGAGCGCTGCGGCTTCGCTGTGGATTGCGCCGAAAATGGCCTCGATGGGGCCTCGCTGACGGAGTATAAGCACTACGATCTTCTGCTGCTCGACCTGATGCTGCCGGGTCTTGATGGCCTGAGCATCGTGCGCCAGGTGCGCCGCCGCAATGACATGACCCCCATCCTCATCCTGACCGCCCGGGACGAGCGCGCGCAGGTCGTCGAACTTCTCAATGCCGGGGCCGACGATTACCTGACCAAGC
>PKWK01000358.1 GCA_003133205.1 Granulicella sp. | reverse complement strand
CCATGGACGAGGTCAAGCGCGCGCTCGAGTCCGCTGAACAGGTCCCCTTCGCCGCCGCCGTCGTCTCGCTCGGCCTCAACCACTCGGCCTGGGACGAGCCCGCCATCGAGCACTCCATCACCGCCATCGAGCACCTCAAGGCCTTCGCCTCCCCGCTCGGCGTCCGCCTGCTGGTCGAGAACATGGAGAACGAAGTCACCACGCCCGACCACCTCCTCTACATCCTCAAGTCCGGCCACTTCGACACGGTCGGCGTGTGCCTCGACATCGGCCACCTCCACCTCGCGATGCCCGTCGACGGCGCACCGCGCGACTCCGGAGTCGGCACCGCCATCGAACTCCTCGGCACCCGCATCGCCCAGGTCCACATCCACGACAATCACGGCCCCTTCGCCGCGCACACCGACATGAAGGACGAGCACCTCTGGCCCGGCGATGGCGCCCCCGTAGACGGCGCCCCCGGAGACGGAACTATCGACTGGCCCGCCGTCTCCGCCTCCCTCGCCACGCTCCCCGCCGCCACCCCCGGCATCCTCGAAATCGCCAGCGACCGCGACGAGCCCGCAGAATCCATCACGCGCAAGGCTGAAGCAGCCTTCCGCAAATTCGAGGCTCGGCAACCCGCATGAGCCGGCTGCTGCAAATCGCATTCGTATTCTTCTTCGCGTTTGCGGCGAGCGCCCAAACTCTCCGCATCCAGATTCTCGATGGCAAGACCGGGAAGCCCGTCGCAAACGAACATGTAAACCTCTATCGTGGGAGCGATTCTAAGGACCTGACCGGGAACTCTTTCATCCGTAATTTTGTGACGGATCGCGACGGGGTTATCACAACAACAGATATTGACCGCGATACGAAAACCGTTGGGGTAGCTGTGTCATGGCACCGACCTTGTTTGAAAGAATTCCGCTGGCAGTGGTTCTCTCTATCTGAAGTATTCTCAAGCGGCCTGGTTAGCGAAAACTCATGCAAACCGACAGTGGAGAAGGTCGCCCCGCCGGGAACGCTCATCTTTTTCGTCCGCGAAGAAACATTCTTCGAGAAGATGGCCCATTGATCGCACCACACCGAGATAAATTATGACTACCGAAGTTACAAATCCCCGCATCGCAACTATCTCCTCGCTCGCCGCCCACGAAGGCGAAACCATCACCCTCCGCGGCTGGCTCTACAACATCCGCTCGTCCGGCAAGCTGCTCTTCCCCACCTTCCGCGACGGCACCGGAACCATTCAGGGCATCGTCCCCAAAGCCGCCGTCACGCCCGAGGTCTTCGACCGCGTCAAGTCGCTCACGCAGGAATCCTCCGTCATCGTCACCGGCAAAGTCCGCGCAGACTCCCGCGCTCCATCCGGCTTCGAGCTCGACGTCGAGAACCTGGAAATCGTCCACCTCGTCCCCGAGTCCACTCCCTTCCCTATCACCCCGAAAGAGCACGGCGTCGACTTCCTCATGGAGCATCGCCACCTCTGGGTCCGCACCCCCCGCCAGGCCGCCATCCTCCGCATCCGCGCCACCATCATGCGCGCCGCACAGGAGTACTTCGACACCAACGGCTTCATCCGCACCGACCCGCCCATCCTCACGCCCGCCGCCTGCGAAGGCACCAGCACCCTCTTCGAACTCGACTACTTCGGCGACCCCGCCTTCCTCACGCAATCCGGCCAACTCTACATCGAATCGACCGCATTGGCGCTAGGCAAGGTCTACAGCTTCGGCCCGACGTTTCGCGCGGAGAAGTCGAAGACGCGCCGCCACCTCACCGAGTTCTGGATGATCGAGCCCGAGGTCGCCTTCATGGACCTCGAAGGCAACATGAACCTCGCCGAAGCCTTCCTCACCCACATCGTCACCACAGTCCTCGCCAACCACCGCGCCGACCTCAAAGTGATAGGCCGCGACATCACCAAACTAGAAGCCGTCATCGCCCCACCCACCGAACCCACCACAAAGTCGGGTGCCCCAGGTCAGACAGTTTCACCGTCTGACCTGGGAAGTGAAAATGAGTCTGTCATTGAAAATGAGTCTGTCATTCTGAGCGAAGCGAAGAACCCCCGCATTTCGCCCGAAGCGCCACAAACGCCATCGGAGATCACAAACCCGGGTGCCCCACATCTCGCACCTGAGATGTGGGGTCGTAGCCCCAACACTCCCCCACGCTTCCCCCGCCTGACTTACGACGAAGCCCACGCCATGCTCGACCAGGCCTACAAAGAAGGCAAGCTCGAAGCCCCCCACGTCTACGGCGACGACCTCGGCTCCCCCGACGAGACCTACATCTCCAGCCAATTCGATCGCCCCGTCATGATCCACCGCTACCCCGCCGCCATCAAGGCCTTCTACATGCAGCCCGACCCCGCCGACCCCACCAAGGCTCTCTGCGTCGACGTCCTCGCCCCCGAGGGCTACGGCGAGATCATCGGCGGCTCCCAGCGCGTCGACTCCTACGACCTCCTCAAATCGCGCATCGAGGAGCACAACCTCCCGCTCGCCGCCTTCGAGTGGTACCTCGACCTCCGCCGCTACGGCTCCGTCCCCCACTCCGGCTTCGGCATGGGCATCGAGCGCGTAGTCGCCTGGCTCTGCGGCCTCGACCACGTCCGCGAAACCATCCCCTTCGCCAGAACGCTGAACCGCATCTACCCGTAGACAACCTAGGTTACCTAATCGACGAAAAGAGTAACAGAAAGGTATCCATCGCGCGCCAGGCGCATACTATTGGGCTAGGTCAAGAATCGTGAATAGCAAGTCGTGACGTTAGACTGAAGTGGATGACGGACTGCGTGTGACCGCGTGAGTTTGGTAGGAGGGACCAGTGGCGCAATACAAGTATTTCGAGTTCCTCAAGAAGAACGAGAATCCCGTGTTCGACGAGCTTCACGAACCCGGAGTGATAACGCCATTCTCGGGCATATATCGTTGTGCAGTCTGCGGCAAGGAGGACGTGTCTACCCAAGGTAAGCCGCTCCCCCCCCAGAATCATCACGAACACTCGCCGGGGATTGGCCCCATTCGGTGGCAACTCATTGTTTCCCACTAGGCAAGGCAGGATGTGAATGGCTGCAATAGCCACAATTGACTGGGCTACTTGGGTTACCATTCTTTTGGCAGCCATCGGCGTGCTTATTGCTGCTCTAGGAGTACTCTTCACGATTGCAAGCGTCGTGCTCGGTGCGCTGGCAATCTTTGGGTTTCGCGACCTGAAGTCTTCGGTAATCGAACAGGCTGGAGCAGCGGCCAAAGACGCGGCCAAGAAGGCTGTCGACGAAGTTATCGCGGGATATCCATCCAGTGCCCAGATGATGGACGAGATATTTGCAAAATTGGCTCCTCAGGTGACTCAGAAATTTGCGTCCAAGTTTGATGTTTCCGCGGCAGCAGATATCTCGGTACGGACCGACGCACCTGCTACCTTGGCCGACGTCGGCCGGCTGGCCGCGACCTATCCTGAAGAAGTAGGCTTACCACCGAGCGATATACCACCTGAAGGTGAGGATGAACCCAATGAAAAATAATTCTTTCTCGTCGTTGGATCCTGCCGTGAAAAGCATTATTCTGCGCCATCAACTTCGATCGCCAGTCAATGTTACCGGCATCGCTAAGGAATTGGGAGTTGCTGTGTGGGAATTGAAAACCCTTCCGACGGCAATTTCCGGGAAGATTTGGCGAGATGCGCATGGTGGACCAAGCGGCTTCAGCATTGGCGTGAATTCAAGAGAGCCTTTGTCTCGAAAGCGCTTCACTGTGGCTCATGAAATCGGTCATCTTCTGCTCCACCGCAGGAAACTTGACGCGGGCATATTCGAGGAAGATACGATGTATCGCGGCACAGGAATGAATTCAACTGAGGAGATTCAGGCGAACCAGTTTGCGGCAGACCTTCTTATGCCCATGGGACTGATTCACAGCTTGATGGCGGCTGGGATGACTGGTGTGCGCGATCTAGCAGCTGAGCTCCAAGTCTCTGAGCCTGCTCTCAAGATAAGGCTCGGCTTCCCGATCGTATAGGAGGGGGTGCCCCATTCATGCAGTTTCATCGCATGGGTGGGGTCTGACCTAAATCTGGTACGGCACCCGCACCCTACTCGTCCCCGCCGGAAAATCCTTGACGTTCCGCGTCACAAGCGTTCGCCCCGCCGTCTCCGCCGTCGCCAGAATAATCGCGTCTGGAACTTTGATCCGTCTCATCCGCCGATTCTCCGCCGCCCGCTCCGCTACCGCGTTCGTAACCGGCCGGGTGCCCCACATCCCGATTTTTGAGATGTGGGGATTATCACCACCGACTTCACATTAGTCTCAATCCGGAAGGGCACGGCTTCAGCCGTGCCACAAAAAGCCGCGCCGAAGCGCTTCCGCTCTGCCGAAGGCCGTCGTGCAGGCGCAGCCGGAACGACTGATCTACCCTTTTCCACCCGCCACACAGTTCAACGGCAAGCGCCCCTAAAACCTCGCCCTCAGCTCAAAGCTCTCCGCCACCGGCTCAACAATCTTCACCCGGCCATGCCCCGGATTGATTGCCTCTCGCGTGCGCACCACGCCGAACTCCTCCAACTTCTTCACATCGCGCCGCACCGACTTCGGGTCACGCTTCAACTTCTTCGCGAGCGCCGTCACCGAGTAGGGTTTCGTGCGCGCCATCGCCACCATACGCAAACGCTGGGCCGTCAGCACCTCAAACATCTGCAGCGGAGACTCAAACGTGATCCCGAAAGAGGGCTTTATGCGTTCCCCACGGTCCATCTTCTTCGCTCGCTCAAGCGAGCGGTCCATGGAGCCCTCGAAGCCGTCGGTATGAATGGTGAAACTCATGGTTTCCTCTTCCTCAACTCACTAACCTCTGCGTAAAACCTTCTCGTCGCTTCCTCGTAGGTGGCAACCGAAACCGAGTCGACCTTGCCGAAAAAGTGCCGATGATGCGTCCCATGCGCGTTGTCGTATCCCAACACGCGTCCGTTATCTCTGGGATACAGGAAGTGGTTGACGAAGGCGAGATTGTAGCGGGCAACTTTGCCGGTCGCGTCTTCCCAAACCTCGGTGCGAATAATTCCCGGCCCGCTCGCGCAGGAAACCAACGTCACATCGTCGACGATCTTCCGCAAACTACTCTTCCGCGGCACAGATCGAGCTTATCACAGGTAGGGCCTCTAACGACCCGCCTGCCCACGGGTGGCCGGGTGCCCCATCCATGACAGCATCACCGTCATGGGTGGGGTCCTGACAACCTCGCCCCTTGACACCCCGCGTATAATTAAACTTAGGTAGNNCAGCCTCAGGCTTGTGCCTCCCAAAGCTCCAAAGAAACCATAACTCCAGCGTTTTGAAGATCTTGCAAATTATCTCCTTTGTTTTCAAGATCTTGAAAATTCAAGAGCCAGTAAGTGGTTTGTTTGGAAGATCATGCACGAATCGATACCCCCGGGGGGTACACCATGCCGCAGCCAATTCGAGACCTCAACCTCCATCCTGATCTGCTGCCTGACCCTCACAGCGCAAGAGAAGGGCATGTGGCGTGCCGCGAGTTCGAACACAAAATCCATCACCGGCGACATCGCCCTGTCGAACGAGAAGATCACCATCAAATTTGTAGGAAGATAGTACTACTGTGTTATAAAG
>PKWK01000243.1 GCA_003133205.1 Granulicella sp. | reverse complement strand
GGTCGCGCCAGCGGTGCTGGGGAACTTCCTGATACCTCTTATGATCGGGGCCAGGGATGTCGCCTTCCCGAAGGTCAATCTTCTTAGCTGGTATCTGTTCGTCTTCGGCGGATGTTTTGAGTTATATTCCATGATCTTTGGTGGGGTTGATACAGGTTGGACGTTTACAACTCCATTGAGCACACACTACCTAAACAGTAACGTTGTCAGTGCTGCGATGGGCATCTTCATTGCGGGCTTTTCATCCATCTTGACGGGGCTCAATTTCATCGTCACCATTCACCGAATGCGCGCTCCTGGAATGTTATGGTTCCGGCTGCCGCTCTTCGTCTGGTCTTACTACGCGACATCCATTATCTTTGTTCTCGCGACGCCCGTGGTTGCTATATCCATGGTGCTTATTGTGCTTGAACGAGTTGCTGGAATTGGCATTTTTGATCCGAAGGTAGGTGGTGACCCGCTTCTGTTTCAACATCTCTTCTGGTTTTATTCTCATCCCGCTGTTTACGTAATGATCCTGCCAGGAATGGGGATCATGTCGGAGGTGATGGCATGTTTTTGTAGAAAGCGGGTCTTTGGCTATACCGCCGTTGCATTTTCTTCGGTTGCCATTGCTCTCTTCAGCTTCTTCGTCTGGGCCCATCACATGTTCATCATGGGCATATCAAACTATTCGGCTCTGGTGTTCTCGCTAATGAGCATGCTGGTCGCCATACCATCTGCAATCAAGGTCTTCAACTGGTCAGCGACAATGTACAAAGGCTCCATCACCTTCGCTACACCCATGTTGTACGCCTTCGGCTTCATCGGGCTTTTCACCATGGGGGGTATGACCGGGGTCATGCTCGCGTCGTTGGGCATGGATATCCATCTGACGGAGACCTATTTCATTGTGGCGCACTTCCACTACGTCATGGTAGGCGGTATGGTGAGCGCCTACATGGCTGGTTTGCATTTCTGGTGGCCCAAAATAACTGGCAGAAAATATTCAGAACCACTGGGTAAGCTGGCGGCTACTATCCTGTTTATTGGCTTCAACCTTACCTTCTTCCCGCAATTTATTCTTGGCTATATGGGGATGCCGCGACGCTATCATTCGTATCCTCCGGAATTCCAGGTCCTGAACGTCCTCTCCACCGCCGGAGCCTCTGTTCTAGCCATCGGTTATTTGCTCCCAGCAGTCTATCTTCTCTGGTCTTTGAAATACGGCGAAGTTGCAGGGAATAACCCATGGTGTGCGACAGGTCTGGAATGGAAGACACAATCACCTCCTCTTTCAGAGAACTTTAGGGAAATTCCAGTAGTCACAGAAGAAGCCTATGACTATGGGAAAATCGACAGGCCGGTTGTGGTAACCAGTTGAACCCATATCAACACTGTCGTCGCCCTGAAAGCTTCGGCGGCCAGATAAAGATTCGGAGCTTCCATCTCTTCAACCAAATATCGCTTAGGTTGCGGGGGCAGGGAAGGAGTGTGTCGTGCCCTACATTATTGCCGAACCTTGCATCGGAGTGATGGATACGGCGTGCGTGGATGTCTGCCCGGTGGAATGCATCCATCCCAAAAGAAGTGAGCCCACGTTTGGATTGACTACGATGCTTTATATCAATCCAGTGGAGTGTATTGACTGTGGAGCATGCGCCCCCGTGTGCCCTGTGCGGGCGATCTATGCTGAGGGAGACCTTCCCGACAGATGGGAACGATTCGAAGGGATAAACGCCGGCTATTATCCGAAACAGACCAACAGGTTCAAATGAGGATGCCTAAGACAAGATGCTTGAAAACATTGGCAATGAGATCCAGCAGGTGCAGAATCGATCCGTGCGGATCACCGCCACGGACTCGGTACGGCGCGTCGCAGCAGCGGTGGACTACCACAACTCGATAGGGGCCACAGGCACGGTTGCCGACGACGGTACCGTCCTGATCATCCGCAGCGGCGAAGAGAGAGGGACCAACCTGCATGCAAGCGTGGAAGGTTATATCGGATGAGCCCATCCCCCACATTGACAGCGAAGAAACCCGGCGTAGCGCAGAAAACGGTGAAGACCGCCGTGGTGGGCGTGGGCGGGTATGCAGGCGGCGAGCTGGCGAGACTGCTACTGCATCACCCACGGCTTGCCGGCACAGCTCCGCTCTTCCTCGGCCGTGTTGCCGACGAGACGGGAACAACCCGCGTAATGCTTGAATCCCTGCATCCCCACCTTGCCCTTGGAGGGGACGTCGCACGTCACGAGGTGAGGACCCTCAACTGGCAACTCCTCGAAGACGAGGGTGTGGATGTGATCTTCCTCACCACGCCGCACGAGGCCTCACGCGAATGGGTTCCGGCTCTGCTCAGCCGCAACATCCGCGTGGTCGACCTGAGTGCGGCGTGGCGCCTGCAGGAGACCGCAAACCGCGCCATTTACAAATTTGAAGACGATG
Source organism: Granulicella sp. (assembly GCA_003133205.1). The sequence continues at coordinate 42,214 of PKWK01000243.1, read as the reverse complement.
ATCCCGCGCTCGCCGCCACGCTACAGCAGCAAGCCGTCTATGGCTCCCCTGAGCTGCACCGCGCATTGATCGTTGGTGCTCGCCTAGTCGCCAACCCGGGCTGCTACGCTACATCCACCATCCTCGCGCTAGCGCCGCTGCTACGGGCCGGTGTGATCGATCTTAACCACGGCATTGTCGCCGATGCTAAGTCCGGCGTCTCGGGCAGAGGCAAGGCGATGACCACCAACGCACACTTCATGTATGCGGCCGATAATCTTTCTGCATACGCAGTGTTCGGGCATCGTCACGTCGGCGAGATGCTGGAACAGTTGGCCCTCAGTGCAGACCAATTCCAGTTCACGCCGCACCTCCTGCCTATCCGCCGCGGTATTCTCTCCACTATCTACGCGCGGCTGCAGCATTCTATGAAACCGGGCGAGATTGATTATTGCCTGCGCAGCTTCTATGCCGCCAGTCCGCTGGTTCGCATTCATGCAACACCGGATCTCCCTCAGATTCAGCACGTGGTGCGCACCAGCTACTGCGATATCGGCTTCGAACTAGCAAAGGGCGGCAAGCAACTAGTCCTAGTCTCTTGTCTCGATAATCTCTTGAAGGGTGCGGCCGGCCAGGCGGTGCAGAACATGAACCTTATGTGCGGATTTGGGGAGTCAGAGGGACTGCTATGAAGTGCAGCGGGCATGCGGCATTGGTGAAGTTGAAGTTGCAGCACGCCGTCGGCAACGCCAACAGCCACCACCATACTGGCGGATGCCACGAGGTGGCGGTGGACATGGTAGTTGTTACTCACCAAGACGCTTGCCGCCATGGGCAGGAAGAACGGGTTCATCTGCATTCTGTCAGAGACATAGACGGAAGATGGAATTCTGCTGCTTCCACGTGGATGTACCGAGCTTTACCACGATTGTCTGAAGCCTGATGCCTAGACATGCATGCTGCACCCATTACGAACCTTGCGCTGGCGTAAAGGGAATCACGACACGGGTGCGACGATGAATCGCTTCCATAACATCCTATGCCGTTCCGGAATATGGAGGCGAACTCTCGAGCGGGAAATCTTTCCCTGGGTCTTCGAAGACGTGCAGCTTGGAGACGAGATGCTTGAAATTGGACCTGGGCCTGGCTTAACCACCGATCTGCTGCGATTCAGGGTTAAGAAGCTCACCGCCGTCGAGATTGACGCGAGGCTCGCGGCTTCGCTCGCCCGTCGGCTGGCTGGAACAAATGTTACTGTCCTCCAACAGGATTCGACGGCATTGCAGATCCCCGATGCTAGCTTCGACGGGGCAATCTGCCTGACTATGCTGCACCATGTCCCGTCGCCGGCACTTCAAGACACACTCCTGCATGAAGTTGCTCGTGTTCTGCGTCCTGGTTCGCTTTTCATTGGCTGCGATCTACTCTTTCGATCGCGGTTCGATCTGATGCACCTATTCGATACCAAGGTTCCCATCGACCCTGAAGGATTTCCTGCTCGACTCGGTTCCGCTGGCTTCTCTGATATCCATATTGATACTCGCCGTCATGCATTTCGTTTCCATGCACGCAGGATCTAATCCCGGATGAAAACTCCTCGTAAACCGACGGCCATCACGCTTGACCGCATAAAATATATCTATGCAGAAGCAGTCTCGTCGAGCCCTGGTGCTCAGCCACTTGTCCTTTGAGGATATTGGTTCTCTCGATGTGCCTCTTCGGGAACGAGGCTTTGACATCGAGACTGTTGATGTGGCGACGGCGTGCTTTCCGCTGCAGCAAGCTGAGTCCTGCGATCTACTTGTAGTCCTTGGTGGTCCGATTGGAGTGTACGACCAGCAGAATTATCCATTTCTGAAGGATGAGGTTGCATGCATCGGCCGACGCTTGGCGGCGCGCAAGCCGATCCTAGGCATTTGTCTGGGTGCACAACTCATGGCTGCAGCTCTGAACGCTCGCGTTTATCCTGGCCAACATGGTACGGAGATAGGCTGGTCGCCCCTTCAGGCTGCTCCGGATACGAATTCACCCGAATGGTTTGGCCCGTTACTCGCCTCTGGGTTATCACTCTTCCATTGGCACGGGGATACCTTCGATCTTCCACCAGGAGCGCTTCACCTCGCAAAGACAGAAGTCTATGCAAATCAGGCATTTACCATCGGGAATTTCGCGCTGGGATTACAGTTTCACCCCGAGGTTACCGCCGTCGGACTGGAACGCTGGTATGTGGGTCATGTCTGCGAACTAAACCATGCCGGCATTTCCGCCTCCAGCCTGCGGTCTTCCGCCCGCGAACACGCCGCTGCGCTCGAAAAAGCGGCTGCTCATTTCTGGAACCTCTGGCTTGACTCTATATTGTAGTGTCCGAAAGTCTCATTGTTAGTCGCACAACTGCTTACGAGTAGGCATCTATCCGTGGGGATGAAGAAAGATCTTCGGCAATATGCGCTACGCATATACCCTTTGCGCGCATGCTCTGGATCGTGAGCCCGCGTCCTGAGGGTAACGAGTCTCAGTTGTCGGTGGGCGAGTACCCGCGAAACGACATGCTCGTATTCGATTGGAACAAGAGAAAGTGTCGTTTTCGCAACTGAAGAGCACTTTGGATCACCTGCGGCAGAGTGAGAACATTGCGCACAGTTTGTGCGGCGGATAGGGCATTATGTTTGGCGTATGGGAGTGGGTGCCGATCATCGCACCTCAGGCAAATTTCCAATTTCCAAATCGGAAATTATGATCTACAATTGGTTTATGCAAGGGCAGGATATTGCGCTTCTCCTGAAACTCGCCATCCAGAATGAGCCACAAGTGCTGTCAAAAGCCTTGGCGGAAAGCCTCTTCATCTCTCCATCGGAGGTGTCGAAGTCTCTTAAGCGCAGTGCAGATTCAGGATTGCTCTATATGTCAGACGGCGAAAAGAGAGTCAATCGATCAGCGCTAATGGAATTCCTGTCTCATGGATTGAAATACGCCTTTCCGCCCGCCAGGGGTTCTCTAGTTCGCGGTGTCCCTACCGCTGCTGCCGCGGAACCCTTGAAGTCGCGCTTTCTGGAGGATGGCGACCCTCCTGCGGTTTGGCCCTATGTCGACGGAAAAGTTCGAGGAATCTCCCTCGCGCCTCTATACAAGGCCGCGCCCAAGGCCGCGCTACGAGATCCCAAGTTCTACGGTGTTCTCGCGCTCTGCGATGCAATTCGTAGTGGAAGAACGCGCGAACGAAACCTCGCAATCGAACTTCTCGGAAAAGAGATAAATGCCTGATCCGAACCTGCCGCTGCTGGAAGATGCGGTCCGCAAACTCGCCCCTTTTCTGGAGGAAATCGTTTTCGTTGGCGGCATTACCCTTGGGTTGTTGATTACCGACAAGGCCGCCGCTCCGATTCGCGGTACGAACGACGTCGATGTGATTGCTGAAATTGTCACGTATGCGGATTACATCGCGTTCTCAGAACGTCTCCGCGAGGCCCACTTCACAGAAGATGCGGGAGAAAAGCCTCTCACTTGTCGATGGCACAATGGTGCTCTGACGCTGGATGTGTTGGCACTCAACGAAGAGGTGCTCGGGTTCACCAACATCTGGTATGAGCCGGCGCTTAGACATGCGTTCACAGTCACTTTGCCCAGAGGACAATCGATCCGAGTCATTACGGCGCCGTTTTTCTTGGGAACGAAGATGGAAGCATTTCGAAAACGCGGCAGGATGGATTTTCAAGCAAGTCACGATCTTGAAGATTTCGTTGCTGTCATTGAGGGACGAGACATCTTGCTTCAGGAGACCGTCGAGTCTCCGAAAGAGCTTCGGCGTTATCTTGCCGAAGCAGCAAAGACACTACTTGCGGAACCGCGATTTCTCGATGTGCTTCCCGGATTTGTCTTGAATAGCGAGCGAGTTCCCCTCATTCAAGAGCGTCTTGCGTCAATTGCAGCGGGCATTCCCTGAGATGGCCGAAACGAAATCACAGTTTGTCGTGCACCGTTCTTAGCGACTACGATGTCCAAGCGGCAGAAGCTGCATCAAGTTTGTTTTCAACCATTTACTGGGTAGATCATCTCGGCGCTGTTCGACGCTGTGGTGGAACTTCAGCCTTATGCGTAAATACCCGGTGGAACTTCAGGCTTATGGGGTATTAAACTTCAGGGTTATGGGGTACGAGGTCCTGTAAGTTATTGAAAGAGATGGCTGCCAACTTCAGCGTTATGTGTAAACCCACAGTTTTTGTGGGTTTACGCATAACGTGAAACTGATACGCCATAAGGTGAAACTGGATGAAGAGCGTTGGATTGGATAGCCGTGACCAGGGCAGCAGAAACAGGAAATGCCAGGCTAACCTATTGACCGGGGAGCCGACTTAATCCCCATGGGCAGAAGTTCCCCTTAGTCATTGAGAAGCACTACGCGAGCACGGGCCTGACACCGTGCGACGCCGACACACTCGCAGATTCCATTGCTGTCGGCCATCCGAGAAACTTCACCAAGGGCATGAACGCGGTTACTGAGTCAGGTGGCGCATTCGTCTCCGTCACGGACGAAGAGATCCTCCGGTCGATTCCTATGATGGCGCGCAAGGCTGGCGTATTTGGCGAACCGGCGGGAGTTGCTGGCGCGGCAGGCGTAAAGCGCGCAGTGGCGTCGGGGATCATCGATCCGTCGGAAAGCGTCGTGATCGTGATGACCGGCAACGGTCTGAAGGACGTTCAAAGCGCAGTCCGCGCTGTAGGACGCGCTACTTCGGTGCGACCCGACATGGAAGAAGTTCGCACAGTGGTAGAGAGCAACCACCTCAGCCTGCAAGTACAGATTCCGGAACCGAGATGAAAGAGGGAGAGAAGTCACAGATGGCAAAGATTCCATTCGGCCCTAATTACGATGAGATGCTTGACCCGAGCCTGATTGGCAAGGATGTTCGAGCCAGAGCCCTGGCCGCGTTGAAGCGGGACGAACTCGATCCTATCAACCTGTTCAATATCACGTGGAAGGACGCTCACGATCAGGTTCGTAAGATTGTGTTGCCGCCCGCTCTCACCGGAATCGATGCAAACGTGGTGGTGATGCTCGGCTGCGGATTTCCTTCCGGCTCGCACAAGGTTGGCCCCGCATACAGCACGCTGATCGAAGGCCTCGTGGACGGCGAGATCGTTCCCGGCGAACACACAATCCTCGGTCCATCGACGGGCAACTTCGGCATCGGCACGGCCTATATCTCGAAGCTCCTCGGCTTCCGCGCCATCGTCATCATGCCCGACAACATGAGCAAGGAGCGCTACGCGCGTATCCAGAAGTATGGCGGCGAACTCGAGCTGACGCCCGGCTCCGAATCCGACGTGATTCTCACGCTCGAGAAGACGCGCGAACTGATGAAGAATCCGAAGAACAAGGCACTCGCCCAGTTCGAGCTCTTCCCCAACTACCGTTTCCATCGCCATGTAACAGGGAACAGTGCCATTCAGGCAGTCGCGGGCGTGGGCAACGGACGCATTGCAGGCTTTACCTCCGCGCCCGGTTCGGCCGGTACGCGACTACAACCAGAAGATCTGCGCGGCGCGGCAGGTTGACTTGGTCGTGGCGGATTGATTTCCAGGGAGGCACACGAATGTTCCAGTTCACGCTGAACCAGAGTGTCGTCACCGTTGCTGCGGACAAGAACCTGCTCGAGTACCTGCGTGAAGACGCTCGTTTAACCTCTGTGAAAGATGGCTGTGCGGAAGGTGTCTGCGGCTCCTGCTCGGTCCTGGTGGACGGGAAAGCATGGCGGGCGTGCAAGCTGACCACTGCCAAACTAGATGGCAAGGCGGTTACCACCATCGAGGGCCTTTCGCCGCGGGAGCGCGACGTGTATGCGTGGGCCTTTGGGGAAGTGGGTGCGGTGCAGTGCGGGTTTTGCATGCCCGGCGTGGTGATGAGCGCAAAGTCACTGCTGGACGAAAACCCAGCGCCTTCACTCACTCAGGTTAAGTCCGCGATTCGCTACAACCTGTGTCGCTGCACCGGCTACTCGAAGATCGAGCAGGCGATTCAACTGGCAGCGCAGGCGTTGCAAGCGGGCGAGATTCCAAACGCGGACAAAGACACGGGCGAGGTGGGCACACGCGCCGTTCGGGTGGATTCCAAAGAGAAACTGCTTGGCACCGGCGAGTTTGTCGACGACATGCAGGTTCCAGGAATGTTGCATGGCGCCGTGCTGAGAACAAAATACCCGCGGGCTGTGGTCAAGAAGATCGATGTCTCCGCCGCGCGGGTCAGTCCCGGCGTTTTGGCTGTGCTGACGGCAAAGGACGTTCCGGCTGAGCGCCTGCTCGGGCACATTGTCCACGACTGGCCAGTGATGATTGCCGAGGGCGAGGAGACACACTACGTTGGCGACGCGCTGGTTGTGCTCGCTGCCGAGACCAGAGAAGCAGCCCGGAGAGCGCTGGAACTGATTCGCGTGGAGTATGAGGAACTGCCGCCGCTGCTATCGCCGGCAGCGGCAATGGCCGAAGGTGCGCCACGCCTGCACCCCAAAGGCAACCTGCTTTCGGAGACCGTGATGAAGCGCGGCGATGTCGACAAAGCCATCTCCGAGGCAAAGTATGTTGTCACGCAGCACTACTCGACCCCGCGCCAGGAGCATGCATTTCTCGAGCCGGAAAGCGCGCTGGCGATTCCGACCGAAGGTGGCTCGCTTACGGTTTATACCGCCGGCCAGGGAGTGTATGACGACCATCGCGGCATCGTGGAGATGCTGGGTGTGCCGGATGAAAAAGTTCGAGTGATCAGCAAGCTAGTTGGCGGAGGTTTTGGCGGTAAAGAAGACCTCTCCGTCCAACATCATGCTGCATTGTTGGCCTGGCACAGTGGGCGTCCGGTCAAGCTGACCTTCAGCCGCGCAGAAAGCTTTCGCGTGCATCCCAAACGCCATCCGATGGAGATGGATTTCACCATCGCGTGCGACGCCCATGGCAAGATTACTGCGGTGAAGGCGCGCATCATTGCCGACACGGGTGCATACGCCTCCCTTGGCGGCCCTGTGTTGCAGCGGGCATGCACTCATGCGGCGGGCCCATACCAGATCGACAACGTTGATATCGAAGGCCGCGCGATCTACACCAACAACATTCCCTCGGGAGCATTTCGTGGCTTCGGCGTGACGCAGACCTGCTTCGCCATGGAGAGCAATCTGAACCTGCTGGCAGCACAGGTAGGAATCACTCCGTGGGAGATTCGCTTCCGCAATGCCATCGAACCCGGCGGCGTGCTTTCGAACGGACAGATCGCCGACGCAGGGACGGCCCTGAAGGAGACGCTGCTCGCAGTGAAGCCTGTCATCGACGCCAATCCCAATGCGGGCATTGCCTGCGCCTTCAAGAACAGCGGCAAGGGAGTGGGGGTACCCGATGTTGGCCGCGTGAAGCTGAAGGTGCGGGATGGCGGCGTCCTAATCTGTACCAGCGCGGCCTGTATGGGGCAGGGACTGGGGACGGTACTGCTGCAGATTGTCGCCGAAGCCAGTGGCCTGCCCAGGTCCGCAATCAGCGTGCACGCACCCGATACGATGGTGACGCCGGATAGCGGCACGAGCACCGCATCGCGGCAGACACTGATTACAGGCGAGGCGGCCCGCCGCGCCGCCGCCGCGCTGAAGCAGGAACTGCGCGAACACTCGCTCGCGGAACTGGAAGGCCAGGAGTTCTATCGCGAGTATGACTGCGTCACCGATCCGATGACGTCAGACAAGCCGAACCGGACGAGCCATGTTGCCTATGGATACGCGACGCACGTGGTGCTCCTCGATCACTATGGCCGTGTTCAAAAAGTCGTCGCTGCACATGATGTGGGCAAGGCCATCAATCCGAACGGCATCGAGGGACAGATTGAAGGCGGCGTAGTGATGGGGATGGGATATGCGCTGACAGAAGATTTTCAGGTCCGCAATGGCGTGCCCATCGTCACCCTCGGCACGCTGGGGCTGCTCCGCTCCACGCAGGTGCCGGAGATCGAGTGCATCATCGTTGAGAAGAATGAGGCCACGCTGGCATACGGTGCAAAGGGCGTTGGCGAGATCGTCATGGTCGCCGCGGCGCCGGCCGTGGCCTGCGCCTACTTTCAGCGAGACGGCAAACTACGGAACAGCCTTCCATTGAAAGAGACGCCGTACAGCCGACGAGTACCCGCATCAGAAGGAGTATCGAAGACATGCTGACGACTGAACGGAGCGAGCGAGTGATTCACTTGTGCCAGGCGCTCATCCAGAAGCAAAGCTATTCAGGACACGAGGATTGCGTCGTCGAACGCATGAAACAAGCCTTCTGTGAATTGGGGTATGACGATATATACGTCGATTCCTACGGCAATACTCTGGGACAAATAAAAGGCAATCGTCCGGGCAAGGTGCTTCTCCTGGACGGGCACATCGACACGGTGCTCGTTCCGGATGTATCCAGGTGGACGCACGATCCCTTCGGCGCAGAGATCGCGGATGGCAAGATCTACGGTCGTGGCTCCTCCGACATGAAGGGCGCGGTCAGCGCCATGATGGCCGCCGCCGCCTTCTTCGCCCAGGACACGCAGCGAAATTTCGCCGGCGAGATTTATGTTTCCGGCGTGGTTCACGAGGAGTGCTTCGAGGGCATCGCCGCCAGGAAAATCAGCGAGCGCATCCATCCGGACTACGTCGTCATAGGCGAATCCTCGGAACTGAATCTGAAGCGTGGGCAGCGTGGCCGCGCCGAGATCGTGGTGGAGACCTTCGGCAAGCCGGCACACTCCGCCAATCCCCGCGCCGGCATCAATGCCGTCTACAAGATGGCCGAACTCATTCGCGAGATCGCCGAACTCAAAGCGCCGGTACATCCCATCCTTGGCGAGGGCATTCTCGAACTCACCGACATCAAGTCATCGCCGTACCCCGGCGCGTCCGTCGTGCCCGACTATTGCCGCGCAACCTACGACCGCCGCCTGCTGGTGGGAGAGACCAAAGAGTCGGTTCTGCAGCCGCTGCTGGACCTGATTCGCGAGATGAAGAGCAGAGATGTCCAGTTTGATGCGAAGGCGCACTTCGCCGCGGGAGTGGAGGAGTGCTACACGGGGAGTGAGATTCGCGGCGAGCGATTCTTTCCGGGTTGGGTATTCGATGACAACGATCAGTTCGTTCAAACCGCTCTAGCCGGACTGCGAAACGCCGGGCTGAACCCACAGATTACCCAATACTCCTTTTGCACCAATGGCAGCCACTACGCAGGCGAGGCAGGCATCAAGACCATCGGCTTCGGGCCCTCCAGAGAAAACCTTGCCCACACCATCGACGAATACGTTGAGGTCGATCAATTGCTGCAAGCCACTGAGGGCTACTACGGAATTCAGCAGGCGTTATTTCAGAAAGGCTAAAACGGCATGAGGACTTTGATCGAAAACGGGTGGATCGTCGACGGCTCAGGACAGACGCGATTCGCGGCCAGCGTCGCTATCGAGGATGAACTGATCGCCGCGATCGGCAACGTGCCGGACCCCGGCAGTTTCGATCGCGTCATCGATGCCCGGGGCATGATCGTCTCCCCCGGCTTCATCGATACGCACAGCCACTCCGACCTGGAAGTGATGGTTAACCCCTATGTGGAAGCCAAGGTTCGCCAGGGCGTCACCACCGAGTTGCTCGGGCAGGACGGAATCTCCATGGCGCCTTTGCCCAAGCGTTTCATCTCGCCGTGGCGCAAGAATCTCGCCGGCCTCGATGGCGACAGCGACGAGGTTGGCTGGGATTACGAGACCACCGACGGCTATCTGCAGGCGCTCGAAACCAACGGCGTCGGCCTGAATGAAAGCTATCTGGTTCCCCACGGCAACGTCCGCATGGAGGCGATGGGCCTCGACAATCGCAAGCCCACGCCAGAAGAGCTCGCGCGCATGTGTGACGTCACTCGGCGCGAGATGGAAGTGGGCGCCTTCGGCCTTTCCACCGGCCTCATCTATATGCCCTGCGCCTACGCCGAAACCGCCGAGTTGATCGAGCTATGCAAAGTCGTCGCGGAGTTCGATGGTGCCTTCGTCGTGCATCAGCGCAGCGAAGCGGACACGATTCTCGCATCCATGGAGGAAGTGATCGAGATCGGACGCAAGTCCGGCGTGAAGATCCACTTCTCCCACTTCAAAGTCTGTGGCCGCAAAAACTGGGGCCTCATCGACAAGGTAGTCGCGCTGTTGGACAGCGCTGTAGCGGAAGGAATTCGCACCTCCTTCGACCAGTACCCTTACGTCGCCGGGAGCACCATGCTGGGCGTGATTCTGCCGCCATGGGCGCACGACGGCGGCACCGACAAACTCCTTGAGCGCCTGCGCAGCCCCGAGCTTCGCCAGCGCATGATTGACGACATCGAGCGCGGCATACCCGGCTGGGATATCCTCGACAAGGGAACCTTTGTCGACCCCATTCAGTTTCCTGAAGGGATCGAACACGTCTGGATCAATGGTCACCTGGTTCTGGACACCGGCCAGGTCGGCCATGCACGCGCTGGAAAAGTGTTGCGAAAGTCACGAACCAAACTGTAAGCCCTCATTGGCCAGCTGACCTTCGCCCAACCTCGCCCAGGCGCCGTCGACGGATCAGGCGCCGTCCTTCGCATTGGGATGTTGGCATGAATATGCTGATTGCGCAACTCCCTAAGTCGTTGAAAGCTCGATCTGTCAACTTTGGCCTTATCGGTAAACCCACAGTTTGCGTGTGCGGAGCCACTATGCGTGAACCGGCAGAATGAAATCGAGCAACAGTTATTTGAAATTCCGGTCCGCGAAGTTGAGGTATTGCTTCCAGTCGTAGGCGGTTACGTCGTGACCTCCGGGGCGGATGTGATAGCCGACAGTGTCGCCGATTGAATGGTTAAGTGGGGGAAGGGGTTGGTCGGGCAATCCCTGTTCGCCGTACAGCGTGTAGACGGGTGTGACGGCTTCTGCGGCTGAGAACTCGCCTTCGGGGTCGGAGAATGGGTCGGACCGGGCGCTTCCGACATAGGCCGGGGCGCAATGAGGGCGAGCAGAAGGTGGCCGTCGACAGGCAGGCTTTGGGTGCGACCGAGGTAGTGCTGGTAGTTGGCGCAGAACCAGTAGGGGAAGGCGAGCATCATGTGGTCGATGGGTTCTCCTTGCTGGCGGTGTGAGAGCGTGGCTCCCGCCTGGCCGGACTCATTCGAGAGGACGAGGGCGAAGCGTTGATCCTGTGCCGATGCCCAGAGTGCGGTTTTGCCAAAGCGGGAGAAGCCAAAGGCGATGAATCGCTTCGAGTCAATGAGCGGGTCTGCTGAGAGCGTGTCCACCACACGGCTCATGCCCCAGGCCCAGGCGCCGATGGCGCCCCAATCGTCGGCTGCGGGAACGCTTTGCCCGGCTCGGAAGAGAAGCGGTCGAATGCCGTAGCCGATGCCGCCATTGAAGTCGGGCTCGATGTCTCCGGAGTAGATGGTGGCGAGGCCGTAGCCGCGTGCGAGCAGCATGCTGAGTTGCCATTGGCTTGCGGCCGATCCTCGCGTGGAGACTTGCGGCGTGGCTTGGATGTGTCGCGAAAGTTCTTTGGCTAACGGCATCGATGCGAGAGCGGGGTCGCGAATCCAGATGGGGTTGAGGTCAATTCCAGGGTCGGCATCTACGGTGTGGTTGCCGTCGAAGTTCAGGCCGATGACCACTGGAACGGGCTTTGTGGCATGCGCTGGAACGTACAGCAGGAGATGCCAGGTGCGCTCGGCGTTGGGTCCGACGGCGAGGGTGATCTGCTTACGGATCGCGAGTCCGTTCAGTGCGTGCGAGTCGGTTTGCGTGGCCGTGACTTTGATCGGGATGGGCGTATGGGGCGTCTTGCCGTAGACATTTTCTTCAAAGAGGGCCAACAGTTCGGGTCGGCGCTGCTGCTCGAATGCTTCGCGAGTGAGTACGGGAGCGCCATTCTCGAGGACAAGCGGGCTGGGCCATGCGGTAGCATCGGGCCTGACCGCAGGGACGGCTGTCTGAGCGAGAGAGAATAGGTTTCCGAAGCCTAGCAGTAAGCCTGTCAGGGCAAGGTGTCGCAGGCGTGGAGCGCGGGTCGTAGACGAGAACACGTCGAGTGTGCCTCTAGGCTGCTTGAGAATCTGTGCGAGATGCTGAGTCCCAGGTTGTTATTGTGTAGCGATTGTTTCCCTGCTGCTTCACTGTGCCGGTGCGAGTTCCGGCATTCCAGCTTAGGTTCAGGGCGTCCCCTTCGGGTGTAAGCAATGAGAATGGCAGGTGTCCGTCGCCGAAGATGCGGACCTCGAGATTGTGGCTTAGCGGGTCGGCGGTGAAGTTTGTGATGGAAGCCAGAGGCAGGACCGAGCCATCCAGCACGAAGACGGGAATGTTTCGGGTAGTGGCGGGAAAGTCGAGGGTCGCTCCGCCGGCGACGAGTTCGCCGGTCCAGAAGTTATGCCACTGGCCGGGCGGCAAAGTCAGCCGGCGGCTCGGTTCGCCAGCAAAGAGGGGAGCGACGAGCATGCGGTCTCCGACCATCCATGCGTCTTCGGTCTTTGCCACGTATGGCTGATTGGGCCAGTCGAGCGCGAGTGCGCGGAACGGGGGCGTGCCATCGGTTGCGTATCGCGCAAAGGCGGCGCGAAGGTAGGGAACCAGTTGCATGCGCCAGCCGATGATCTCGCGGCAGCGCGCTTCGAGGTCCTGCCAGTTGGGCATCAGGTCATTCGCGTTGTTCCTCTTGCGGTCGAGCTGTTTCCATGGAGGGTTCGGGATGTACCAGCCATTGATCATTGCGAGTGGTGAGAAGACCACGGTCTGCAGACGGCGGATGAGATCCTCTTCGCTCTTTGCGTCGCGCACCTCGGGACACCACAGCAGGCCGCTGAAGCCCGAGTTGACGAGCGCGCGCACAAACTGCCGGTGATCGTAAAGGTCGCTGTAGAGAACGAACGGATAGGGCGAAGCGAGCGCGCCGCTGGAGCGGACGAGGGAGTAGGTCGGCTGCTTTCTTTGCTGGAACTGTTGCCAGAGCGTGAACTGGTATCGCAGACCGAAGAGGCTGTGCATCTGTTCGCCATCGGCGCCCGAGGGGAACTGGCTTGCTTCGGGGAAGGACCACCCGCCGGTGAAATCGGAGTTGTCACATTCGTCGAGTTTGAAGCCGGAGACTCCGAGGTCGATCAACTCTTTTCCGTGATAGCCGCCGAAGACTCGGCGCGCCTCGGGATTCTGGAAGTCTGGCACGAGGCCGCCCCAGACACCCTTGTCGCCTGCAAGGTCGCGCATGGGCAGGAAGAGGGGCGAGGACGGATGGGTGAATGCGTGCTCCCACAGGTTGACGTGATAGCTGCTGCTCTTGAGGTCGCTGATGAATCTGCCGGGTTGAGGGAAGCGGGTTGAATTCCACGCAAAGGTGCAGGAGTACGCGTGCGTGTGCCAGCCCGCTTCGAGACCCATGACGTCGCAGGGAATGTGACGCTCACGGAACTCCTGGGCGATAGCGAGGATCTCACGATCGGTCGCGTTGCTCGCGGTGCGATACCAGAAGCCCAGGCCCCACTCCGATGGCATGGCACCTCCTCCAGAGAAAAGGTTGTAGCGCCTGACTGCGTCCAGCGGTGTTGGTCCAGCGAAGAGATACACGTCGACTCCCGGTGCGGCGGGGATATCGATCAGCACCTGGGATGCTTCGTCCTCGCCCAGGCTCTTGGTGTAGAGCGGGACGGTGCCGCTTGGCTGCTGACCTGTGGGTTCGGTTGGCTTTGGCCGCGCTTCGCCGCAGTAGAAAGTGGCGTAGCGCGCCGTGTCGACGAAGACTCCGTATCCCAGGCTGCTGACGTAAAAGGGCACGGGTGCATGGGAATCGCCTGTGTCAGAGTGGGGATCGGCATTGACTCGGATGACTCGCTTCTTGGCGCGGTGGGCGACGCTGAAGAACTGCAAGCCAAAGCCGTAGAGTTCTTCGTGCGGCGCAAGAGTCAACGCGACTAGCGTGCCGCGACGCTGGCCCTTGCCCGTCGGCGCGGCAAGAGGCGGGGCTGTGACAGGATGCAGAGTTCGCAGGGCGTCGAGGCGGGGCTCGACGAGGCGTGATGAGACCGGAGTGATGGGCTCGGGCGATCCGATTCTTGCTTTCCAGATGCCGGGGGCGACCGGGAGCCACCGACTGTCTACTTGGCGTGCTCCAGCGGAGCTTGTCTGTGCCTCGGTGCTCGCGCCGATCGTTCTGAGGGCTGCGCCGGCAAGCAGACCCTTGCCAAGCTGTCTGCGATTGATCGAACTCGACATCGTCATAAGCCTTTCTATTAGTTTGTGCCCAGTGCGGTTGGCGGGCTACACCTGCCCTCGAACGTCTCGTTTGGCCCATCGGTCGCAATCCATACGATTGGGAACATTATCATTCAAAGCGCCTCCAAAGCCTACTTCGGGAGCAATTCCAATGATCTGAAGGACGGTCAACACAGGAAGGAAAGCCTCCCCTTTGCAGCGCATGAGAGAATACGGTAACGTTATCTCGTTTACTCTCCATAGTGCACGGTCGTCAAGTGGCTGCCTACTTTGAGGCCTCATCTTAGGAGAATATGCCTCAAACGATTTTTGTAACCATTTCCGAGGTGGAGTGCCTTAGTGGTGAGGAACAGGGGAATCAAGGTGAGCAGAATGTGTTTCAAGAGGATGCTTGTAGTGCTAACGGTGTTGCTGTTCTCAACCTGCGCACATGGGGGCGCTCAAGCTGACAAGAAGCTCTCGTCGTTTTCCCCGGAGGCCCGGGCGGCGCTCAATCGCCTGAGTTCGCTGAGCAAGGGGTTAGCAGACGGACCATGGAAATATCACACGGGCGATGTTCCGCATGGGGAAGATCCTGCGCTTGACGACAGCTCATGGAAGGTGGGGAGCGGCACTTACGAGACTCCGGACGGGAGTGTGTGGTTTCGGCGGACCTTCGTAATGCCAGCAGCCGTGCAGGGTTATGAACTGCGAGGGGCACGACTCTTCTTCCAGTTCCATGCCTTCGCTCATGGCGCGATGCCGGAAATCCTCTATGTCAACGGAAGGCGCATCGCACTGGGCGAGAACCTGGAGCCGATTGAACTGGTTGATCCGATTGTGCCGGGCGAGACGATTCACATTGCGGTTAAGCTGCTGCACACTGCAGATGTAAAGCGAATCACTCCGGCGAGCTATATGCTCCACCTAAATCCCGCGCGGCCGAATCCGGTTGATTTGGAGGCTGAGATAGAGAGTGCGGCGGACCTGCTTCCAGTTGTTACGCCGGACGTGGCTGTACGTGCTGCGCAGCAGAAGACGCTGGAGGCTGCGGCGAATGCGATCGATATCCATGCGCTGGACTCAGGTGATTCGGCGGTCTTCGATGCTTCGTTGATGAAGGCACAAGGGATGATTGAGAGGTTGCGACCTGTGTTGCAGCACGCTTCCGCGGTGCTGGTTGGCAATTCTCATATCGATACGGCGTGGCTGTGGCCATGGACCGAGACGGTGGATGTGGTTCGGCGGACGTTTTCAACTGCACTGCAACTTATGCCGGAGTATCCGAATTACAAATTCACTCAGTCGGTTGCGCTGTATGGCGCGTGGATGCAGGAGAAGTACCCCGACATCTTCGCGGACATGAAGCAGCGGACGAAGGAAGGGCGGTGGGAGCCGGTTGGCGGCATGTGGGTGGAGCCTGACCTGAATATGCCGGATGGCGAGTCGCTGGTGCGGCAGTTGCTGATTGGCAAGACCTTCTTCCGTACGCAGATGGGTGTCGACGTCCGCGTGGGCTGGAACCCGGACTCATTTGGTTACAACTGGCAGCTACCGCAGATCTACAAACGCTCCGGGGTCGACTTCTTCGTGACCCAGAAGCTTACGTGGAACGAGACGAACCAGTTGCCGCTGAAGCTGTTCTGGTGGCAGTCTCCGGATGGCAGCCGTGTTTTGACCTACTTTCCGCAGTCTTACGAACAGAACACCCAGGCGATCGGAATCGCACAGGATTTGGCTGCGGCGGCTAAGCTGGTTTCGGGGGACGAGTCGCTGATGCGGCTCTACGGTGTGGGCGATCACGGAGGCGGGCCGACACGCGTGATGCTTGACGACGCGGAACATTGGATGAAGCCAGATGTGGTAATGCCGAAGATCACATACTCCACGGCAATCGATTACTTTAACGGCATGCAGCCGAAGCTGGAAGATGCATCGAAGGCGCCGGTGTGGAATTATCAGACACTCGCGGAGGGGCAGGCCCAACTTCCGGCGAACGACGGGGGCAAGCTGCGGATTCCGGTGTGGAACGACGAGCTTTACCTTGAATTCCACCGAGGGGTTTTCACAAGTCAGGCCGCGCATAAGCGCAGTATGCGCGTATCCGAAGAGAACATGCTGGATACGGAAAAGTGGGCTTCGCTGGCGTGGCTCGGTGGCTGGCCTTATCCCACGGATTCCCTTAACGAGGCGTGGAAGAAGGTTCTGGTGAATCAGTTCCACGACTCGGCTGCCGGCTCGGGGATTGCGATCATCTACAAGGATGCTCAGCATGACTATGAGTCGGTACGGCAGACAACCTCCGAGGTGACGATGCAGTCGCTGAATGAGTTGGCTGTACACGCCGATACGCATGCGGCAATTGGTTCGGTTCCCTTGCTTGTCTTCAATCCGCTAGCTTGGCAGAGGACCGATTTGGTCGAGGCGCAGGTGCAATTGCCGGGTGCGGCGCAGAGTGTCGAGGTGCGCACTGCGGAGGGTAAGCCTGTGATCTCGCAGGTACTGGATCAGGACCTTACAACGGGACGGTTCCACATTTTGATGCGGGCGGATGATGTGCCGTCGCTCGGCTATCGGGTGTTGCTGGCGCGTGCTGGCCGGGCTGTGAGCAGCACGGATTTGCGCGCGGCCGGGACCACGCTGGAGAACGCTGAGCTGCGCGTGGTTGTCGATCCGAGCACGGGCTGCATAACTCATCTAATCGACAAGCGAAGCGGCTTCGATTCGATTGCCGCTGGCGGATGCGGCAATGAGTTGCAGACATTTGTCGACATCCCGAAGAAGTACGATGCATGGAATATAGACGCCGATGCTCTAGAGAAGATGACGCCGATTCGTGATGTTGCCTCGGTGAAGTTGCTCGAGCAAGGGCCTCTGCGTGCAATAATCCGCGTGCAGCGGCACTGGGGTCACTCGACGTTTACGCAGGACATCATGCTTTATGCCGGCATCGATCGGGTGGATGTGCGGAATGACTTCGACTGGCAGGAGACGCACGTGCTGTTGAAGGCGGCGTTCCCGCTTGCGGCCTCATCTGCGAAGGCGACGTACGAGATTCCGTATGGAACGATCGACCGGCCCACGACTCGCAACAACTCGGTTGAGAAGGCCAAATTTGAGGTGCCCGCGCTGCGTTGGGCTTACCTGGGAGACGGCAAGCACGGCTTCAGCTTGTTGAACGATTCAAAGTACGGCTATGATGCTGCGGGGAACGTGCTGCGGCTATCGCTGTTACGCTCACCGACGTATCCCGATCCAGACACCGATCATGGCCGCCAACGCTTCACGTATGCACTCTACCCGCATGAGGGGACGTGGCAGCAGGCGATGACGATGCGGCAGGGGTATGGCTTCAATTACGGTTTAACCGCGATGCAGGTTTCGGCGCATGGCGGTGTTCTAGGCGAGGCTCATTCCTTTGTTGGAGTCCACGGTGACAACGTCGTGCTGACGGCTATGAAGAAAGCCGAAGAGAGCCATGATCTCGTGTTGAGGTTGTTCGAGTGGCAGGGCAAGTCAGGAGACGTGAGCATCACGCTGCCCGGGAAGCCTGAGCGCGCCGAAGAGGTTGGGATGATGGAGGACAAGGGGATCGGAGATGTCCCACTCGCCAACGGCAAGCTCACCTTCTCGATCAAACCGTACGAGATTCGTACGGTTCGGGTGCACTATGCGGATAGCGCGGGGCTGTGGGCTCCGGTTCTCTGAGAAAAAGTCTTCGTCAAGAATTGAATGCTTTTCGATTTACGCTAAGAAACTGTCCAGTAGACTGCGAAGCGCTGCCAACTCTGGTTGATCGGCTTAAGTGTGACATCCTGCGACTGGCCGATCGTGCGAAAAGTCAGCGGCTGACCTGAGACAGGTTTGATCCACTGTTCGGGTGGCAGGCCCCCGGATACGAGCGTAGGAACATTGATGGCGGGCGCCTCCTGAATTTCTGGACCTTGGTTGTGTTGCAGGTCGAAATCCAGCGTTCCTAGTGGGAACTGACCTGCGAGCACAAGTGGTCCGTATAGGAACGCCTGTTGTGACGGGTCGTCTGGCAGAGGCTCGACCGTGAGCCGCATCGGCATGGTGAGTTCCACGCGATCGCCAGGCTTCCAGGTTCGCGTGATCACCAGATAGCTCCCCGGTGTTCCCGCAACTTCGAGCCGCCGTCCGTTGATGGTCACTGTGTTTGCCGCTGTAGTCCAGGCTGGAATGCGGAGGCGCATGGTCCATGGCTTGGCCGGGGTCGAGTGCAGGGTGAGCGCCGTGTGGCCTGACTCCGGAAAGTTAGTCTCCTGCTGCAACCGGATTCCGAGCTCGGTCCAATTCAGCGTGGAAGAGACATAGAGATTGACGTAGAGCGAGTCGTCGTCGTGGAAATAGATTGTGTCGTTGAGCTTGGCGTACTCTTCGACAGCGCTGCCGGTGCAACACCAAAAGGTCTGATCTTCAGTGCAGGTTGTCTTCCACGCGCCCGGCGACATGGAAAGAAAGTACGTTGTCAAACCAGTCTCCGGCTGAATCGCCCCCAAGCGGTGGTTCAACAGGTTGCGCTCGTAGTAGTCGATGAAACGGGCGTCGCTGCTCCAACCGTAGAGGTGGCGAGAGAGTTTCATCATGTTGTAGGCGCAGCAGCATTCCTGGTGATGCGAGCTGACTTTCATCTCGAGCGCAAGGTGATTCGCTTGCGTGAGCCAGCCTTCGGTATTGCCTGAGCCCCCGGTCGCATAAGTGCGGGCCTGCGAGATGGTGTCGAAGAAGAACTCGCTTACATCCTGAAAGCGATGGTCGGAGGAGAGTTCGTAACGTCTAGCCGCTCCGATCACCTGCGGCATGTGGGTATTGGCGTGGAGTCCTTTGAGTTCGTCGTGGTGCATGGCGAGCGGCGTGAAGAATATCTTCTTGGTGAAGCGGTCTCCGGTACGGGCCCAGCGGTCATCGCCCGTTACTGCGGCGAGGTTGTAGAGCACCTCGTTCATGCCACCAAACTCAGTTTTCAGGATGTCCTGCATGTGTTCTTCGGGTTTGGCTGCTGTCCATGCATCGACCCAAGCGGCAAGTTTCAGAAGCACGTCGAGGGCTTGCGGATTGCCGCCGTACAGGTTCATGTCGAGCAAGCCGGCCATAAGTTTGTGCAGAGTATAGAAGGGAGCCCAGACCTTTTCGCGTTTGTCGAGCCGCACGAAGAGTTCGTCCGGGAACGCGCTCACGTAGCCGTTGTCGTTGAGCTTCTCTTGGCAATCTGCGATGCCCGCTACGAGGGCGTTTGCCTTTGCTTTGACTGCGGTGTCTCCCGTAGCGGCATACAGCGTGGCGCATGCGGAGAGATAGTGGCCGACAAAGTGGCCGCGGAGTTCCGACTTTGGAGCCTCCCAGCCGCCGAGGGGCGCGGCCTCGGAGGGCAGGCCAGCGGTCACACGGAAGTTGTGGAGTAGGCGATCGTTCCCTAGTCGCATCATGTAGTTGCGGTTCCAGTCGCGTGCCTGCTGCAATTGGCCGGGAGCCAGCAGGACTTGATGTAATGAAAAAGGACGCACAAGGGGTTGCGCTTCATGGCGCGAGAAGGTCAGCGTCTCGGCGAAGGGGTCCGTCTCGTGGATAGGCGGATGCCTGTTGTACTCAGCGGCAGTCTTCGGTAATCGTTTCGCCGGCGCGGGTACGTCAGGAGTAGGCAGCGGATTTGTCACGGCCTGTCCGAGTGCCGTTGATCCGACAGCAACTCCGAGAGGAGCAAGTGCGAGGCCTTTTGCGAAGGTTCTTCTGTTGATCATTTCGTTCTTCATAGTGCACCCTTCCGATCCGTGGTTATGTGGTTAGCGAGACTTGATCGAAGCAGACCTCTGTTGTGACTTTGTCCAGACCCGAATTTAGAAAGAGGCCAGCACGCCTGTCTCCGCGGGGGATTTCTGTGCTGCCGACCTCCGACCACGCTTTGCCGTTCGCCGAAACTGCCGCCCGCAGGGTTGTGCCAGAGCGCTCAAGTCGCAGCCATAGCGGTTCGACGAGACGGCCGTAGGTAATCGTGGGAGCTGTGAGCGGCAGATTGCCGACGGATCGTACAGGCGATCCGGATTCGCCGGTGCAGAGGAGGCAGGCCGACCACGCAGGCCGTTCCGTCTGCCCGCGCGGCGATAGTGAGAGCACTGCTTCAACGCCGGGGGACTTTGCTTCGCTGAGTACGGCAACCCCCAGTTCGAGGAACTGCGAGGCGATAAGCGGGACGACGCGAGCGGTCAATGTGCTTCCGGCTGGCATCGTACAGTGGAGAAAGAAGCCTGAGACTCCCTGGCTGAGTGGCGATGCTCCTGCGGCCTGCAGGCGATAGGTTGTTCCATCGAATGAGGCCGAGCCATTGCCGGGCATCCCCAGAGTTAACTGCTGCCAGCCTGGAGAGAGCCCAGCCATCTGAGCGGCGGGGAGGGACCTCCGACGGGAGCCAATCGCGGTTACACGGTAAGAATAGAGACGCGAGGGCTTGACGTTTCGATCGCGGTACGTCGGCGCCGAAACGCTCTGGGCGATGAGGGCGAACGTGGCGCTGCCATTCTCAGCGCGGCTTATCGTGTAGTGCACGGCGCGGGCGAGAGGCACGAAATCGAGGTCAATTGCTCCGTCGACGGACGCTGCGTGCAGGCTGGCGGGAACTCCGACTGCAGCAGCTTCGACCGTGTCAGGGCCGGCGTTGCGTGTGTAGAGCAGGGTACCAAAGCCGGTCTGATCGGCTCCAGGGCCCGCGCCTTCGGGGCGTAGCTTCTCAGCTGCGCGCTGCGTCCATGGCGCTACGATGCCGCGCCGATGAGCGTAGTGGTTGTAGATCTGCTCGAAAACGGGGCGAAGAGCGCTTCGTGGGGAGATGACCTCGTGGCGGTACTTGCCCGTCTCGTCGATATCTGGCGCGAAGGGAACATCTTCGCCAAGGCAGTAGCGGGCAGTGTATTCGAAGCCTAGCAGCAGCCGGTTGTCGAGGCTGGAATAGAGATCCAGCCCCTGGTGCCAGGCCATCTCGCAGCAGTCGCCCATGTGCGCTATGCCGAGCTGGGTGTGCTGCTGGTCGCGACCGCTTTCCTGGCACTCGCCGCTGGGGTAGAGGTAGTGTGCGAGTTGACCGTCGCCGCACCCGAAGCGATAGTAGTCGAGCGCGCGCTCGAAGAGGGGCCGGTCATCGTTGTAGATGGCAATTGCCATCATCATTTTCATCGCGGCGGTGTCCCAGTTGCCATTTGCGAACGGTGCGAAGTTGTTGATGACGGGGAGAATCGCGTCGCGCATCATTCGCCCGAAGCGCTCTGCACTCTCGCTGGGCCACCCGCTATTCGAGTGGCGCATCAGTTCCGCGGCATTCAGCATCTTGAAGGGTCCCAGACCAGCACAGAGCACGGCGTCCGCGCCCGAGACCGTACGCAGGACTGCAGACCAGGCGTCCAGTATGCCGATGGAGAGCTTCGCGCAGGCTCGATCGCCCGTGATGCAACTCATCAGAGCGCACTGGTACGCTGCATTTGCATCGTGATCGAAGTCTGGGAATCGCACACTTGGATTTCGTCCGATCTCGGCGGAAGCTCCAACGCTGACATAGGTCAATTGCGAGAGAGGATGATTACGTAGCACATTGAAGCCTGCGGTGATGGGTTCGGTTCGATCACGGACTCCATTCTTCATCCGATCAAGATCGGCTCGGCTGTGGAGCATACCTGGGTGTAGGAATGCTACCGGCCTAGTCGAACCAACTTCGGCCGGAGCGCTCTCAGCGCGCAGTGCGGGTGGTAGAGCATATGCGGCGCTGGCTGAGAGTAGGAGGGCGTTGAAGCCGCGTCGCGAAAGTAAGTGGTCAAGTGCCATCTGATTCTTTTCTCCTACAGCTTAGTGATAGCGATGATCCGAGGTTGCAGATGCGTTCATGAAATGGTTCCCGAGATTACTTACGAGCGAAACAGGCGAAAGATAGATCGCTTCTCCACCGCGAGACATCAGTGCGAGATCGAGTGTATCTGCACGCGTAACGGTGCGGTGCGCGATGGCGACGTGGGTTGCAGTCTGGACCACAGGATCGTCGGTGTAGATCGTTGCGTCGTAGGTCACGCCCGGTTTGAGGAAAGTCAGCGGGAGCGAAAGTTTGTTTTCGTTGCTGTCGCCAACTGCACCGACGTACCAGTTGTTGCCGCTGCGGCGCGCGAGGACTGCGTACTTGCCGATTTCGCCAAGCGGCACGTGGGTTTCGTCCCAAACCGTTGGAAGATGATCGAACCACTTCAACTCCGGTTCGCCGTGCGCATATTCAGGTTTGTCGTACCAGAAGAGCCACTGCATGGGGCTGTACGAGGCGATTGCCATCGCCATCTGGTGTGCGTGGGTATTCTTCAGGCGTTTGTCGTAGTAGCAGATGGTGTAATCGGCGGACCCTGCGAGATAGCGAGTAAAGGGCAAGGTGGCATCGTGCTCCGCGGTTGGAAAGTGCTCATTGCCGCGGATGCCTTCAACGGTGAGTAGATTGGGATAGGTACGCGTGTAGCCGGTAGTGCGGTACTGATCGTGGATGTCGAGCATAAGATGATGCGCCGCGGCCTCGCGGATCGTCTGAGTTAGCCATTCAGTGTTCTCCTGCTTGCCAACGACGACAAAACCGATCTTTAGCCCGGCCACACCCCACTTCTCGTAAAGAGGAAAAAGGATCTCTCGCTGGCTCATAGCCTGGCGACGATCGACATAGGGAATCACCCCAACGCCATGGGCCTTGCCGTAACGAACCGCTTCCTGAATGTCGAGCGGGGGTGTCGGGTTGCCACGGTTATCGTGAGTTCGTTCATGCGTCGCGTCGCCCTTTACAGGATCTTCGGAGCCATACCAACCATCGTCGAAGCCGACATATTGGATGCCATGTGTCGCAGCAAAGTCGATCGTCTTGTGTGCGCCTTCGGTGGATAGCGTGACCTCACGCATTGCGGTTCCTGGCTTGATCCAGGCTGTATCCGTGATTGCCTGGCGCTCGTTCAAGTCGAGCTGAAGGTAATTGTGCTCGAGCAATTCGCCGGGGGCCCTCGCAACCATGATGAGCCGCCAAGGAGCGAATGACCCGGCGGCGAGCGATCCGGGACCGCCTAAGCCGGCGATGAGAGTGTCCGGGTGGCCGTCTTCCGCGCCGATCGTCATTTGGGGGAAGTCGACGTTGGCGGCTTCGAGCACGGCTGCGTACGTGCCGTCGGCGAGTGTGACGGTGAGAGGGGTCTGACATTGGGGTATTATCTTCGAGACTTCGGTGTGGAAGTATTCGCCTTCCGTGCCGCCGTGCTCCTCGAACGCAGACGTGTTGGCTGGCCAGTGGAACTCAGTTAGTTCGCGGTCAACTAGTAGTGCGACCGGAGTGCCGTAACGCAGGGCAATGCCCTCGTCGTAGGCGCGAAACTCAATCGTAAGTGTGCCACCGCTGCTTTGCTTCAGACTTAGGTTGAGGCCGTTGTAGATATCTGGCATTGTGTTGCGTTCGCCGTATAACGGTTTCCAATCCTTCTTGTGATGGGTCCGCACACTCGATGTCACAGTAAAGTCGGAGATTCGATCTGGTCCAAGTCCAAGTCTGGACGGTAATAATACTGGTGAAGTACCCCGGCTGACCGCGTAGGTTGCAACGCCGTCGTCTCCCACTGCTACGTCCACCGTGAGGACGCTCGAAGGTGATTTGAGTTGCAGATGCGACGGCGCCGCGGACAGGGTGGATGGAAACACGATTGCCACAATGCCGGCTACCGCTGAGAGGGTAAGGAAGTGCAGGAGATTTCGTGCCAAAGACCGGATACGCATTGAAGGTTGCCTCGCTGATTGATTGAAATCTCTGAGCATCACGACGGTTTTATCGAACAGCACGGATAGCGCCAACGGTATAGCCAGGGAGGGGAGCGCTAGAGGTGCCCTACGATTCGTTCGAGTATGCTTCTGTCCAACAGTCACACCTTTATCCTCCACGCAGAGCCCGTCACTCATGGCTAGATTCTCCCCGCAATATCTAGCGTTCACGGATCAGCATCAGCCCCCATGGCGCTAGGGTGCGATGCAGCGCAAGAACGCCGGACGCGTTTGCCCGGATCGTGTCTTTCTGAGTAGCCCAAGCCTCTTTCTTTAGCTGCTCGGCCTGTTCTCGCGTAGGAGGCTCCGGGCGCCCCATCTTCTCCCATGCCCCGACGGCGTTCCCGTGGTCGCGATCCAGGATCTCTACGTCGAAGATTGTGTTGGGCTTGAGTCCTTTCACTTGTAGTTCGACTACCCTTGAACCACCGCTCGCATCGATTGCATCGGCCGCTTCCAGTGAGTTCGTGACCGGTAGCGAAATGGTGTCTTTCTGCGAGTAGTTGTAAGCCATAGCGACGATCTTGCGGTCGCTTGTCCGGCGGGTGACGATGGCCCCGGGGGTCTGCGACAGAAGCTGGTCGCCGAGTTGGTTCATCATGCGATAGGCATGGAATGCCGGCTTCACGATCTCCTGATAGTTGATCAGCCCAAAGCCGCCGTGGAAGACCGAGTCGGTCTTGCGATTCTCCTCGAAGACATCCGTGAAAACCCAGTAGGAGAGCGAATTAACCAAGCCGATGGATTCGAGATTCGTCTTCGCGATGAACGAAGCAGCCGCAAGTGAATCATGCGAATGGTCCAAGGGAGATGGACTCGAACTCCACTCCGTCAACTGTATCTCTGCGTGTGGATAAGGGCCTGCGTCGATCATCCTCCGCAAGGTGGTCAGATCGTTCCGGGTGGAATCGATGCTGCGGCGATAGTGTCCACCTTTCGGCATCCCGGGTTCGTCGATTGCAAAGTCCTGTGGATACGGGTGCGTCGAGATGAAATCGACGGGGAGATCGTTCGTCTTGCAATACTGCATGAAGTCGGTGATCCAGATGGGAACCCACGGAATTGAGTTTGGATCGAATGGTTTACCGGAAGCCTGGGCCTCCGTTAGAGCCTGTTGGTCCATGTGGAAGTTGCTGGTCGCCGGCCCTCCCACGCGCAGCGCAGGATCGATCTTCTTGATCGTTTGCACGGTCGTCTTGTACAGATCAAAATACTGCTGCTGCGTGCCGCGAAAGAACGGCTTGGTCAGATTCGGCTCGTTCCAGACTTCGAAGTACCAGGTGCGGACCTCGACGATTCCGTAGCGTGCCACCCAATGCTCAACCGTTGCATGGACTAGATCCGCCCACTTGCCATAATCCGAAGGTGGGCTGCCGTTCGCTCGCCACCAAAAGGTTGTGTCCTGGACGGTGGACAGCTCTTTTGGTACAAATCCAAGCTCCACAAACGGCCGCACGCCTTTTTGCAGCATTCGGTCGAACACGTCGTCGATGTACTGGAAGTTGTAAATTGGCTTGCCCTGCTCGTCCTCGCGGTAGATGAACATGTCGTCGTGGAAGAGGCCATGGAAGCGCACGTACTTGAAACCGTCATACTTCGATACGGTTGCGAGTTCGTCCTGCCATGTGGCGCGCAGACCTTCATTCGCCCTACCCGCACCGACGACTTTGCTCCAGAAATGCACGAGTGGCAGACCTTGGCTGTGAGCGTCTGCCGCGAGCGTGATCGCTTGTACGTCTTCTGATGCAGGCGCCGCGGCCTCTTGCGAGTAGGCCGGCATAACCGAGAGAAGTCCCAGGGCGGCAATAAGAGTTAGTGCGCGCTGCAGGTGTTCAGGGGCTTTCGTTGCCTGAGTTGCACTGTGGATCATGTAGAAACTCCCTTCCAGCCTTAGGCCCGAAGTATCGGGTTGGAATATTCCGCGTTGTTGCGAATGATGTTGTCGCGCGGGTTGGAGGCAAGCGGCTTCAGCGATCCCTCAGACTCAACGCTCACGGGGAAACCTTCGTTGCCCTCAAGCAGGCAGCCTTTGATCGTCACGCCGCTGCTTGCGAGTAGAGAAACGCCATCGCCGGCGTTTCGCGCCAATTCGCAGTTAGAAATGGCCACATCCGTACTGAGCAGGATGCGTACGCCGCTACCGCAAAGCGAGTCGGCCAATCGACCCCCGGTTATTTCCACATGGCTTGTTGAGCTGAGTTTCAGGTTGGCGTGCTGGCCGGCACCGGGCGAGACTGCACCACCACTGCCTGAAAGATCACAATCAATGATCTGCACGTGATCTGCGCCGAAGATGTCTACAGCGCTTAGCGTGCAATACAACACCGTTAGCCGCTCCATCCGAATATTGCGCTGCCGTGCGGTTCCATCGGATCGCAGCGCCACGCCGCCACGTGGGGGTGCCATCTGGGACCGGCGCGGGCGCGAATCCTGATTGGGATCGCGCGAAGGCTGGGGTTGGACGCCACCTTCGATGACGAAGTCTCTGAGCACGACGTCATGCAGGTCCGGAGCAGCGTTAATGATTGCCGCTCCCTGTTGTTTCGGATCAAGAAAGAGGATGGCTGCTCGGCCCGCGCCCACCAGGGTCACACCACTTGGCAGACTCAGCGGCTTCTCTAGTGTGTGCAATCCGGCGGTTAGTTGAACTACGGCATTTGCTTTGTTTGCGACGGAGTCAAGTGCCTGTTGAATCGACTCGCCCGGCTTGATGAGTAGAGATGCTGAGGGTGCTTGTGATTCCGCCACCTGTGCTCCGGCATGCGACGCAATCAAGCTTGGACTTGGAGCTGGCTTGGTGGATTGAGTCCGGTTCGTGTCGCCGCGAAAAATGGTCAGTACATTGCGTGAGGAGCGTTCACGAACTCGCATTGCTGCTCGCTCGGTGTATGGCATCGCAAGCCCTTTTTCGTAGCGATAATGCTGAAATGCGGCTTCGTAGAAGTCGTCGAAACGGCCGCGCGTTGTCTCGGAGATTGTACCGAAACTTTGAACCTCCTCGCCCAGCACGTAGCGCGAGGTGTACTCAAATCCAAGGGCGAGCCGATCGTCGGCCTCAGAGAATAGGTCGATACCTTGTTTGGAAGCGATGCGCGCCGTTAGCGCGAAATACCCCAAGCCGAGTTGCGTGTGGGCCTGGTCGCGTGTACTTTCCTCGCACTGTCCGGTGGGGTAGACATAGCGCGTGATGCCCGCGTTTCCATTGCCGATCCGATAGTGCTGGAGAACACTTTCAAGTAGCGCATGGTCCTCGCA
Organism: Granulicella sp.; assembly: GCA_003133205.1. The sequence goes on along the minus strand of PKWK01000243.1, from coordinate 14,937 downwards.
GAAGACCGCGATGCCAAGTAGCGAGTGCATGATGGCCCCATCCCAATTGCCATTGGCCTCCGGAAAATATCCCCGGAGTAGCGGTACGTAGACGGTTTGCAGCATGCGCTCGAAGCGTGCGATGGAATCAGCTTTCCAACCTGAATAGGAGAACCGCAGAATCTCGGCTACGTTCGCAAGAGAGCCGCCAGTCCAGCCCGCAAGCAGCATCGCATCATTGCCCGCGAAATCGCATAAGGTGCCAGACCATGCATCCAGGATCTCGATGCACTTGCGGGCATGTTCCTGTTTCTTGCTCACCCACCATTGCAGAACGTGGCTCTGAGCAGCGGCTACGGCGGCGTTCAACTCATTGACGCCTGTCTGTCCCGCTCCGTAGGAGCCGCGATAGATGTGTGCTCTCGGCTGAGGTACGAAGTCCAGAGACGAGGTCGGCTGCGCGAGCAGGTTGTCCCAGGCTGCCTTCCAGGGATTCTCGCCGGCGTCTACCTTCGACTTCATGAAATCGAGATCGGAGTGATTCTGAAGAATCCCTGGATGCACAAACTGATGGTGTGCACTAGCCTTCGTTGGGCTCCCGCTTGGGGGAAGCAAGGCCTCCGCGTCGAGAAAACCGCCGCCTGCTACACCCGCTAGACTGGACACAAGAAAAGTTCGTCGCTTCATTTTTGCTTTGCTCCACCCTGCATGAAGTGAAACGTATGCGCTACTGTCTCGGCGGGCCGCACGGCGCCGGGCCGCCCCCACTGATCCGCGACCACTCTTATCGCGATTGGCAGCTTCGCGTACACCGGAAGCTGATCGATGGTTAGAACATCGCCATCGACGCGAGCCGGCCCGTATTCCACATACCAGCGGACCGGCAGTCCAGAACTGGAATGGGCTTGCAACTGAATATGCTGCACGCCCGACTGCTGGTCTGGGATTGGATCGAAGGTGATGGTCTGCGCATCCCCTTCACCCCCTGGTGCGGGGATGTGCATCCGGCCTGGCTGCACGGCCTTGCGGAACCGGGCATCGCCGTCCTGCTGTTCCTCAATCCATATGTCGCCGCCTGTGTCGCCGCCTGTGTCGCCGCCTGTGTCGCCGCGCCGCATCGCGAGTCGAAACTCGTCCGGACCGACCTGTTCTACGGGGCCGGTGATGACACTGAGCCGGATGGGCCCGTTCGCGTGGTTTAGAGGCCGACCCGCATCGACTAGTTCTTCAGGAATGGCGGTAAGGAATGCGGCCTTCAGGCGGAACGTAATGCCGTCGGCTTCCGGCTCGAACTTCAGCGGGGCAAAGCCTTCCTTGGCTACAGGCAATAAGCTTCCGTCCTGCTCGAAGGTGAGCATCTGATGCTGTCTCTGCTTACGGTCGCCGTCGAAGGTAACTGCGGCTTCTGCGATCGTTTGATCGAAGAACCAATATGCTTTGTTCTTCTCGCCGGTGTATCTCCCATACGGTGCTGCAGCGTGTTTGTCTGGCTGGACGCCGCCCGTGTCGGTCAACCAGCCGGTCTCTGGTCGAATTGCCCGCAAGTGGACGGGCCCTGCACGCTCCGGCTCCCGTGGCAATCGAAGTGCGCAGGCTTTTCGTATGAAGAGCGCCAGAAGCCGAGCCTGTCGATCGGACCAGTCGAAGTGCCCTCCTCCTGGATCGGTCACGACCCCGACTAGATTCTCTGGATTCGAAGTGCGTAAGCGGATTGCACTGTCCCGAACCTCGGGCCAGAAGAAGTCACGGTTTCCTATGCGGCCGTCGCGATACTGCGGCCACTCCGTCGTTTCGCCAACCATGTAAAGGAATGGAATGCCGGGCAGGCTCAAGTCTGACGGCAGCGGGGTCGTTTTGATCGCTACGGCAGCGATCGTTCTTTCTGGTTCGGCGCGTGCATAGTCCCACGCAAACTGCCCCTGAGCCGAGTGTCCGGTTGGAATGACGGGAGCCCAGGCAAGTTCCTTGAATCCCGATATGGCAGCGAGGTCTAGCATCATTTGCTCGAATGCCTTGGGCGAGTCTCCGGTCATCTCGGCTTTCAGCGCGGAGTTTCGGTCGCCGCCTATCCAGATCGTCCCCAAACATTCTTGGGCCGCCGCTTCTCGTACGATGGGATCTTCCAGCCATCGCCGCTCCAGCATGTTCGAGAATGCCATGATCACGCCGCGGACTCGAGAGCATTGCGGAGGAACCCACAGATATGCTGTTCTTCCACTCGCTGGTACGGCAAATTGATACACGGCGTCGCTCGCTGGCGCCCTTAGCCCGCAGAAAAGCAATAGGAGCACCCATGTGGGCGGTCTGCGGGAGTGCTTGTAACGAAGTCCCAACACGAGATTCTCCAATACGGAATACGTCTTTCCAACTTCGTTTTGGCATCCACGGGCGATGCCCTAAATTGCATTGATGAACGATATCAGATGGCGCCCCATTTAGGGAACGTGTCGGGCGGGGAGTCGCGTTCTTGAACAGGTGACTACAGCAGCTATCGAACGAGACGCCCCATCTTTGGATGGTGCAATTACTCCAGGATTTGACCGGATTTGTGCACTTGGGGCGAGTGAAAACGCGGTTTTTGCGTCATTCGAGTGGCCTGCGCCAGCATCGGGAAGAGTCCTCAAATTTAACTATTGACAAGTGTTGCGCTTGCTAATTATAGTCCAGCAATCGAAATGGTAACGTTCTGCTTTGTGCTCTGAGGTTTGATTCCGTCTCGGCAATTCGACGGTTTTCTGACACTTCTCAAAGCGCGGAGATTGACGACCGGCGTGATCAGGAGGAAGTGAAGGCAATGTCAAAGCTAAGTTTCAGCCAACCTCACAGTTTCAAGGTTCGAGGCGTTTTCCGAGCAACTCAGATTGCCGCCTTCTTGTTCGCGTTGGTTTGCCTAGTGTGCGCAGCGCCAACGTTCGCTCAGACTTCGCAGGGCTTCACTGGCATAGTGGCTGATCAGACCGGCGCCGTAATACCGAAGGCGAGTGTCACCGTGCATAACCAGGCAACCGGCATCGACAAGATCGTCGTCACCACGAACTCCGGTGTTTACTCCGTTCCATTTCTCGTTCCCGGCGTCTACACTGTTACGGCGACAGCGACCGGATTCAAGGTCGAAAACCAGACAGACATCACTCTAGTGACCGACCAGACGGCGACGGTCAACTTCAAGCTAGCGCCGGGCAGCGTTACAGAGACCGTTACGGTCAATTCGTCGGCCGATGTGCTGGATTATTCGAAGCCGGACCGTGGAGACGTTGTCGAACGCACGCGGATCTCAGAGTTGCCAATTCTCGCTGGTGATCCCTTCAACCTGGCAGAATTGAGCGCTGGCGCGATCAGCACGCTGGCCACCGGAAACTACGAGCCCTACAACCAGACAGCGCAGTCTCTTTCGATCCATAACCAGGCTGTAGAGTTTAACGTTGATGGGCTAAGCAACAATAGTATGACGGGCGCCCAGAACTACGCCTACGATCCACCGAATGACACGGTACAGGAATTCAAGATCACGACGAATGCCTTCGACGCGGCGGCCGGCCGTTCAGCGGGCGGCGCTATCGATATGACGCTCAAGGGCGGGACCGACAAGCTTCACGGGGATATGCGGGAACTCATGCGACGTGGCTTCCTCGATGCGAATTCGTCGAATAACAATGCCAATATTGCTCAGCATGGAGAGCTGCCCCAGTATCAGCGACCTCCGCATACCGAGGATCACTACGGCTTCGAAGTCGACGGTCCCGTGGTGATACCCAAGCTCTTCCACCCCAGCAACAAGATGTTTTTTACACTCGCATACGATACGGATCAGAATCTGACGGGTGGTTTCGTGAGCGAGTCGGTTCCTACTCCGGCGATGTTGGGAGCCGGCACGCAGTATCCCGGCCAAGGCGATTACAGCGCATTCCTGACTGCCAACGGAGCCACTTACAACCAGCCTATCTATGATCCGCTCACTGAGGCGGCCTGCACGGCGAACAATACGGATAACGGCTCTTACGCAAAGGGTAATCCGCACGTTTGCCGCTATCAGTTTGGCTATGGGCCCGGGGCCGGCGTTGGGCCCCAGGGCAACCCGGTTCAGATTGGGCCGGCGAACGTGATTCCAGCCAATCGGCTCAATCCAGTAGCGCAAGCGATCCTCTCCTGGTACGCGTTGCCCAACCAAAGTCCGACGGCGGTAACAGCCAATAACTTTTCTAATAATTACGGTCAGAACAATCCCGTGACGGCGAACTACAAGAACTATCTCGTAAAATTGAGCGAGAACTTCCGAAAGAATGACATCTTCAATATCTCAGCTCAGATATGGGTGGAGTTCGGCACATCGATCAATGGAAGTCGAAGAAACGACGTCAATCCTACGCATCCTGGACCTAACTGGGCCGCCTATGGCGCGCACTTCACCAGCCATTATAAAGAGCCAAGCTACACCATCGGATGGACGCACACGTTCAACTCGAACATGGTCAATTCCGCCAAAGCAGGAATCCTGATTACGAGCCAGACCGACAATACGGGTCCGCAACCCGGATTCAACCCGGCAACACTTGGTTTCTCTGCTAGTCTAGCCGCCGCTAACCCTCAGTATTTCGACCGGTTTCCCTCCATGGGCATCGGAAACTACTATGTATTAGGGTCCATCTCTGGGTTGCTTCGTGGCGACAGTGGGTTAGTCGTGAGTGACACCCTCAATCTGGTCCGTCGAAACCACAGCATTCATCTCGGAGTCGACTTCAGACCCTATCAATATAGCCAGCGCATCAGCAACGCTGCTGGGAACTCGATCAACCTGAATGTCGGTAAAGGCTGGACGCAGCAATGGGATACAGTTGTGACCGGCGGCGCCACCGGCATTTCAACCGCGGCGGGATACAGCGGAAACTCTGTTGCATCTCTGCTACTTGGCACGCTGGACTCAGGCAATGCACAATATCAGCCGAATAACTACTATTCCAATAAATATCTGGCGCTGTTCTTCAATGATGATTGGAAGGTGAGTTCGCGACTTACCCTAAATCTGGGCATGCGGTGGGAGTGGCCAGGAAACGGCAATACCGACCGGCAAAACCGCCAGGTTGCAACGTTTGACAGTACAGACAAAAACCCAATCAGCGACTTAGTTGGGGCAGGCACTCTGGCAGGTCTTCCGATTCCCGGTCAACTGCTTGGAGGGATTACCTATGCAGGGGTAAACGGAAACCCACGAGCGCCATTTCAGCCTGTGTATGACGACTTCGGTCCTCGTGCCGGCTTCGCGTACGTCATCAATCAAAAGACGGTGATCCGCGGGGGCATCGGCGTGTATTACAACGACGCTATCAACGGCAACTCGCTGTCATCGCCACAAACTGGTTATACGTCGAATACGGTTTATACCGGTTCACTTGACGGCGTAACGCCGCTCCAAAATCTTGCGAATCCGTTTCCGAACATCCAGACGCCGACCGGAAACTGTGGCGGTGTATTGTCTGCTTGCCTTGTGACAAATGCCGGCCAGGCGCTATCGTTTTACAACCTGACCTACCGGCCTCCGGTGATTCTGCAGTCAGCGGCCAGCCTTGAACGCCAGATTTGGAAGTCTGACACGATTGAGCTTGCTTACGCGGGTAGCCGTAGCTACAACGGCACCTATTCGGACGACCTGAACCACATCAGTGCAAGTGCCCAGGCTGCCTGCGATCCAGAACGGGGCGGAACTGGGACGAACTGCACCAGCGGAGTGAGCACGGGAACAGGTGGTTTCATCAACAATCCGTTCAAAGGTCTGGCGCCGTTTGCCGCAGCAGGGACCTACTACACAGCCCCAACAATTCAGAGGATCAACTTCAGTCGTCCCTATCCAATCTTTACCAGCATTGCCGAAAACAATCTCAATGGGACGCACACCTGGTATAATGCCGCAGAAGTTACGTTCAATCACAGGCTTTCGGCCGGCGCTACCCTGCATGTGACCTACACCTATTCCAAGGCCATGAGTCAGGGCGGGTATAAGGATATCGTCAATCGGGTTGTCTCAAGGTCGATCTCTGGAACTGACAATCCGCACCGTGTCACTGTATCGGGTATTTACATGTTGCCGATCGGTCGCGGAGCAGGGTTCTTCCCGAATATGAATCGTTTCCTGGATCTCGCAGTTGGTGGTTGGCAGGTGGCCACCGTTTTCACCTATCAATCCGGTCTTCCATTCGGCATCAGCGGATACGAGATCAATCCGACTGCAAATGGTGGATATATTCTGCCGAGAAAACGGTTCTTCCCAGGGAACACCAACCCCTATTGGTCGAAGAATCAGTCGGGTCCCACTGTAAACTCCTACATCCAAGCGTTCAAGCCATGCGTTGGCACTCGCGATCCGAATACTGGCGTAGTCGCCCTGGAGAGCTATTCTGTTACTGCAGGTTGCGCAACGGCAAACTTTATCGCGATCGGGACATATGGAGTGACTCCGAATGTGGAGTACACCGGCATTCGCCTCCAGCGCTACATTGACATGGACGCTAACATCAGCAAGAACTTCAAGGTCGTAGAAAGACTGGGCATTGTGTTCCAACTCCGGATGGATGCCTTCAACCTTGCGAACCACATCGAGAACACCACGAGCGGCTACGACACAACAGCAGGCGACTCAAATTTCGGCACCCTCCAACTGGGAACTGCTTTAGGAAGCAACCTCCCGAATCGTCAGGTTCAGTTGCAGGGCCGCCTATCATGGTAGTTGAGAGAGTCGGCCTGGTTGCCGAGCTGTGAGATTGGATGTTTTAGAAATCGAATGCCTTGCTAGATGTTCTGGCGACAGGCCCCAAACCGAGGGGGTCAATTCCCTCGGTTTGGGGCCTGTGCCTTCGTGGTCTTGGAGGCGCTGGATTACACCGTCCGGGGTTTTGTTCCGGGCACGCACTAGCTGCGAGGGGCCTTGAGGCTATTCTTTTGTGTGCGGGCCGCAGGAAGAACGGATCATCAGCTTCACCGGTAGCAATATCTTTGCCGGGGGCGACGGCAAGCCGTCCTTCGCTCCGTGGATCCGGTCGAGCAGGAGAACCATCGAGCGACGTGCCAACTCGACTGGCGATTGCGCGATCGTCGTCAGTGGAGGAGTGACTACACTCGCCAGATCGAAGTCATCGAAACCTACCAGAGCCATGTCGTCGGGAATCCGAATGTCTTGCTCTCTCAGGGCTTGAAGCATGAAGACGGAAGTACGGTGATTGAGCGAAAAGATTGCTGTCGGGCGGTTCTTGCTTGCCAGAATTTCGACAAGCCACTGGCGAATGTCATCGAGAGTCAAAAGACCGACCGCGACTTGCGGCTTTAGTCCGGAGGAGTTCATTTGTTGCGTATAGCCCTTCACACGTTCGCGGATTGTATAGGTGTCTTCGTCGTATCCGACACAAACGATGCGGCGGTGGCCATGTTCAATCAAATGTTGAGTTGCCTCTTCGGCTCCAGTCCTGTTCTCGACCAGGACGCAATCAGTATCGGAGCCAGGGAGCGGTCGGTCAAAGGCCACGATGGCAAGGCCGGTACTCTGCAACTGCGACATCCGTTCATCTCCGCGACCTGTTGAGGTAACAACCAAAAGGCCAGCTACCTTTCTACTGGCCATGAGTTCGGCTTCCTGAAACTCGAGTTCCGCGTCGCGCTCAGATGAAACGACCAATGTCATGTATCCATTCGCTCTGGCGATTTGCTGGACGGTGTGTGCACACGACGCGAAGAAGGTGTCGGAGAGATCTGGAACGATCAGGCCGATTAGTTTCGCCCGCTGGCCTTTGAGCAAGCGCGCTGCCTCATTTTGCCGATATCCAAGCTGAACGATTGCGGCTTCTACTTTCTTGCGAGTAGAAGCACGCACAGACGGGTGATTGTTGATGACGCGCGACACGGTCATCAGACCGACACGTGCGACTTTCGCTACATCTCGAATCGTTGGAACATGTTCTACGTTCTTGACCATACGATTATTCAGCATAACCGACCCTAGCTCAGTTGAGGGCAAATCACCGTCACTTGCAGCACAATTTTGGAAATATACGTGGCTGAGTTAGCTCATTTCACGTTCAGCGTGGTGTTGAGCGGCGTATTTGTCGATGCATCGCCGACCATCAAGTGAAACTTTCCAGGCGCGATTTGCCAGGCATGCAAGGACTCCGACCAAAACGAGAAAGCTCTCGGATCAAGTGAAAGATTGATAGTCTTCGATTCTCCGGGTTGCAGCATGACCTTGCGGAATCCCTTCAACTGGCGCGGCGGCTCGTCGCCATCGGGAATCGATGGGAAGTCGAGGTAAAGTTGAGCGACTTCCGCACCCGGGCGCTGGCCCGTATTCGTGACACTGAAGCTCACGGTCATATGGGCTCTCGACTGGGTGGCAACCCTCAGGTCGTCGAAACGGAAGGTGGTGTACGAGAGGCCGAACCCGAAGGGGAACAGGGGGGATACGTTGTGGACGGTGTAGGCTCGATAGCCTACCTCCAGGCCCTCGCTATAGTGAACATTGGTGCCATCGCCGGGGAACTGGTTGGGCGTGCTCGCGAGTGTGTCTTCCAGCTCACGCGGAAATGTGAGCGGGAGCTTGCCGGACGGGTTCACCGCGCCCAACAGCACAGCAGCGACGGCATTGCCGTCCTCCTCGCCTGGGTACCACGCCTCCAGAACCGCAGGCACATCCTGTAGCCAAGGCATCAGTACGGCAGATCCGCTCTTCAAGACGACAATGGTCTTCGGGTTTGCCTTTGCCACGGCTGCAATGAGCCGGTTTTGCGTTGTCGGGAGCTCAATGTTGTGGTCGTGGTCTTCGCCCTCTTCGTCGCCAACCATCAGGATCGCGATGTCGGCCTTCTTGGCCGCCGCAACCGCCGCATCGATATCGTTTCCGTCCTCTAGAGTGATCTTGGTTTGTGAGAGGAGCGCGGCATCCAGGCCATCGACCGGAGCCACACTGTAGAGCGGAATGACATGCGAGCTACCACCTCCGCCGGTCATTTGGCGGACAGCGTAGGGTCCCAGCAAGGCGATCGACTTGATTGACGCGCGATCCAGCGGCAGCAGATTCCCATCATTTTTGAGCAGCACCATCGATTGTTCCGCGATCTCGCGTGAGACGGCGCCATGCGCGAGCGTAGGAATCGGCTTAACCTTGAGTGGTGGCCCGAACCAGCCCAGTTGAATCATCTTGGTGTATCGACGAACCAGCATTTCGTCAATCACGGCAATCGGCACCGCGCCAGAGTCGACCGCTTTGCGCAGCGCGGCACCGAAGTAGATGCCGGTTGGCAACTCGAGATCGAGGCCAGCTAGAGCGCTCGGCACGCTGCTGTGAACGGCGCCAAAGTCTGAAGTAACAAAGCCATCGAAGCCCCATTCAGTCTTGAGAACGTCGTGCAGCAAGGGCTTGTTCTCGCAGTTGAACAGGCCGTTGACACGCGGATACGCGCACATCACCGAGGCGACGTGAGCTTCTTTAACCGAGGCTTCGAAGGCAGGCATGTAGATCTCTCGCAAGGCCCGCTCGGCAATGATCTCGTTGATGGTGCCGCGGTTAGTTTCCTGATTGTTCGCGAGGTAATGCTTCACGTTCGCGATGACACCGGTGCCCTGGATGCCCTGGATATTAGCCACTGCAAGTCGCGAGACGAGAAAAGGGTCTTCGCCATAGCTTTCGAACACGCGGCCTCCCTGCGGCACGCGCGCGATGTTGATGTCGGGCGACTCGAGCAGGTTATTGCCGAGAGATCGGGTCTCCTCCGCGGCTATTCTGCCGTAGGTTCGCGCTAGCTCGGGGTCCCATGACGCGGCAAGGGCAATGGGAGCAGGCAGGGCCGTCGCCGGCTTTTGCGAGCCTGCTCCACCCGGGCCAACTCCCGCTGGACCATTTGTTACATGGAGTTCCGGAATGCCAAGCCGAGGAAGACCAGGCACAAATCGATAGTGTGCGGCGTCGCGAATGCCATGGACCTGCGCAATCTTCTCATCGAGCGTCATGCGAGCGACGAGCCGCCGCGCACGCGCAGCCGCTGGTTGCTCGGATGCTGGCAGGCCCTGTGCTGAGGCAGCCAGGGACGAGACCACCAGGATGGTCGGGAGGGCAGCACGAAGGGCCCGGAGGAGAGGAGTGCGCTTCACATGGTAACAATATCAACCAAGACCTCCTCGGTCCAGAGAGAAGTCTGCTCGCCAAGTGGAACGATCAATTCTATCGCCTTGCCAAATACGCCCCTGAGAGCGCATTATAGGTGTCGTCAGCCGTTATTCGTTCTTTTATGATAACGATCTCATTATTGAGATACTTCAAGTGTACTGGGCTGAGGTAAGTGTCTGTGAGCGGGAGGCGAGATTGAGACAATCGTTCATGGTCGCCACGGCTGGCCTCGCACTGTGTGTGTTCGCAGGGCATCCGGCGCTGGGACAGATGACTGCCAATGAGCGGAAGGCTGTTGTCGGAGATGCACCCGCGGATCCCGGCCCACTGGCGACCGATCTTTCTGGAGCGCTCAAACCGATCGACATTCAGGCCGCTATACGCAAGGTGGCCGACTGGCAGAACGCGCGCATTGTCGACTCGCCGAGTCAAGATTGGACCTTTGCCACCCTGTACATTGGCATGCTCTCTGCCTCGGACACCTTGGGTGACCCGCGCTATCGCAATTCGGTCGCAAGTGTCGCCGATTACTACCACTGGACCCTCGGCCCGCGGAAGACACACGCCGACGATCAGGCGATCGGGCAAGCGTACCTCTGGATGTATCGACAAACGCCTGATCCGCAACGTATCCAACCATTGCGCGCACAATTCGACGAGATCATGCAGGCGCCTGATGACCCCGCCAAGCCTGTCTGGTGGTGGTGCGATGCGCTCTTCATGGCGCCTCCGGTATGGTCCGGCCTGGCTGAAGCCACAGGAGATCCCAAGTATCTCGCCTATATGGACCACGAGTGGCAGGTAACCTCGGATCTACTGTGGGATCCGCAGGAGCAGCTTTTTTTCCGGGACAGCAGCTACTTTGATAAGCGAGAGAAGAACGGCAGCAAGGTGTTCTGGTCGCGCGGCAATGGCTGGGTGATGGGGGGGCTGGTACGGGTGCTGGAAAGCCTGCCTGCGAACGACCCGCGTCGAGGGTTCTATGTCGCCAGATTGAGGGCGATGGCGGAGTCCGTTCGAAAGATACAGGGAGCGGACGGGCTGTGGAGGCCAGGACTGCTCGACGCAGCCGCATACCCTTATCCCGAGGTATCGGGCTCTGCATTCTTTGTCTACGCAATCGCCTGGGGCTTGAATCACAAACTGCTCGATGAGACAGAATTCGCTCCGGTCGTTCAACGAGGCTGGGCGGGCCTGATAGCCCATATCTATGCGGATGGCAGACTTGGGTGTATTCAGCCCGTGGGCGCTGCTCCTGGAGCTTATACCCCGGGCGCAAGCTACGTCTTCGGCACCGGGGCCTTTCTTCTCGCCGGTTCCGAAGTAAATCGGTGGGCAATTCTTCGATCCGGAGAGATTGGACCCCGGAAATCCCCCTCCATGTAATCCCATCGACTTGATGCGGAAGGCATGGCAAACTCTTTGCAATAAATGTTGAACTTTGGAAAGCAAACGCATGAGCGAGACATATTCTATTGGGGTCGATTTAGGTGGCACTAACCTGCGAATCGCTTCCTATGGCGGAGGCGTTGAATTCCTGGATTCCATTCTGTTGCCGACACGTCTGGCTGAGGGACCTGATCGAGTTGTGCGGGACATGTGCGAGGGGATCGACGCCCTCAGGTCCAACCACAACGGCGGTCGTCGACTCATCGGCATTGGCATCGGCGCACCCGGTCCCATGCAACTTCCGGAAGGCACTTTGCGGAATCCTCCAAACCTTCCTGGTTGGGACGGCTTCAAACTCCGCCAGGCAATCGAGTCGGCGCTGGGAACACCTGTTCAGATCGAGTCCGACGCAAATCTCGCCGCACTTGCAGAGCAAAAGCTCGGAGCGGGGAAGACGCATCGCATCAATTCCCTTTGCGTTTTGACCCTCGGCACTGGAGTCGGCAGCGGCCTGATATTGGACGGCCGAATATGGCACGGTGCGACGGGTATGGGTGGAGAGGCCGGCCATATCGTTGTACGGGATGCCGGCGGGGCCCCGTGTGGGTGTGGCGGCTTCGGCTGCCTGGAGCAATATGCGTCAGCATCTGCGGTATTGCGTATGGCGCGGGAAAGGATGGCAGACGCATATCCTGCAACCGCACATGAAGTTGCTCTCTTGGCCCGTTCCGGCGATTCAAGAGCGGCTTCGGTCTTCGAAACGGTCGGTCATGCGCTCGCCATTGCGCTTACATGTCTGATCAACACGCTCAATCTGCCGATGTATCTGCTCGGAGGTGGAGTATGTGAGGCTTGGGATCTTCTTGCACCGGCGATGTTCCGTGTGCTGCGCCAACGCAGCTATATCTACCGTCTGACTCAGCCAGACGTCCTGGAGCCGTCGAGTTTGGAGAGGAACAAGACTTACATACTCGGCGCACAACTCGGGCCTGCCGCAGGGCTGCTCGGCGCATGCCTGATGCCATACCAACCGAAACCGCTCCAGCCGGGGATGGAGGAGGATCTACTTGTCCATCAATAGGTACATCGTACGAAGTACCTTTGTGGGTGCTCTAGGTGGACTGCTCTTTGGCTTCGACACGGCGGTGATTTCGGGCGCCACTGCACTGCCTCCGGGCCCTCGTAGGTTGCCTCCAACTGGGCATCCATCCACTTGTTGGCCAGAAATCCCGGGCAGTCCTCGGTGATGCCGTAGCCGCCCATCAGGCTTACCGCTTCGCGCATCATGTTCGCCCCGTTGCCGGTGTTCCATAGCTTGGTCGCCGGGCACAGCACGTTGGCCTCGGAGTCCTTCAGAACAAAATCGACCAGCGGATCGGCGGCCAGTGCGATCCGGCGCGGATCATCGGGTTCGAGTGCAAGCAATTCAACCGCTCTTTGCTCGCTCTCGTGCAGCGCCCTTAGCTCCGCCCGCCGGCCCACCACTCCGCGCTCTTTCAGAATCGCGTTCTTCTGCTTCTCTATTGGGTCCAAGTCGTCAAACAGCCTTGCGGTAGCGAAGCCCAGCGACGTGGCGGCCTCTCCCGTGGCCCAGACATCGACCAGCCGGTGCAATGCATCCTCGCGTTGCTGGATGCCGAACTCGTAGCGCATCGAACCAGGCTTGGCGCCCGCGGCCCCGCGGAAGCGCCCGCGCTGGTAACGGATCACCGGCTCAACCGCCGACAGCAGCTTGGCGGACGTCATCAGACCAACGCCCACGCGGGTGCGGCGAAACACCGCCTCAATCACCTCGCTGTGGTTAAACCGGGGGACGATCACCCCATCCTGCACGGTATATCCGCCGATGATGCGGCTCGCCGGAACCTTCAGATTGAAGACCGGATCGCCGGTCGAAGAGAGCTGATGAACCAGCTTCTTGGTCGGCGTTCCACGGTCGAAGATGCCCTCATCGCCCTCCTCGAGAATCACCATGCAACTGCCCTTGATGCGCGGATCGTCGGAGGTCACCGCCGCGGTGACGAAGTTGGCGAAGGCGATATTGGTGATGAACCGTCCGCGCTTGTCCACCTGCAGCATGGGTTCCTGGCCGTCCTTCCACTCAACGACGCTCACCTTGCCGCTCAACACGCCGGTGTCCACGCCCACATAGGGGAGTGGCTCGGTCAGCGCGAAGGCTCCTCGCCACGGCTTGCGGTCTTCACCTGCCTGTGGCGGGGCGGCCAGTCCCTTGTAATGCCGCACCTGCTCGGCGGTGCCACACTCATGGATGGGCGCTAGCGCCAGAAAGCTCGCCAGGCTTGCGGTCGCCGCGCCGCCATCTACCCAAGCCAGTTCAAAGGCGGCAAGTGCCAGCGCCAGGTTTTTCGGCCCAGCGATGAATCCGCCCTCTTCCGGCTCCATAAAGGCAGCGGTGATGCCGGCGCGATCGAACGCCTCCATCATCTCGCTCTTGGCGGGTGTCCACTCGTGGGTATTACGCTCGCCGGCGGCCACCATGCGGGCTACCGTTCCTCGCGCCACGGCCCGGGAGGACTGTACCAGCATCTGCAGATCGAAGCGGTCCGCAAATCGCCATTGAATCTGGCGCACCGCATCTCCGGGGAGAGTATGCATCGTCTTCGCTTGTGTCGCCGTAGCCGTAGCCATTTTCTGATCCTCGCGCAGCACGGATCATTGTCTCAGCTGGCGGCAACGGCAGCCTGTGACCGGCATCACGAGGGAGCTTCCGTATATACAGGCACCTGTATGATATGGCTGGCTCGGTTCCTGAGCTGGAAGCGAAAACAGCATACCGACATCAAATAGATCATGAGTTCACCAGATGCTCCCGCGATTGTGTTGCCCGGAACTTCGGCCCCCGACCACCAGTCCGTCCGTTTCGGCTTCGAAAACACGTATGCCCGCTTGCCGGAGCGCTTCTACGCGCGGCTGGACCCGACACCGGTAGCAGCCCCGCGCATGGTCAAGGTGAATGTGGAACTGGCCCGGAGCCTCGGGCTCGATCCGGAGGCGCTGGCAAGCGCGCGAGGCGTGGAGATCCTGGCCGGCAACCGCGTGGCCGAGGGGGCCGAGCCTCTGGCAATCGCCTATGCCGGGCACCAGTTCGGGCATTTAGTGCCTCAGCTCGGCGACGGCCGCGCCAACCTGCTGGGTGAGGTGATGGGGCGTGACGGCGTGCGCTACGACATCCAGCTCAAGGGCTCCGGCCCAACCCCCTTCTCCCGCCGCGGCGACGGCAGGGCGGCGCTCGGTCCGGTCTTGCGCGAGTACATCGTGAGCGAGGCCATGGCGGCGCTCGGCTTGCCGACCACCCGAGCCCTGGCCGCGGTGACCACGGGGCAACAGGTGCTGCGCGAAACAGTCCTGCCCGGAGCCGTGCTGACCCGGGTAGCGGCGAGCCACCTGCGCGTGGGCACCTTCCAGTA
>PKWK01000219.1 GCA_003133205.1 Granulicella sp. | reverse complement strand
AAGTCTTCAGCTCCATCGACCTCAACGGACGCTATGCCTATGGCAACCAGCCTCCCGTCGCACACTGGAACCTGACGCGCCTGGCCGAGGCATTGCTGCCCCTTCTGGAGCAGGAGGCCGGAGATCAAGAGGCAGCGCTGGCCTCGGCCAAGGAGGCGCTCGTCGCGTTCGAGCCGCAGTTTGAGGCGGCTCGCATGGCCGGCCTGCGCCGCAAGCTTGGCCTCTTCACTGAGCGCGACGTCGATGCCGCGCTGGCGCAGGACCTGCTGGAGCGCATGGCAGCCAACCACGCTGACTTCACCCTGACCTTCCGCCGGCTGTGCGATGCCGCGGCCGGACTGGAAGGCGGCGGGGGAGCACGTGCGCTCTTCGCCGACCCCAGCGCCTATGACTCGTGGGCTGCTGAATGGCGCCGGCGCCTGGAAGAAGAGCCTGTCTCGGGCCAGGCACGCGCTGCGATGATGCGGAGGTCAAATCCGGCATTCATCCCGCGCAATCACGTGGTCGAGGCGGCGCTCGATGCCGCCGTCAACCGGCAGGACTTCCAACCGTTCGAGGAATTACTGGACGTCGTGTCACGCCCATACGAGGACAGGCCGGACCTGGAGCGGTACACCACGCCAGCCCGCCCCGAGGAGTGCGTCAGTGCGACATTCTGCGGGACGTAAGCGGCGGGACTGCGCAATCATTAGAACTCTGCCTGGTAGTAGTCGTCATAGGCGGCGGAGTCTTTGTACTTGGGTTCATGTCGATCCCAGGGCGAGAGGTATATCCCAAACTTGAGTCCACACTTGCGGGTTGCGCGAGCCACACCGCCCACCACGTCGCCCTTTCCGCCCTTCCACGGACTTGACTTGATGCTGTAACTTCGCTCTTGACTGCGATGCAGCCTTGGCGGATTATCTGGTTTACTTCCTAAATCCAATGTTCCCGGGCCCTGCGGAGGATGTGCATGCTCGTCCTGCTTGTGCGTGGAGTATGGATCCTTTTCGTCATCCGGGTCCTCGGCTGGCGTTCGACAATCAGCAACCGCACCTTCCTGACGTATCTCTCGCTGGGCGCTTTCATCTACAGCCAGCACACGACGGCATCCGCGCAGAACTTCGCCCAGCAACTGCAGAAGGCCCTTATCTACTCGCGCGCACAGTTTGAATCGACGTTGAAGTAGCGATCTCGGTCCAGCTCCAGTCCGGCCTCTGTTCTGGATGTTGGATACATCGGCTAACATGATGGCGGTGAGTCCTCCCCGAAGTTCCTCCGTATGAATCCTCCCGGCCCGTTGATTGCGCCTCCGCCTTCATCCACTCCAACAGACGCCGCCCGGCGCCTGTTGCCGTGGCTCGTCGCCGTCGCATTTTTCATGGAGTCGCTGGATACGACGATTCTCAACACCGCAGTTCCCGCCATCTCTGCGGCCCTCGGCGTCGCTCCCCTCAGCATGAAGGCGGTGCTGGCCAGCTACACGCTAAGCCTCGCCGTCTTCATCCCGATCAGCGGCTGGATGGCGGACAGGTTCGGAACCCGTCTCGTATTCGCATCTGCAATTGGCCTGTTCACCCTTGGCTCCTTTCTATGTGGAATATCGGGCAACATTCACCTGCTGGTCGCGTGCCGCATCCTGCAGGGCTGCGGCGGAGCGATGATGGTCCCCGTCGGCCGGCTCACCCTGGTGCGAACATTCGCCAAATCCGAACTCATCCGCACCATGAGCTTCGTCTCCATCCCGGCCCTGATAGCTCCTATGCTCGGACCCATCGCCGGAGGCCTCATCGTCGGCTATCTGCACTGGCGCTTCATCTTCTTCCTCAATATCCCCATCGGCCTCGCAGGCCTGATCCTCGTCTATCTGCATCTGCCCGACTACCGCGAAGAGCAGACCCACCCGCTTGATGTCGTCGGACTCATTCTCTTCGGCTCCGGCATCGGACTGCTGTCGTATGTACTGGAGATCTTCGGCGAACATGCTCTGAGCTCACGGGAGATGTCCAGCCTCCTCGGCATGTCGCTCGTCCTGCTCGCCGGATACGGAATCCACGCCAACAGTCTTGAATTCCCTTTGCTCCAGCTCAAATTATTCCGCATTCGTACGTTTCGGGCCGCTGCGGGCGGCGGCTTCTTCACTCGACTGGGAATCGGCGGAGTGCCGTTTCTCCTGCCCCTCCTCTATCAAGTGGGCCTGGGTTTCACCCCGATCCAGTCCGGATTGCTCGTCATGCCCCAGGCACTCGCCGCCATGAGCATGAAGGCGTTCATGCCGGGACTGCTGCGACGCATCGGCTATCGCGGCGTCCTTGTCTCCAACACCATCATCCTCGGCATTCTGCTGATGGTCTTCGCCACCATCGGCCTGGGTACGCCGGTCTGGGCCATCGTTCTCCAGGCCTTCCTCTACGGAGCGTTCAGCTCACTGCAGTACACCAGCATGAACACGCTGGTCTACGCCGACATCACGGAGCAGGACGCCAGCAGCGCAAGCTCCATCGCCAGCACCATGCAGCAGATGTCAATCAGCTTCGGCGTAGCCATCGCGGGGCTGGCCACAGCGTTCTTCATTCCCAGATCTCACTCCGACCCGGCCGAGATGATTCACGGAATCCACAAAGCTCTCATCGCCCTCGGCGTACTGACCATCGCATCGACGATCGTCTTCCGCAGTTTGAAGAGCGGCGACGGCAACGACGTCAGCCAGCAAAAAGCCATTCATCCAGGCGGATGACGCAATATTCGTGGATGTGCCTCAGCGAATGGCTAAGCCAATTCCAGCTCGAACTTCTGCGCCTCGCGGTCGAGTTTTACAAGCCGGAAACTGCGAATCTGGCCCACGCTGAGCGGCTCCGGCTGGCTGCCGGAAGGCGCCGTTCCACCCTTCCAGCGAGCACTTAGCATTGATGTCAGTGACGACAAGTCAACCCCTGTGTCGCTCCTGCTCTTCGCCGCGGCAGGAGCGCTTGTCGCCAATCGGCACTTGGCGCGGATCCCCTCGCCAAGTTCAATCGTGGCAAACTCCGGTGTCTGCTCCACAACGCGACCAGAGACCACATCGCCCTCGCTGTGCTCCTCCAGATATTCGCCGAGGCTGGTGGGAACCAGTTGTTTCATGCTGAGCTTGATCTGCCGCTTTTCCGTGTCGACGGCGAGCACCTGCGCCTTGACGATCTGACCCACTTTCAGTACATCCTGCGGATGGTGAATGTGCCGATCAGCAACGATCTCGCTGACGTGAACAAGTCCCTCAACGCCTTCCGTCAGTTGCACAAATGCGCCAAACTTCATCAGGCGCGTCACCGGGCCTTCGATTGCCGAACCCACGGGAAATTTTTGCGGCGCCTCTGTCCACGGGTCTCCGAGCGCCTGCTTCAGCCCGAGCGAGATCCGGTGTTCGCCCGGACTCACGGCCAACACCACCACCTCAACCGTGTCCCTTGGCTTCAGAATGTCGCTGGGCTTGTGAACCTTCTTCACCCACGACATCTCCGAAACATGGATGAGACCTTCGATCCCAGGCTCCATCTCGACGAATGCTCCGAAGTCCATCAGTCGCGTAACGGTGCCGCTGATCCGCTGGCCGACCGTATATCTGTCTGCCGCGGAATCCCATGGCTCCGGCTCAAGCTGTTTGAGCCCAAGGGAGATGCGCCTGCTCTCGGCATCGACCTTGAGCACCTTGAGCTGGAGTTGCTGGCCGATCGACAACACGTCTTCCGGAGTAGTCACGCGGCTCAACGCGATGTCGCTGATATGCAACAGGCCATCGATTCCGCCAAGATCGATAAAGGCGCCGTACGCGGCAAAACTGCGGACCTGGCCACTGACGATGTCACCCTCTTTTAGTTCGGAATAGCGGCCCTGTTCGAGGGAACGCGCCTGCTCTTCAGCAATCACGCGGCGGTCGACAACCACGTCCTCATCCGTCACGTCCAGCTTGGTGATGCGGCAGGTGATCTCCTGGCCGACAAGCTTCTCCATCTCTGCCGCGTCGCGCACTCCACTGCGGGAAGCCGGCATAAACGCGCGTACGCCAACATCGACGGTGAGGCCGCCCTTCACCACCGCGGTCACCGTCCCCACAACCGGAGTCTTCTGTGTGAAGGCTTCCTCCAGCGATGCCCAGTCGACGGGCTGGATGACTTTGTGGCGCGAAAGCTCGTAGTAACGTTCGGCATTGCGGCCCTTCACCGAAACGGGAAAAGTGTCTCCCGGAGATACTCCTTCGGCATTGTTTTCAAATGCATTCCGCAGCAGAATCCCCTCGGATTTGTAGCCGATATCCAGGTACACAAATTCGGCGTCGATCGAGACGACTGTGCCTTGCAGTTGCTTTGTGCCGTCCTCTGCTTTGTGGGAATGGGTGTGCTCAAATTGCGCGAGCAGCTCACCAAACGACTCTTCAGTAGATTCAGGTGTGGTTTCAACTGCGGGGGAAGATTCCGGGATGATCTCGTTTGGCATGATGGCTCACCTACCATTTTGGCACGAGCCTGGCGTCCACGAGTCCCAAACTGCTAGGGACGCGACTTGAGCCGGACGATAAGTAGCCCCGCAGCGTGTAGCGCACGAACCACGCGTTACTTCGTCACGCGTGCGCCGCGCCGTGTCTTGGACGCTCCCGGCGCCGCTCCCAGCGCCTCGGATATTTCCTGGCTCGCGTCTCGCATCACCCTCACCACGTCAGGAATGCCGATCTTGTCCTCAATGCGCTTCACGTAGGGAATCGTAAGCCCGGCGACAGCATTCCCATTCGCACTCAGCACGGGGAAACTGACATTCACGACACCGGTAACCTGATAGCTCGCCCGTCTCTCGTAGCCGCGCCGGTGGATCTTCGCAAGATGGGCGTCCAGGTCCGCTGGCTTCTTCCGCTGCGTCTCACGGGCCCACTCTTCCAGGGCTCGCTTGCGTGAGTCTTCCGTCTGGTACGCAAGAATCACATGTCCTGTCGCAGCGTGCATCAGCTCCACCTTCGACCCCATCTTGACGTAAAAGCCAGTAGATTCCGGAGCATCCACCTGCGCGACAATCACCACGTGTCCACCGTCGATCACTCCCAGGTGACACGACTGTCGCAGCTCATGCGCCACGCTGTGCATCACCGGCAGCGCTTCCGTGACCAGGCGTTTGGTCGGCGGGTGTTCCTGCGCCAGGCGAAAGAGTCGCAACGTCAGTTGATACCGCTCCCGGTTCTCCGATTGCGAAAGATAGCCCCGTTGCTCCAGGCACAGCAACATCCTGAATATCTCGGAGACGGTGCGGTTCAACTTGCGCGCCACTTCGCTGACCGTCAGGCCGCCTGGAGTGCTGGCGAACAGCTCCAGAATGTCCAAACCCTTCTCAAGAGCCGGTGTCGGATAGTCCCGCTTAACGCCGGATTTCGCAGCGGTTTTTGTTCTCAGTTTCATAACCCAACTGAGTGTAACAACTCCCCCGCGCTAAGCCACGTTGCGCAGCAGATCCATCGCGCGCGAGCGCAGCAGCGTCTTCTTCTCCACCAGCGACAGTGCATGTTCCTGTGGCCCGGCCAGAGCCACGATGCCCAGCCGTTCCGAGGTCTGATTGTTCCAGATCAGCCAGCGGTCCACATCCGCCAGATCCGGGCGATGGTCGGCCCGATAGGGCTCGAAGGATTCAACCACGGATTGAATCGCATTCGTAAGCTCATCGGTAAGGTCAATAGTCTGATGGCTCATGGCGCACGCTCCTGCAATTAGGTTAGATGTCAGGACCCCACTTCACCACGATTTTGCACGCAAGAGGTATTACCGTTCTTGGCACTCCCGTTAATGCTGCCATTAATATCCAACGGCTGCGTTCGAAACACCCTCCACCCAAGGAAACGCCTCGCCCTTTGCGATAACCTCACTCTATGTACACCCGTCTCGACCGAGCCCACAGAGCCATCCCAGTCTTCCTCGGAGTCATCACGCTCGCAGGCGTTGCCGTACTCCTGCTTTGGGACGTTGCCCCGGCGCTCTTTCCCGCCCGCGCCCACGACCTCCTCGGCGCATTCCCCCTCGCCATGATCGCCGTCGCCTATCTCGTGTACCAGAGCGTCCATCGGCCTCCGCCCAAGGAGTGGCTCAAAGCGATCCTGCTGGCCATCGCATTTCTCTTCTGGGCCGCCAATCAATGCTGGCCGGACCCGCATCAGGCCACCATCTTCAACGACATCGCCATTGCTCTTTTCGTCTTCGACGTCTTCCTGGTGATGATTGGTTGGCCCGCGGCCTCTCCCGACGAGTCCTTCGCCGAAACCTACGCCCAGCCGCCCAGTCGTCGCGATCCAGCGGCCTAATCACCCATCCAACGCGTGGTCGGCCTTGAAGTCCACGCCGCCCCAAACCTTCACCGAACTCCATGGCGCCGCAGCCCCGCTCCAGAACCGGTCCCCGGCCGGCAATCCCAGCGGCAGAAACGCCGTCGTGCACAGGTACAGGCTCCCGGTCGAGATATAGTCCTCACCCAGCGAAGGCTGATGTCCCGCCAGCCCGATCCGCAACCATCCCGCGCCGTCGAATGTCCCCGCCGGAGTCAGTGTCTTCCGCATCACTGCCGTCAGCGCGCCCCGCACCTGTTCCGGCGAAACCTCCTTCGGCAGCGTCTGTCGCAGCGCCGCGTCCGCCAGCAGATGAAACGCCCCGCAGCGATACGCGATCGACCGCCCCACAATCGGGTACGTCCCATCTGGCGCGATCATCCGTTCCTGTATCGCCGCATACCGCGTCGCCCTCTCCCGGATAGCCGCCACCATCGCTCCCCACGCCGCGTCCTGCTTGCCCACCGCATCCATCAGGGCCAGCAGAAACGGATGGATCACGAACGAGTTGTAGTAGTCCTGGTGAGCGTGCGGCCCATCGCCATACGTGCCATCGCCGGCATACCAGCCGCTCAACTCGCGCAGCCCGTAGTCCACCCGCGCCCGGTCCCACGGCTCACCCAGCGCATACAGCCCTGCCTCAATCGTCGCCACGAACAGCAGCCAGTTATTGAAGGGCGCAAGCCCCGCCCGCGTCGCCCGCA
Source organism: Granulicella sp. (assembly GCA_003133205.1). The sequence continues at coordinate 5,730 of PKWK01000219.1, read as the reverse complement.
TCGCCTCCGCCAGTTGTCCGCGCACCGCGCTCGGCAGCTTCTCCCGCAGCTCCTGCGGAGCCCGCAGCATCGCCAGTGAAAGAAACGCCGTATCCACAATCGTCTGCCGGTCGCTGCCAAAGTCCATGTAATCCGGCGACGCCTTATCCACCCCGGCCGCAATGGCCGCCCGCGCCATCTCGCAATACCGTGCTCGTAGCTCCCCTTCCGCGCCCGCCGTCGCCCCATGCTCCAGCCACGGAGCCATCCCAGCCAGCGCCCGCCCCAGAGCCTCCAGGTAAGTCGTCTTCCGCCGCCCCTGTTCCTTGCCCGCGGCCGCCTCCACCGGCATCACCGCCTTCAACCGCCGCTCATTCAGCGCGTTGAACAGCGGCCGACAGATCCGGTCCAGCATTGCCACCCAACTCGCGCGGTTCTCCGCAAAACTGCTCTCAGGGAGTCTGCCCACCGTAAATCCATCAGCCTGCGCCCCGCCCGCCGCCTGCCCTTCGCCATACGCCAGCCCTCGGAACGCCATACCCGCTGCCGCACTCGCAGCCAGACCGGCCTTCAACACCTCGCGTCGCTTCATCTCGCCTCTTCCAACTCAAATCCCGCGCATCCCCTCAGATTCTAAGCCCTTCTTCGTCATTGAACTGCGCCGTCTAAACGTCGCCGCGATAGCGTCCGAAGGTGCGATGCAGCACATAGACTTCGGACAACGATTGCCTTCCCCGGTGCATCACAAAAGAGGTTGCCCTCCGCTTCTTTCGAGTGTCTAGATGACCTGCAACTGCAACACATCCGGAGGCGGACCTTGGACACATACACTCGATCGTACGAAGGGGCAGTCGGGACTCTTCAAAGTTCGATCGTGCATGCCTCCGAAGTTCCTGCCGCCGCCAACTCCAGCTCCCACGCGGTGCAGTTCTACGAAGACGACGCCGCATTCCTGAACAGCCTGAGTGAATATGTCGGCTCGGCACTCGGCACGGGTGGCGCCTGCCTCGTCATAGCCACCGCGAAGCACCGCGAGGAACTCGCCGAACGACTGAAGGCCTGGGGAATCGACGTTCCATTTGCCGCGCGTAACAGCCGCTATATCAGCCTCGACGCCGAGGAAACCCTCACCCAGTTCATGGTGGACGGATGGCCGGACAAGCTGCTCTTTTCCAACGTAATCGAAGCTGCTCTTCTGCGCGCCATGTCCGCGATTCCGGAGAAAACCCACTCGCTGGTTGCCTTTGGAGAGATGGTCGCCCTGCTCTGGGCCGATGGCAAACGCGAGGCCGCCATCCGGCTGGAGCAACTATGGAACGAGCTCGCCCGCACCCACTCCTTTTCATTGCGATGCGCGTATTCCGTGGCATCCTTTGGCGACGGCTCGCAGGGTGACCTGTTCCGCCAGGTATGCGAGGAGCACAGCAACGTCATCCCCGCCGAGAGCTACACCTCGCTTTCCGACGAAGACCAGCGCCTGCGCATGGTCAGCTCGCTGCAGCAGAAGTCGCAGACGCTCAGTGCAGTAGTGGAAGCGCGCGAGCAGGAGATCGCCCAGCGCAAGCGTGTCGAAGAGAAGCTGCGGCGCAGCGAGGAATTCTCCCGGAAGATCGTGGAAAGCAGCATCGACTGCGTCAAAGTGCTCGACCTAGAAGGACGCCTGGAGTACATGAACCCTCCCGGCCAGAAAGCGCTTGAAATTGACGACATCAGCCAGTTCCTTGGCCGCCGCTGGATCGACTTCTGGAGCGAACAAGACCACCCCAGAGCGGAGGCTGCGCTTGCGGTCGCGCAGGCGGGCGGGACCGGAAGCTTCCACGGAGAATGCCCAACGCTGCGAGGCGTTCCCAAGAGTTGGGACGTCAAGATCACGCCGGTGCTCGGCAACGATGGAGAGATTGAGCGGCTGATTGCGGTCTCCCGCGACATCTCCGAGTTGAAGTATGCCCAGATGGCCGTCATGCAAGCGGAAAAACTCGCCGCGACCGGCCGTCTCGCGGCCACCATCGCCCATGAGATCAATAACCCATTGGAAGCGGTGACCAACTTCATCTACCTGGCGAAGACCAGCGAAGGGGTGCCGGAAGATGTATTTCGGTACCTCGAGATCGCCGACCAGGAACTCGCGCGCGTCGCCCAGATCGCCCAGCAAACCCTTGGGTTCTATCGCGACAACTCCAAGCATCGCTGGGTCAGCGTCGCGGACTTGATCGGCGACGTCATGATCATCTACCAGAGCAAGCTCCGCTACAAGCGATTGGAGACGGAGATATCAGCCGATCCGGAGCTGAAGATCTTCACCAAGCAGGGCGAGTTCAAGCAGGCGCTCGCCAACCTGGTCGCCAATGCCATCGATGCGTCGACCGACGGCGGAAAGTTGTGGCTGCGCGCCCAGACCGCAAAGGACTGGATCAACGGATTGCAGGATGGCGTCCGTATTACCCTCGCGGACAACGGCAGCGGAATGACGCCGGAGGTTCAGCGGCAGATTTTTGTCCCGTTCTTCACCACCAAGGCGGACATCGGCACCGGCATCGGCCTGTGGATGACCAAGAGCCTCGTCGAGAAACAAGGCGGCTACATGCGCTGCCGCAGCCGGCAAGGAGAGCACTCAGGGACCGTCATGAGCTTCTTCCTCCCCCAGCCTCGCCAGGACCACGCCAACGCCGCCTGACCCCGCCCCCTCCTACCCCACGCACTCACCAATCCACGCAAGATACTCCCGCGAGCCGCCCGCAATCGGCAGCCGAACAATCTCCGGCGTCTCATACGAGTGATTGGCCCTAATGTGCTGCTCCAGACTTGCATACTGCTGATCGGTCGTCTTGATCGCCAGTAGCCACTCCGGCTCGGCGCATACCTTTTCCTTCCAGCGATACACGCTCTGCACCGACTGAATCTGCACACAGGCCGCCAGCCTCGCACTCACAATCGAGTGCGCCAGATCGTTAGCGAACTGTTTCGTCCCAACCGTTGTCAGCACGACGATGTACGTGTCTTCCATGGCGTTTCGCTCTCTATAAGATCACAGACCCCTCACCCAGCGCTCCACGTGTGCAGTCTCTTCGCAAATCAGGAAAGGCCGCAAGCCGACAAATATGCTGTCGGACAAGCGGCCTTTTCGAGTTACCAGAGTGAATTACAGCAGCTACCTTCTATTGCCTCTACCGCCACTTACATTCCCACGCCCATCGCGCTCTTCGTTGCCTTTGAAGGCTTTCGCTTTGGCCGGCGTTTCGTATTTGTCGCCAACATTCGGCATTCTTCCCTTGTACCCATGCTGCGGGTCATATCGGTTGTTCACCGTTCCATGGAACTCGTTCGCGCCGTGGAACCAGGGGCCGACACCAATGAACGCTCCACCATTGAAATACTGCGGTCCATAGTAGCCATTCGGACTGCAGCGGTACGGCGCGTAGTCATAGTAGCCATAGGGACACGAAGGTTCGACGCCAATGCTGATGCTGACCTGGGCCTGAGACGCGACAGGCGCCGCCAACATAGCAATTCCCGCAACCGCAGCCAACGCAAACGAAGTGATAGTACGCATAAATTAAAACCTCTAAGAGGTTAGATGCTATTGAATTAAAAGGAGTTGTCCCCACCTTCTGCCCGCCTCCAAACCCCTCCGCGCAGGCACAGAAAAGCCCGCCGCGAGAGACTCTCTTGCGGCGGGCGGGTGGATCAAATTCGGCTGACTGGATTGAGGTTATGGCTCAGCGTTCGGGTCCGGAGCTTCGCCTGGCTTCTGCTCTTCGAGCTGCTTGGCCATCTCCTCACGCTTCTTCGCGCGAGCCTCTTCGCGCTTCTGGCGCTTCTCATCCAACTCATGTTCGGCGCCGAGCAGTTCGATGTACGCCATCTCCGCCGCATCGCCCTTACGTGCGCCGCTGCGTGTAATGCGTGTGTAGCCGCCGTTGCGGTCGCTGTAACGCGGGGCCACGACTCCAAACAAGCGGTCGACCGACTCCGGCGTCATCAGGTAGCTCAGCGCCTGCCGGCGCGCATGAACCGTGCCCCGTTTGCCCAGCGTGATCATCTTTTCAACCAGCGGCTGGGTGGCTTTGCACTTGGTAATCGTGGTCTCCACGCGATCCATCAAAATGATGGAGGTGACAAGGTTGCGGAGAAGGGCGCGGCGGTGGCTCGGGTTGCGGCTAAGTTTGAATCCTGCATTGCGGTGACGCATGGTTGATCTCCTTCGACCCGGCTTCTGCCGTCGGTCGGTACTACGGTTGATCGCGATGAGCGAGTGTGTCCTGCATAAACCGCCAATCAGCCTCCCAAAAACACACCGCATCTACAACAGGCGCGTCGGGTGATGGGCTCGCTTGACGAAGCCCATTCTCTTTTCAAAGGATTGGCATTGCCGGCGATGAAAAGCAGAGGTACGGCTTGGCGGCCCAGGCCAGAACGTGCGCCTGAGTTCGACTCTTTCCATTCTAGCTTGCCGCGGCCGAAGGGTGTCAAGCGCCGGCACCCGGTAGTTGTATGTACGCGGGCCTGAGCCGCACTGCTAAACTTAGTCGTTCCTGTCTCCTAGAGTCCGTTCGAGTCCGCATGCCCATCGTTGAGCTTAAACATGTTCGCAAGGTCTACGACACCAAAGTCGCCGTCGCGGACCTGTCCTTCACCATCGAGCCGGGAATCATGTTCGGACTGCTCGGGCCCAACGGCTCGGGCAAGACCAGTTCCATCCGAATGATGATCGGCATCACGGTCCCCGACTCGGGCTCGGTCTCGCTCTTCGACAAGCCGTTCACCCGCAGCATCCTCGGCCGCGTTGGCTACCTGCCCGAGGAGCGCGGCCTCTACAAGAAGATGAACGTGCTGGATCAGCTCGTCTTTCTCGGCCAACTCCACTATCTCAGCGCATCCCTGGCGGAGCAAAGAGCTCGCGCCTGGGCCGAAAGGCTGCAGATCTCCGAAGCGCTCACCAAGAAGACCGAAGACCTGTCCAAGGGCATGCAGCAGAAGATCCAGTTCATCGCGTCGCTACTGCACGACCCCGACCTCATCATCATGGACGAACCGTTCAGCGGCCTCGACCCGGTCAATGCGTCCCTGTTAATGGATACGCTGCTGGAACTTCGCCAGGAGGGCAAGGCCGTCCTCTTTTCCACCCACCGTATGGACCAGGTCGAGAAGCTCTGCGACCAAATTGCGCTGATCCATCGCGGCCATCTTGTCCTCTCCGGCTCCATGAGCAAGATCAAATCCAGCTATCCGCGCAACCGCGTCCACATCACCTTCGAAGGCGGTGACGAGTTCCTCGGACACCCGGCCATCGAAAGCCTCAAGCGATATCCCGGCATGGCCGAGATCAAGCTGCGTCCCTCCCCAACCCTGGCCGACGACGCGCAATCGCTGATCGCCCGGGCGCTGCAGTCTGCGCGAGTCACTCGCTTCGAGGTGACCGAGCCGACACTCGAGGAGATCTTTATCGAAAACGTGCAGGAGAAATCGCCGGAGAAGAACGACCTCGAACTCTCCGTGGACCAACTCCGCGAACCTGAAGGGAGCTACCTCGATGCCTAGGATGGGAGCTGTCTCCATGCGCAATGTCTGGCTGATTGCGCACCGCGAGTACGTCGAGCGCATCCGCACCCGCGGGTTCCTCATCACCACCGTCATGATCCCCGTCATCATGGGCGGATTCCTCCTCGGCAGCATCTTCCTCGGCTCCAGGACAGCCCCTGATATCCGCATCGCCGTCGTCTCCTCGGACACGCAACTGGCGCTCGATCTGCA
>PKWK01000201.1:41613-41809 GCA_003133205.1 Granulicella sp. | reverse complement strand
AAGGCCTCAACCCAGAAGACTATCCCGACATCAACAAGCTGGGCATCCTGGCCGACGTGGCGCCCTACTCCCGTGAGTACAACCGCATCCGCGCCGTCGTCGACAAGCAAGCCAACGGTAATCCAGAGCTGCGTGCCCACTACGAACAGATCGTCGACCAGGTCCGTCAGACCAAGGAGTCAACCCTCCAGGTCGA
>PKWK01000201.1:0-41564 GCA_003133205.1 Granulicella sp. | reverse complement strand
CGGGCTCAGGCTGCAGGACTTGCCGACAACAAGCTGCGTGAGCGGGACGTCTATCTCTCCACCGCTTTGGCCGAAGGCACCCGCGTCAACCTGACCGTCGCGCGCGGTGCCGCCGACAACAGCCAGCATGCCCGTGCAGTCATCGAAGCAGACGGCGTCAACATCAACCGTGAGCTGATCGACCAGGGATATGGCCGGTTCCGGAAGGACCTCTATATATAGACTAGGTCCCTTCGTCCGGAGCACTTAAATATCTCCCTCGCGCACGGGCGACCCAACCTGGACCCTTCGTCCAACCCACACAAAAACTTCCCTCGCGCGCCCGTCGGCGATCCCCTCGCCCCTATCCCGCCGTCATCCCAGCCAGCCCACAGCAGTCCTTCGCAGAGGTTCCCGGCTTGCTGCCACCTACCCGGTTTGCTCTCTCCATCAGGGCCCGAAATCCCCTCCCGCAGGGGTCCGGCGGAGAGCTCGAAATGAGGTTCAAGTCGCCGGCAAAAAGTATCTGTACACCTTTTTACATATCGGGGCTGAAAACAGGTGTTTTTAAGTTGTCACTGGAAGTTCTGCACCGTGCCGCACCTCATTTGCTGGGTTTTTCGCGTTCTGAGCGATAATCGGTGATTTCTATATTCCACTGGCACTTCTGCACCGTGCCGCACCTACACGCCATTTTTCGCCCGCCGCCGCCCACCACCTGGCAGCCCACCGAAGAGCTGTCCAGTCTCACTCCTACTAGACGAGTCGCAGTCCCGTTTTCACCCCCGGTGCAGCCTCCGGTTCCATCGTTGAGGAGGTTGCTTCGTTCAACTGCAGCCCGCCGTTCTCCCGCATCGTCACCGTCAGCTGATTCCGTCCAAGCTCGATGATGGCCTCAAGTATCCCTTCCCTGAAGATCTCCCCGTTGCATCCCGCCCGGCGCCGATTCGGGATCGCGCCGGTGCTCTCAAAGCCAATCTGGAAGAGGTCCTGGAACTGGGCGTGGCACGGTGGGGTTCCGCTCATGAACTCCTTCAGGGTGACATCAGAGACGATCAGACGGGAGCGAGCATCCCCTTTACCGTAGCCTTCATAATCCTCGTGATACGCCCGCGCACTTCTTGCACTCTCGGCGAGGATGAACCAATCTTCGTCGTGATCAGCCGTCGTTACCCAGTACAGCTTAACCGTCTGTTTGTTGATGGCCATAAACACCGCTCTCTCTCCCCCGCGGCCGGAATGAAACCCGCCGTAAAAGGAGAACAGTGTAGAACATATCTCAGATATGGCACACTCGCAGGCGATCTCCGCCCTTATCTCCGCAGGGCACCCAGGTATTTGCCTTGATTCAATACGCTCCAATAGGCGACCATCAGCAAACGTATGTCACTGTCTAGTTCGGAACCTGTGTTCCTGGAATGGGTTGCAGACTTAAGCAGATCTTGCTCGCCTGTAATCGTCCAGTGACCTGCGTCGCGTGTCAGCCACAGGCGCGACCGGATTTCGCCTGACTTAGTGCCGAAGCCGTCAGATATCGTCCACCGTTTGACCAGAGATACTGTCGCCTTTTCGGGCGACTGCTGGTCCACTATGACGTTTTCAACGTGGTAGTCGAGGAAGCGCTTGCCCTTTCGATAGAATTGCGCTTTGTCTTGCGCAACGAAATCCTGAGTTACGTCGCGCGCGAGAAAATACCGATCCAGTCGGTCGCCGTAATATCTCATCTCCAACGTCACGTTGTTGTCATTGATTGCCTTTGCCCAACCATCTAACGTGCTTTGGATGTCTGATGGGTTCTCCGATTCGGGTGCGGCAGCATCATGCGCGTCAGCCGGTGCGCGGTCCGCTACAGTCGAATTGGTCTCGGTTGAAGGTCCATCCGTGTCTCGAAGCGAAGAAGGAGCCACCGCCGATTCCCCTGAAGGCGATTCCTCCGGAATGGCCGCAGAAGGCTTATCCTGCGCCGTCCCACCCGTAGTAAGAGAGGTACTCTGTTGTCCATCACTGGCAATACTCGGAACGGAAGAGCCTTGGGGGTTATGGATGTCCCGCCCAGAGCCGCTGCATCATTCACCCAGAACAATTTGTCAGCGACGGTAAACCGGGCTTGCGGACACCGCCGTTTCAACACAGAAAGCTGTTGCCGAAGAGCAAGATTCTCCAGGAGCAGATCGCGGCGAGCATGAAACGATCGGTTAGCCAGAATAAAAAGGAGCCTCAACAGGCGGAGCATGAAGCCAGTTTGACACGGAAAAGCAGGCGAAACCGGATGTACTCTTATCTGCCTGATTTGTCAGTAGATCGCTATTTTGGCCAGGCACAACTACTCATCGATATTTTAAAGGCGGGTAGTTGAAAGCAATACCCCACGCTTACGCGACGTCGATGGCGCTCCCGATTGAATAGAGCACCGCTGAGTGAACAACGTTGGCTGGCTGAGCGGCAGAGTGCATCGTTAGTCCAGTCACTGCGGAAATCCGCGCTCGCCTTCTGCTTGCGCACACGGACTCGCATTCATAGCCAAATCCCCCATTACACGACGTCGCCCGACCTCCGGATTCGATTCTGGTTAACCTACAGGTATTTCCCTGAGTGCCTGCTGACAAGCTTGCCCACCCCAAAGCCTGTGACGTGACCCCTGGGGGTGGCGCTAATCATCCAGACTCTACGTCTCGACCCGCGCCATCATCTTGTCCATGACGGCGCGGTCCAACTCAAGCCCCAGACCCGGCTTCGTCGGCGCGGGAACGAATCCGTCCTTATCAATCCGGAACTTGTCAATGATGTAGGGGCGGTCCGAGGAACCCGTCGGCTGCATCATCTCGAACCAGATGTTGTTCGGCATGGCGAGCTCCATGTGGAAGTGCACAGCATGCTCATACGAATCGCCCCAGTTGTGCGGCACACATTCCATGCCGAAGACCTCCGCTGTCTTGGCTAATTTCATGCCGCCGGTAATCCCGCCGATGTTGCCCGCGATAAACCGTAGCACATCCATGCCTCGCTCCCGGATATAGGGGGCATAGTCATACATGCTGACGAACATCTCTCCCATTTGGACCGGTGTGTCGATGTCCCGGCACAGTTGCACACAGCCCTCCAGGTCAACCGAGGGCAACGGGTCTTCGAAGCCGTTGTAATTTAATTGGTCCAGAACGCGCCCTACCTTCAACGCCATCTCGCGGGTATAGGCACCCACCCGGTCGAGCAGCAACCCCATATCGGGGCCGCTCGTCTGGCGAACAGCCTTCGCCACTTCGATATCCAGTTCCAGGTCGACGCCTCCCTGACTCCGGACCAGCGATGACGGCGCACCTGCCTGTGCCCCGCCGCTAGAGTTCAGGACCCATGGTGGGTGGATCTTGTACCCTTTGTAGCCCTCGGACTTGGCCCGCTTTACGTCTTCGACGTAGGCCTCCACGCTGCTGAGGTGCTGCGAGCTTGCGTATGCCAGCACCTTGTGCCTGTACGGCCCTAGTATTTTGTAGACCGGGAGGTTCACTGCCTTGCCGATGACGTCCCACAACGCGTAGTCAATCGTAGCTGCATACGCGCTGTCTGGGTGCCTGCGGAGGGTCGGCTCCCAAATGGACGTGAACGAGGGACCGTCAATGGCGTTCTTGCCCACCAGCAACCCCTTCGCATACTCCAGCAACCCGGCAGATTCCCCCCGTGTGCTGTAGATGCCTTCAATCCCACTATTAGTCACCACTGAAAACAGCCGGTCTTCGTGCGGTCCATTTATGCCGCCGGGCATTCTTGGTCGGGTTTCGCCGACTGGCCCGTCGCTCGGGGAACTGTCCCTCAAAACATACACCTTGACTTCTTTGATCGTAAGATCGGGCAGGTCGGATTTCCTGACTCCGACTGCCTGGGCCGCTGCAGCCGCCGGATCGGCGAGTGCTGAGAAGCCTATTGCCGCACCGGCCGCCGCGCCAAAAAAATCACGCCGGGACACCGAATTCGTTGTCATAAGACTCTCCTTCATATTCGTTCCCATAAGACGCTCCTTCATCTGATTATCCCTTCTTCCTAAAACCCAACCATTGGCCGCCAAACTCACTCATCGTTAGAATCTCAGCCACAACTCGTCGCAGTCGTGGCCATTGCTCTTTGCGGTTATGATTACGCCAAATCCGTCCAAGCCCTCGACCGTGTAGTCTTTGTTCAATTAGAGGCTTCACAAGTTACTGCCAGTGGGGTTTCCAAAATGCGTATATTGGAGAGGTCAGGTGTCTCGGACAGTAACTACAGGTACGGAATTGTGGGTAGATATCATAGTGTCCTCCCTTTCCAATACCCAGCGGAGATGGTCGCCTTAGGTGTGGACGCCACCGCGGCAACGAGACGCGGGGCTCCCAATCTGCGGCATGCGCACCCGCTATGCTTTCTGTCGCCTCATACGCCATTCTAGAGACGCAGCAGCGTCGAACGATGCGCCCAACACGACCACGGAGACATTTCCTCCCCTACCAGCGCATACGATCCTCCTGGCCACGATAACTAGTTTTCAGAACTCATAGTTGAAACCAAACTTGAGCATCCGTCCTGCCTGAATCGCAGTGGGCCGGTGATACGTCGGACCGAGTTGTGTAACCTCGTTGGTCAGCGTCGCGTTGTTCAGCGCGTTGTAGGCGTTGATCCGACCCGATAGTGTCTGGCGCTCCGTCAGCTTCCAGCTTTTCTCAGCGCTCAGATCAAGCTGTACGACATTCGGTCTAATCACCGCGCTCTTGGCGACATTGACTATCTGCGTCGCGGCCTGACCGGGATTGAACTTAATGGTTCTGCTGTCCACTAGCACCGTCGTTAGCTCTCCCTCCCCCCTCTCGAACTGAAAGGTGCCGCTGACCATCACTCCATGCGGCGCTTGATACACGCCAGACAAGCGATAGGACCAGGGAATGGACCAGGCGGGCACCCCAGCGTCGAACAACCGGTTTGTGGGATTGTTCAGGTCGCCGCCGCTGCTGTGGAGGGTGGTTCTTTGGAACGTGGCACCGCCGAGTACCATAAAATGGTGGCTCATATGTTTTTTTACTTCGACGTCTACGGCCGAGTATTCGGTGTTCAGCTGCGGCGTGTTAAACACGACGTTGGTAATGGGCGCTTTGGCGTATGCCGGATCGCGAAGCCAGACTTGCACGACCTGCCCGGTCACATATTCCGTCACCGTCACTGGCGTGTAGGCCAAAGTAGGTATGGACGAATTCTCGGATCCAATATTATCTCGGGTCAGTCGACGCACATAAGTTGCCGAGGCTACAAGTTGTCCGGGCAACTGACTCTCCACTCCACCCGTGTATTCCCAGGTGTGGGGCCAACTTATATGGCCAATAAATGGATTGCCCGCCAACGCTGGAACATTGTAACCGGGGTCGGGACCCAGCTCATTGAGCTGGGGAATACCATCTCCATTCAGGTCGGTCCAGGTCCGAGTATTCGAGATGACCGTGGTGCCAAAACCCCCGGTCGCCAGCATATCATTCAAAAAGGTAAACAAAATTGGAGAGTTGTACCGATTAAAGCCAAACTTCAGGGCTGTCTTCCCGTTCCCCTTCAGGTCGTAGATGACACCCAAACGCGGCAGGAACGCATAAGGCTTGGGCGCACTGGTGAGTGCCGGATAGCACGTACCAGGAAATCCTGCGGTCTTCGGTAGACACGAGGCATTCATGCTGCTGGTGTTCCGCTCAAACCGCACACCGAGATTCAACACCAAGCGCCGTGTCATGGCGTACTTGTCTTGGACGTAGAACGCTGTATCTGTGGAAACCTTGTAGGTTTGGTCTGGAACGTCGGGCGCATTGAAGGCTTTCGAGTTACTGACCGCAATAATAGAGGTAACCACCGCATTGGGCACCCCGTTGAGGAACTCCGCGGTCATGGTTGACGTCGCCCATTTTCGGCCAGGCGAGGGGCCGCGATCAAAATCCCCCCCGAAGTGCAGGTCGTGTGACTTGAGAGTGAAGATACCGCTGAGCTTCACCACATCGCGATCCTGGCCGTCGTCTGTGTAGGATGACAGCGCATTGGTGTATGTCTGCGTTGCTAGGTCGACGTCCGCGATTGCGCCGGGCTGCACCGCTGGTTCTTTGCCCTGGATGTCACGCGTACGCCACCGGCTGTAGCCCGCATCCAATACGAATCGCGTGCCTAATACGCTGATAAACTTCACCTGATTTACATCGGGATACTTGGATTTGTAAGCCCGCGCTAGGTCGTCGCCTAAGGTGTTGCTGCTGTGCCCATTGAGCTTGTACTGCAAGTTGTTAAAGTACGATAGCTGAGACGACTTGCTGATCTGATACGATAGCTTTGCCGTCGTATTCCACATGGTATTATCGTTGAGCATCTCCGTGCCGTTCAGCTCGTACGCACCCAACTGGTGAACATTGTAGCGATCGTCGTGCCATGTACCCACATACCAGAGCTTGTTTTTAATCACAGGGCCGTCGATCAAGGCGTTAAAATCGGTGAACTGCTGAATATTAGAATTGGGCTGCAGGCTCGGATTGAGTTTCAACACAGACGGCGGTACGCTCGCCAATAGGCCGGCGATCATTTGAGGGCTTAGATTCTGTGCCGAGGCTAGGTGGCTCCCTAAAGTTGAGCCTTGCGAGCCGACACTGCCGTGCAGTTGGTTCGTGCCTGTGCGGGTAACCACATTCATCGTGATGCCGGCGGCGTCATTCTCGGCACTCGCCTGTCCAACCTGAAAGCTGCTCTCCTGGAAGGACGTCGGGTCGAGATATAGTATGGCGGCTACGCTGGTGGTCGCCGAGACGTCCATGCCGTCGATTGCGTACTTGTTTTCAGTTGAGCCACGCGCGGTGGGGTACGACTGTATGAACGCACCCGATCCTCCTACATCCATACTGGAGGCGCCGCCCACGCCCGCTGTCATGATGACTCCCGGCACGATCTTCATTTCCGACCAGACGTCCGACCGGTTCGGCAGTTTCTCCAACTCGGAAGTGCTTAGAGTCGTTATTTCCTGCACGCTCGTCGTATCAAGCATCTGGGTATCCGCCGTGACGGTCACATTGCTTTCTGTCCCCGCCAGTTGAATCGTGAGGTCAGCGCGAGACGTCCTATCCGCGTTGACGATCACGTCCCGGAGTTCCGCCTGCCGAAAACCCTGCATATCCGCCTTGAGCACATACGTGCCGGGCACGAGGAGGAGAAACTGGTAGCTTCCGTGCTCGTTGGTGACGGTTGTCTGATCACCGCCTAGGGAGCCCTGTGGGTTGGTCAGCGTAACCGTCGCGCGCGGCACCACCCCTCCTGACGAATCGGTAACTGTACCGGCAATGCTTCCGACACCCTGGGCCATCGCTGGAACTTCCGAACAGAAGAACACCAGCGCCGCCAAGATCACGCTTCTCGAAATACCTGACATATTTTGCTCCTTCAACTTAAAGTCTCGTCTAAAGACAATCGCCGGGTGAAAACAGAAGATTTTGCGAGCCGGGAATAGTTAGTTCGCGAACTTTAGCAATCTCTGTAGTGGAATGTCAAGATGTAAAATGAAATGATACTTCAGCATTTAGGATATTCGAGCCAACTCATCTAATAAGCGAACTGTTATTGGAAAAATTGGCTGCTCCTATCGGATAGTGAATCTCTTGTCCGAACTGGCGAGTTGCAAGCTGCGGATGCGGGCACATGTTTGGTCAGTTCGGGTCATTTTCCTGAATCGGCGAACGGAGGCCCCATCGGAGGAATCGGCGATCAGGCGGGCTTTGTATCCTCGAGAAGGGGCCGCTGCGGATCGACTGCAAGCCATGATCCCGCACCGAGGACAGCCAACCCTGCGGCAACGAAGAAAGACGTGTTCCAGCCGAAGTGCGCGGCAATCAATGGGGTGAGAGAAGCGGTGCAAGCGCCCCCCAACTGCGCGCCCATGTTCATGATGCCGGAGACGATGCCCGCATACTCTCCGCCGAAGTCGGCAGTGACGGCCCAGAAGCAGCTTTGCGAGATGTACAGGGTCGCGGCGCCGGAGGCGAGAATCAGGCTTGCGGTCTCGGCCTGCCGGGCGCTCGAACCGAAGACTAGGAAGACAGCGGTAAGCCCCATCGAGACAGCAGGAAGCAGACAGCGTCCGATGCGAAGGCTGTATCGCCGTGCCATCCAGTCGCTGGCGATGCCACCCGTCAGGCAACCGATCGTCATTCCGACGAAGGGGAGCATCGAGTAGACGGCGCTTGCTTTGAGGTCAAGCCCGCGCACCTGTGACAGGTAAATGTAGAACCATCCGAAGAAGATCCACGCGGTGTAACCAAAGGCGAAATAGCTTGCGGTAAGGGCGACAATGTTCTTGCCGCCAAAGATCCTCGCCCACGGCACACTGCTCTTCAGGCGTGACGGGAGACGGATCTCTGCCACAGCTTCGCTGGTCGAGTCCCTTCCCCGGTGTATCACCGAAAGTTCCCCGGCTTGAACCCAAGGGTGCTGCTCGGGTGTATCGCGTGCCGCGAGATACCAGACGGCTCCGACCACAGCTCCGACTGCGGCACTAAACCAGAAAGAGGCGCGCCAGCCGAAGTGAAGGATGATTGCGGTCACAAGCGGCGGTGCGAGGCCCGAGCCTACGCCGACTCCTCCGAAAATAAGGCCGTTCGCTTTGCCTCGCTCCTGGGTAGGAAACCAGCGCTCCACAAACTGGCTGGTCGCGGGGTACATGGTCGCTTCACCGGCACCCAGCGCGAGGCGGACGAGTGCCAGTATCAGTACAGCTTTGGCAATGGTGGGGGGTACCAGAGCCGTCAAGACTGTGAAGATGCCCCACCACAATAGAGCCAAGGTGAGTGCTCGGCGGGGACCGAGACGCCGAACGAGCAGGCCGGCGGGAATCTGGAAAGCGGCGTAGCCGATCAGAAACGCGCTGAAGATCCAGCCCAAGTGCGTGTTGTCAATTGCAAATTCCCTGCCGATCTGGACTCCGGCGATAGAGATATTGGTACGGTCGAGATAGGCCACAGCGCTCAGAACAAAGAGCCACAGCACCAGCAGATAGCGGACTGGCAAGTCCGTCGGGTACGTTGATTTTGTGGTTAGACTCATGCCCGCGAGTAGCCATTCCTTATGTAGTGGTTGAAAGTGCGATCCTGGGTGTAGTTCGGAGGCCTGCCGCCACTCGTGTTTAGGTTCTGCGTTAGAGATCGGATTGGGGCTCCTGGCAAGGCAAATTCCCGAGTTCTCCTAGAACTTGACGGCGAGGCAAGTGAAGGTCTTTGCTGCCGGCACCATTAGCTGGTGAGGGGTGTTTGGCGGTATCTGAACGACATCTCCCTTTACCAGCTTCCTCTTTTAACTATCCTGAACGGAGGTTCCGAGCACTTTACCGGGGCCAAAGGGTTTCGGGTGGACCATCGTTCTGCCAGTGACGAGGACTGCTTCACCGTCCACCACGACAAAGAAATCAGAGACCTTCTCGTACAGTTCCGCTTATCCATCTTTGTCGCGAGTCGCAAGCAACGTGCGGCGAATATCATACGTGTCGAGGACTTGGCTGGCTACGCCTTTCGATTTATCCTCCAGGTCCCGCATCTTCTGTTCCATTTGCAAGAGCTGTTGCTGTGAGTAAATCTGGACTCCGGAGCTTGTCCGCGGCCCAGGAGGAATCACCGTTGCCAGGAGACACATGACCGAGGCGAAACCAAGGCTGCGGCTGTCTTCATCGGCTTCGAATCCTTTTACGCAGCCCAAGAATTTTGGAACCTGCCTGAGTGCGGATGCACGAGTTCCGAGATATTAGCGTCCGTTAAGTGAACTGTCAATCCGTAAAACGAAATCCGTAAACGAAATATGTCATAAACCGAATGAGAATCCGGGGCGGTAGACTCGCGCCCAATTTCTCACCCATTGATAACTGGAGTTTCCCAGGAGTATCAGCCGAAATCCCACAAGTTCTGAAGCGTTTCCGAAGGAGGTCTACTTGTGGCACAGATTCCAGAAGTGCCGATTGCTGGAGTTCACATCGTTGTAGTCGAGACTGCCTACGAGAGAACTATGAGCGTATTTTCTGGATTGCACTTTTCAACTGTTATTTGCGGCCCTTCCCAGCCTGCATAATCAAATGGGGTAATCCAGAACTCGAGAACGAGTTTGCCGGAGTGGCGGGGCTTGAAATCATAGCAAAGGGCGCGATTCGCATACGGCAGCTCCTTGGGGTACAAGGCGCAACCCCAGTCCTTGAGGTGGAGGTGAAGAACATCCACGATGCTCTTGTCCACTAGGGCAGGCTTCGTCCACTCGAGCCAGTTGTGTGTGAGGCGGCGGTTTCCTAGGGGTGTAGTTGCGCTCGACCCCACTGTTCGTGACAATGGAGATCAGCTCGCCACGTTCCCCATCGACGATGTGCAAGGCGCAGAGTGGTACTATGCCTTCAGATAAGGCTTCATATAGGTGATTAGTGCTTGGCGAATGATCTTCTTGTCCTCTTCGGTGGGCGCCGTCTGCTTGACCCCGGTGCCCATGCCCGGGGACGGCCGGAACATGCTGGTTTCCTTAAAGATACCGCGAGCCACCATCAAATACTGGCTGGCATGGGAGATAGAGATAAACGCTAGAATTCGGCCGAACATATCGAAGGCCTCGCGATGCTTTCCCTGCTGATAAAGTTCGAACGCCTGCTCGTACACATCGGCAAGAGAGACGACAGGACAGTATCCCGCAAAGCCGAGTTGCAATTCATCGATCATCAGGCGAACTCCATTTCCGGCAAAAACGGCAAGTTTGTCGTCCGTTTTCGTCCGGATCTCGGTAATCCGCTTGAGGGGATTCCCTGCTTCATCCTTAACCACGCGCATCGTGGGAATGGAGTGGAACATCTCGACGATGAAGTCTACGGTCATCTTGTCACCGATGGACTGGACGATGAGAGGCAGCTCTGTAGCCCTACCAATGGCCTTGTAGTACTCGAGAATGGCAGGGTTGTCGCCATCAGGGGGGAGTGAAATGATTGCATCGGCGCCGTTTCGAGCAGCATGCTTTGCATATTCGATCGATGCAGGCAGGTCGTTGCCCTTGGTCTGTACTCCGATGACAATAGCAGTCTTTCCGCCCTTGCCGGCGGCGAGAAGTGCTTCTGCTCCGGAAAATCGCTCCACCGTGGACAGGTTGGACCAGCCGCTCGCAATCTGCGGCCATGCGATCCCCCGTACCCCGCCAAGATTACAGAAGGTCACTTGATTGGCAAGGCATTCGAGGTCTATCTTGTCTGACTCGGTGAAGGGCGTTTCACCGATAGGAAAGAGCCCGCGGAGAGGCTTTGGCGAGTGTGCTGCGAAAGCCTCAGCAAAGCCAAGCCGGGGAGCGGCCAGGCCCATCGCAGCAGTGGCACTTACCTGGAGCATCGTTCTACGGCTGATCTGAGGGGTGATCACTGGATACCTCGTCATAACTTGCTGTACCCTGATACATTTCGTCTGTCGATTTTGTCAACAGTAAAATGAAATATGAGTTATAAACTGGAATTCAGTTTCAGTATATTGACTTTAGAAATACCGCTCCCTATGATTCTTAGACTATCTAACCCGATTCGCAAGGTTACCTTTGAGAGGCATTTTGAATGGCAAGACGGATAAGAAGAACAGGCAGCCTTAGTCCATTCAGTCACTGCGGGAGCCGCAGGTGCCAAGGACGGCGATCCCACTGCTGGGGATTTTTCTTCGGTGCTAGATAGGGACGCGATGACAAACACAGAGATTACCGCCGATCACGTCCAGAGCTTTTTCAACCTTGCAGGACAAACCGCCATTGTCACAGGGGCCGCTACGGGAATCGGAGAGGCCATTGCGACTCGGCTAGCCATGGCGGGGGCCACCATTGCGGTGATGGATCTGAATATTGCCGGAGCGGAGAGTGTCGCCGCCGGCCTTCCCAATCGTTCGTTTGCCCTTGAAGCGGATGTGAGCGACTCCGGCCAGGTGCGAACCGCGGTGGAACACGTCATTCAGAAGACGGGGCGCATCGATATCCTGGTAAACAACGCTGGAATTGTGGGGCCTACGGCCTTCGTGTGGGAACAGACGGATGAAGACTGGCAACGGAATATTGCGATCAACCTGACAGGGGTCTTCAACCTTTGCAGGGCCGTGGTTCCCTACATGCGCAGTAGTGGGTACGGTCGAATCGTGAATATTGCCTCGATTGCGGGGAAAGAGGGTAATCCCCGAATGTCGCCTTACTCGGCTACCAAGGCGGGGGTAATTGGCTTTACGAAATCGCTGGGGAAGGAACTGGCTTTGGATGGAGTCTGCGTCAACGCGGTGTCGCCGGCGGTTGTAAGGACGCAGATACTCGAGCAGCTGACTCCCGCACAGGTTTCGTATATGACGGATCGCATTCCGATGCAACGCGCGGGCAAACCGGAGGAGATCGCGAACGTCGTCCATTTTCTCTCCAGTAGGGAGTGTTCGTTCGTCACAGCGCAATGCTACGACGTGAGTGGTGGCAGGGCGACCTACTAGACAGGGTTCTATTTCAAGGCGGAAGAGAAGTACAGATCAGACGATATAAGCTTTGAGGTTTGGCGCAGGGCATTCACGATTGCTTTCTCATGCTCCGCATCGCGCACCCGCACTTTTGGAAATGACGAGCTGAGCGCCGCCTTTACCTCGCCCGCTGCATTGAAAACAGGCACTCCAAAACATATCCCATCGGGAACAGACTCCTCACGATCGGTGGCGAACTTTTCCTTGCGAACCCGTGCATATTCTTTCTGCAGTTCCAGTCGGTCTGTGATGCTTCGTTCGGTAAAGCGGTACAAGCCACAACTCTGCAGCAGTTTCTCTCGTATCGCATCCGTTTGAAAAGCCGCGATGACCTTGCCCATCGAACTGGAGTTGGGAGGAAGGATGTGGCCGACCAAGTTGCTCATGCGAATGACCTGTGTACTCTCGATGACCGCGATGACTTCCATGCGGTTATCAAAGAGCGCGGCGAGGCTGACCGTTTCGCCAAGGCTATGACTCAGTTCCTGCATCGGGCTCTGCGCGACCCGAAGCAGGCGAGCCAGCCAAAGGGTAGGAACGACCGAGTGAATACCCGCAGCGAGTTGATATTCTCCATAGCCCGTGGCGAGTAAACAACCAGAAGCCTCCAGCGTCCGCAGTAGACGAAAGGTTGAAGTTTTCGATAACTGGATGCACTGAGCGACCTGATGCAGCGCCATTGGCGCCCCGGAGGATTGGAGCAGTTCCAGAACTTCAAGGCTCTTGCTCACTGCGCGAGAGAAGTATTGATCCGCACTCCCAGGCTTTTTTCCCGGGGTTTCTGATGGACGAAAAGTTGCTTTCGCCATCGGCACACTGCGGATAGCGGGCTGTTTACTCGCGGAGGATTGGCGGCTGACGTTTCTTTTCATATTCACGACCGAACTTTATGCATCAAGCAGCTTCCTATCCTGCGGATTCCGCGATGACGAGTTGATTTTGTTCTCCCAAGCCTTCGATTCCAAGCCTGATTCGATTGCCCGGCTGCAGATAAATAGGGGGTTTGAAACCAAATCCTACCCCCGGGGGAGTGCCGGTCGAGATAATATCGCCGGGCCGCAGACTCATGTACTGACTGAGGTAGCTTATCAGCGAGGCTACGCCAAATATCATGTTGCCAGTGTTGCCATTCTGGTAGCGGTGACCATCCACCTCAAGCCAGAGCGAAAGATTTTGTGGATCTGCAATCTCATCGGAGCTCACTAGCCATGGCCCCACGGGCCCGAAGGTATCCGCGCTCTTGCCCTTCGTCCACTGACCGGTTCCCTCCATCTGGAAAGCACGTTCAGAGAGGTCGTTGATCACACAATATCCAGCTACATGGGAGAGAGCTTCTTCTCTCGTGACGTATTTCGCAGTCGTTCCGACTACGACCCCCAACTCAACTTCCCAGTCGGTCTTAGACGAATTGCGAGGGATGACGACCGAATCATCGGGCCCACAGATTGCGGAGGTCGCCTTCATAAAGATGATGGGTTCCGTGGGGACGGGCATCCCGGACTCGAGGGCGTGATCCGAGTAGTTCAAGCCGATGCAGATGAATTTTCCAACGCGGCCAACACAGGGACCGAGACGTACCGATGCGTCTACCGGCGGAAGCATCATGGGGTCGACCCCGCGGAGCGCTTCGAGCGACTGAGGCAACAAAGCCGACTCCGCGACGTCGGGTATTAAGCCTGTAAGATCACGAGTCCTGCCCTCGCGGTCGATAATACCCGGACGCTCACTTCCAATCAAACCGTGCCTGACTAGTTTCATCGACTCCCCCTGTAAACAATTCCAGGCCACTTCAGATGCCACTTACCTGGCTGGCTCCCCCTTTCTGTGGCACCCGACCCAGCAAGACTACCAGCAGAGTCTCTGAAGACTTGCCATCTTCAATTATAAACGAAATGGCATTTCATCTTTACACTTGGTCCTCTGATTCTGTCACGCCTTTTCAGAGCAGGACAAGGCCTAGCAACCCAGAGGCATGAGCGCGTCCGAAGGGCTGCAGGCCTTCAAACCGGTAGTTTGCCTGCGCCATCGCGAGTTGAGCCGTTCCAAGCCGTGCCGGAGCACAGGAGAGGTAGTTGTCTTCAATTGAATGAAAGAAGCGGATACGGCAACACGTAAGTTATGTGTGCGTTAGCTTCAGGTTAGGAGCTGTAAGGCAACGCTCCGACAGAGATTGCAACCCAGAGTTCATGCGGATTTCCGGCGTGGTTTTTGCGGATTTTAAAGACACTTACGCACGCGAAGATCTCGTGCGAGTCTGTAATTTTGTTAATTGCGATCTCGATTGTTCCCAAGAGGTGGCCAGATTGACGGTTATGGATAACCATAGCGTCGTGCGCGCGTCTGTTGCCTTGGTCTTGGCCGAGGAAGGTAATATGCCAGACGAAGAACTTCTTAGGTCGGTTATCGTCCGCTCGATGTCTTCGATCAAAGCGGCGGCGAAAGAATTCGCGGACGAGCTCGAGAAGCAGTGACTGGAGAGTCGTTGCGACTTGCAGTCATCGAAGACAGGCCTGAATATTACAAGACTCTTTCCGAGGCGGAACTGAGAGAACGTGGACGAACCCTGACTCCATTTCATGTCATTGTGAATCCCGTCATCGAGTGACGCGGAGGTCCCGCAGAACTCTATGAAGCATGTTTCAGCTTGCCCAGATTCACCGCACTGGTAGCCAAGCCAGCAAACTGCGTCGAGCAATCGGAGATCGTTGATGGAAAGGAAGCAGCCCGCCACGATCACACCATTTTCACACCATTGAGAGAATTCCATGCAGTGTTTTCAAGTACTTTAGAGGGCGGTGTAGTTCACGTAAGTAATTGAAAATACACGGGTATTCCGAACTGCAAAAACAGTATTCGCCTGCTTCAGATCAGGTGCCAGCCCGCCTGAGCTTGGTTAGGGTTGGGGATCACCGCTCGCCTCTCCCTAAACACGGGCACAAACGAGGGCACGATAAGGAATCCAAACGTTCCTTTATGTGCCCTTTCATTCCCTTGGACTCTCCATAACTCAAAGATTCTAATGGAGTTGTCATCTTGACACGGTAGAGGTCAGGAGTTCGAGTCTCCTCGTGCCTACCATATCTTCAATGACATACGAAGGCACCTGTTCCGTAAGGGTAGCGTTTGTGTCGTTGTTTGTGTCGCAACTTTTAATTGTTGGCCTCCCAGGACGCTTCGCAGACAGCAGGTTCACCGCGTCTCGCTTGGCGTCCTGGCGAACATGGCTGTAGTGCTCCAGCATCTTCCTCGACACATGCCCCGCCAGCGCCATAATGGTACTGTCACTGGCCTCCTGCGACTCAGCCAGTTCCGTGATCGCATGATGTCGCAGGTCGTGGAAGCGCAGACCCGCTAAGGGGCTTTTCACGTCATTCAAGTCCCATTCGCACGTCCGGCACCGCTCGCACGGGTCTTGCATTTCCCGGCAGCGCGGGCAGAAGCCTCAGCAAACTCAGCCCACTCGGTGTTCCATTGAACGGCAGCCCGTTCAAACTGGCCATTTTCGGCGCCGATGCGCTGGCCATCGACATCTCGAACGACGTCTGGGTTGGAAACTTCGGCAACAGCACGCTGGTGGGCTATACAAACAGCGGGAATGGGTGGCAAATTTGAACCCCACCGGCACCCAACTCGGAGATGGTAGTCGATACGCTACTACCTCGCTGCTGAACGGCGATGTGCTGGCCCAGAGCGGCAGCTTCAGCAACAGCACTGTCACCGGTAACTACGTCGCGTACGAAGTGTCCGCATCCAATGGGGATGGCGTCTCCACCTTCCCGACCAGCCTGGACAGCGCTCTCGTCTATCTGTCAGTCCAGAGTGGAAACCAGTTCGCCATCACCATCGACGAAAACGGTGGCCAGGGACAGATAACGCTCGAAAAGAGTCAGGGGCCGTACACCTACTCGATTGACTCCAACGGACGGATGACCCTGGGCAGCGGCCAGCCGGTTTTCTACCTCGCGAACGGAGCCCAGGCGTTCGGCACGGAGCAACCTTCCTCCACCAACCAGGGAGGTCCTTCCCTGATCACGGTCCAGCAGCAGGTGAGCGGAACCTTCGGCTGCGCGGCGACGACGGGCACCTTCGCTGTGGGTACGCCGCAGGCGCCGACCGCGATCAATGTGACGAACGGAATCTCCAACCTCAGTACGGACACGTTTACGATCGACCAGAGCGACCCGTACGGAGTCCTCAACCTGGGCCTGACCGGGACTATCACTTGCACCACGGACAGCCTGTCGGCAACTACTGGCCGGTTTGTTCTCACCAACAACTTCGGCAGTACCCAGGTTGGTTACACGGTCGTCCCCAGCAAGTACGTGCTGATGCCCATCGACCCATTCAATGGGCAACCGAACGCGATCACGGTCGAGAAGTAGCGCTCGGATTGACGACTTTCGAGGATTGCAGCGGCGGTCGACGGCTCCGTCAGGGTTGGAGAGGACCGCTTCGACGTGGTATGCTTATCTAGCGCTAGAGTGCCGTTGCGACGGCAGTTTGTGAGGACGCCGGCTGGAATGGCGACTCTTCTCTCTGCGGCGTCGAGTGTGGCCTGACGTTCAACCGGCCCACGCTGAGCCTCAGCGATCAAAAAGATTGGAGCAACACAATGGCAGCCAAATGTGATCTTTGCGGCAAGGGGCCGCAGTTCGGTAACAACATCTCCCACGCCAACAACACGACTCGCCGGCGCTGGAACGTCAATCTGCGCGCGGTGAAGGCGAAGGTTGAGGGCGCGAGCAAGCGCATCCGCGTTTGCACCAGTTGCATCAAGACGGGCAAAGTCGTCAAAGGCTAGACCAAAAACCTCGTACGAACAGGATGCCCCAGTCGGCAGCAGCGCGGCTGGGCTTTTGTGTGCCGCAAACCCACGTCTCAGAATCGAGACGTGGGGCACCCGCGTGCGTGACCGGCGCGGCTACTTTTTCTCGAACGCAAGGGAAGCGCTGTTGATGCAGTAGCGCATGCCGGTGGGGCGCGGGCCGTCGGGGAAGACGTGTCCGAGGTGGGCGCCGCAGGTGGCGCAGGTGACCTCGACGCGGCGCACTCCGAGGGTGGAGTCTTCGTGGGCTTCGATGGCGTCCGGCGACACGGGCAGCCAGAAGCTGGGCCAGCCGCTGCCGGATTCGAACTTCTTGTCTGAGGTGAAGAGGGGCGTGTTGCAGGCTCCACAGTGGTAGATGCCGTCGTCGTGGTTATCGACCAGCGCGCCGGTGAAGGGGCGTTCGGTGCCCTTCTGTCGCATGATGTGGAACTGCTCGGGGGTGAGGAGCTCGCGCCACTCTGCGTCGGTTTTATGGATCTTCTGCTTTGTGGCGGCGGTCGAATCGGGTGTGGTGTCAGCCATCGTTGAAACCTCTCAGTCATTCGATGCGCGGCGACTTTCTACGGCTCGCGGGCGATAAGGTCGATCTCCACCAGCGCGTCCTTGGGCAGGCGGGCGACTTCGACGGTGGAACGCGCGGGCGGCACGACTCCTTCGGGCGCGAGGTAGGTGGCGTAGATCTCGTTCATCGCGGCGAAGTCGGCCATGCTCTTGAGGAATACGGTCGTCTTCACGACGTGAGCCATGTCGAGACCGGCCTCGGCGAGGACGGCGGTCAGGTTGTCGAGCACGCGGGTGGTCTGCTCGCGAATGCCGCCGGCGACCAGCGCGCCGGTTTCCGGGTCGAGGGCTACCTGGCCGGACGTGAACAGCATGCCGCCGATGCGCACCGCCTGCGAGTAGGGGCCGATTGCGGCGGGTGCGTTATTGGTCGAGATCATGATCTTGGAATTTGCCATAGGTGTCCGATTGTCGCGCCTGCTACGGTGGTGTGCAAGTTGGGGGGTACCCCCCTTGGGTTAAAGTCTTAAAGTCTTCGAAACGCGGCGGTTAGGTCTGGACCGGAGGTATAAAGTATTGATTTCAAATAGTTTGATAGACTAAGTATCTGGAATCAATCACTTTGGAGCCGAATCCGCTGCGAGTCAAGAGTGAGAGTACAGGGCCTGGCACTGGGCCGCGCTCCTGTATTTCTTTCTTCAATTATATAGGGCGTGTCAAGGAAAGTTCGGTGGAAAAGGGGGTGGGGGCGGCGGACAGGATCTACGGGACTGATCTCTGTCGATGCGTTTTCCGCCCGGCTAGTCGTTATGGCTCTCGAATCCGGGCCGACAGCGTCTCGCATATTCTTAGCGGCCATCGGCCCCACTCAGACACTGAGGATCGAGCGTGCTTAACATGACATGGTTTCCCACGAGCTGCGGTTTCGCTACCTGCCACAACGTGATTTTCCAATCGATACAACGAGTGAGAGCAACTCCTGGATAGCCGCCGCGGGCACGGGTCAGGTCCGATTCCCACATAATGGAGTCGTCAATCACGCGGTCAATGTGTCTCTCGGCCAGGTAGTTCTTCAGGGAGTTCGAGAGCACGTACTGGGCTGCGTCATCATTAACCAGGCCGTCCACATTAATGACTCCCCCTCCCGCCGCATAGCTGTCGATGCCGGCGTTCCAAGCGCCGACGGGCTTTAGTTCCGGGTGCTGACGGAGAAAAATCCCTGCCTCGTAAAACCCTACCTGCTGGGGCCACATTGGCGTGGTGGCCCTGCGGACCGGCGACGCTCTCCATAGCAACACCGCCAGCGCGACGGTCGAAACCGCCCGCCAGGCCTTGCCGGGGATCGCAAATGCCGAGGCCGCGATGATGGAGTACGGAACAATGTAATCCGCGAAGTACCACGGCTGAACCGCGCCGTCGTAGGCGTACAGAGCTATATAGCCTATGACGACGCCACCCATCGCACAAACGATCGCGATCGCGGGGCGGCGTCTGAGTTTTGACAGCCCGGCGCCCGTCATGGCCATTAGCAGAAACGCACCCCCGGCAACGTAAGGCACCCACCGCTTGGCGTGCGGGTGACGAGCGAGCCTCTGACCGCCGTCTGAGCCCTCAAGGAGGGGCGAGATCGCGCCGGAATCGATCTGGCTCGGATCACCGCGGCTTGAAAAATAGTCTTTATCCAGAGATGACCAGCGACGTTTCACGATTGCGCTGCTTTGCACGAAGTGACCGGACGACAGATAAGTGTGTCCGAGTACGAGCAGGAGACCAACGACGGAGCCCGCCAAAACGCAGCCTGCGATCCTCACCGGGGGGGGGCAACTTTACGGTAAATTGCTAAACCGGCGACCAGCATAACGAGCGGTAGCAGCCCAAAATCGCTGCGAGACAACATTCCCAGGACTCCGATCCCGAATGCTGCCGCCAGGGCGCGATTTGTCGGCGGCTTCTCCAGCCCAAAAACGGTGTAAGCGGCGAGGCCGGAAAAGAAGACGACGAGGCCCGACTCCAACAGAAAGTTTGGCAGTTGCGCGGCCAGAGAGGTGGAGAATATGGCGACGGGACCAAGGACGGAAAATGGTCCGAGGAGGCGACGCATCAGAACGCACGTGAGAGATAGGCTTGTCGCCATCAAGAGTGCGGCAAAAAAGTAGAGCAGGATAAATATCTGGTGCAGGGAAATGCCGGGGGCAAGCCAGTAGATGAGGGCCATCATGTAGCCCCAAAGCAGGTGAAAGCCGGTTGCGGGCGCAACCCCGTCGAATGTCCACCTGTGCAGGAGTGTGAAGTTGCGGCCCAGAATAAGATAGTAGAAGGCATCGTCAGGCAGCCACTCCGCCAGCTTCCTGTCGTCGGCGTACCGAAAAAGATACAAGTAGCGGCAGCATTCCATGGCAAAGAAAAGCAGGCCGATCCCGATGGGCAAGATGCCGGTTGCCTTCGAAGCCGTGGCCCCGAGGACGGACCGGCTCCTCGTGGCGGGCCTGTCCGTTGGAGACGCCTGGACCAGATGTAGGTTCGGAGTATCGGACATATTGGATTAGTATAGGGGGCCAGCCGGAACGCCTCCGCGAGCCTCGAAGTCCTCGCAATCAGGCTAGCGGAGGCGGGCGAGCATGTAGAGTGATTCGACCTTGGCCGGGTATTTCGCGACACATTCAATTGTGGAGTCGACCACTTCGAATCCGGTGCGCTCCAAGAGGGCGGTCATGGAGACTTTGTCGAAGAAGTTCAGGTGCTCGTGGCATTTTATGAGCCCGAAGGGTGGGATATGGTTGAGCCGTATGCGTGCAGCGGCGGAGTAGAAATCCACGGCGACCAAAGCCGCCGGAAGATGCAGCAGAGCGTTCAGGTAGGCGCGGTAGAGGCTGCCTCTGCCCGCGAAGCCGATCCCGTACCGTTCGAAGGGAACGCCGACGCAGAGGAGCGATCCGGGGTTGAGACAGAATCGCAATTGCTCAAGTATGTCGGCGGGCTCCGAGCAATGCTCCAGTACACCGAGAGCCATGATGAAGTCGAACTTCATGCTGTTCAACTGCTGCTCGGACGCGATTCGGGTGACTCCGGGCACGGGGACTGCATCGGACAACTCAAAGACAAACTTATCCGTGCCGAGCGATTCTGGAATGAACTGTCCGCGATCGCCGCCGTAGTCGAGCACGGTCTTGACGGTTGCGGGGCTGACATGTGGACGGAAGAGCCTTTCGTACGCCGCTACCCGCTTGACGATCTCATCCGGGTCTCCACCGATTCCATCGTTGACCTTCCGGGAGTACCAGAATTCCCAGCGATGGCGCTCGGCGAAGTACTGCTCTCCGCGATAGCCGGAGTAGAGGCGGGCTACCTCATCGGGGGTGAGGCGCACATCGAAGAACCTGAAGGAGCAGGCCGAACATTCGAGGAGTTTGCACAGGAAGGGCGGGCGACCAACTGCGTAGTGGGCGAGGAATGGGGCGACGACCGCCCATCTAGCACGCGACTCTTTCGACAGACAGCATGGGCAGGCCTCGATGGTGTACATGTTTCTACATTAGCAGTCTGACGACTGACACTGCACCGTGTTGCGCCAGGCGCTTCGGGGAATGGAGAGCACGAGGTCCGCGAGGCATTTTTCGGCTGGTCGGTCTGGCGCAGCGATCGTCTATGGTCGCGTTTTTATAAGCAGCCAGCCGTCGCCTTCGAGATAGTTGGCCTTATCGATTAGTTGCCACTGCCCGGCGGCAATTTTTTGCATGATCAATGTATCCAGATCGCGCTGCGCCAGCGGCTGTCCCTGGTTGTAGTTAAGCTCCGCCCCCTGCAGAATCTTGAGCTGCCGCTGATACAGAATCCATTGCGGGGGCGCCGTATTCAGTTCGCTCATCAAGCGATTGATGGTAGATCGCGGAGCGGTGTCGAAGTAGGTCTGAACATACCCGTGCCACGGTGGGGTCGCGCAAAAATAGTTCGGATACGAATAGGGCAGCGACAGCAGTTCAGGTTTGGAATTCCCCTGTTCGATCTTCTCGCAGATCGGCTGGACAAAATGCAGCAGGCCCCGGTCGATATACATTGGCCCATAAACCGGATGGCGATACCACTGACGGTTCTCAAACATGGGGCTGGATCGGAAGTTATTCCACGAGTAGGGGTTCTGAATCTTCGCAGCGAAACAGGAGAGTCCCAGCAACGCCATGATTGTGACGAAGGAAGGGTTTGCCCAACTGGCGTGTCTGCGAAACGGTTGGATGATGGGGACAAGAAGCAACAGAATTGCCATCTGGGTGAAGAGAAAGCCGATAGTAGCCTGCCCACCGGTCGAAGCAGAAGCGGATGCCAGTTCGGCGAGCGGCAGAAAGACGAGAATCTCCCTGGCATCCCACTCGTGCCTGCCCAATCTCTTCGTCGAATTCAAATAACGCACGACGACGAGGAGGGCGACCAGATAATTTACGACAATAAGAGTAATCGACAAGGCATCGATGAGTGTGCCGGTCAATAGCTGTCCGCGAAGCGCATGGGAAGAGTAGGCAAATCCTGCGGCCGCTATGCCAAGTTGGATGGGAACTATGAACCTGACCGCCTTCGGGAAGAAGCGCGCAACGATTGCACCCGCCGCAACCATTGCCAGAATCGAGACAAGAATCCACTTTTTTCCAGTGCGCATCAGGTGGAGAGCATTGGAGAATAGCAACCACGGACGCAGGAGAAGGCTTGTTTTCCCGACGCCCTTGCTGGCGGCTGCTCCGACTATGCTGTTCGAAGCGTAAGCCGATAATGAGTCGCCAGTGAGTTTGACGACCACAAGTACGGTCAAGGTGGCGGCTAGCAGGAACAGGCCTGCGACCAGGGTCTTCTTCTTTTGGGCTAGAAAAAGCAGGCTCAGCATTGCCGCAACGAGGAGCGCCACGCCGTCATTCAATCGAGTCGTAATGGTCAACCCGGAGAGAATGCCCAGCACCGCTGCGAGTCGAAGATGCTGCCCGATGGTTTCGGCTTTGGCGATCCACAGCAGCGTCAGCAGCGAAGAGAGGATGAAGATGTCCGCCGTGGCGTGGAAGTCATCGAACCGGTATGCGCTGATTACGACACAGAGGAGGAAGGCGCCGGCGAGCACAATCGCCTTCTGCCAATCCGGCCAGTCCGATTCCTGCAGCAGCAGAAATATCGCCATGGAGAGAGCCAGGGCATGGAATACGGATGGGATCTCGGTTACGAGGGTTTTGGTCCCGAACAATTGCATCCATGCGGCATTTTCCAAGACGAACAGAGGCTGAAGCGCCAGGTGAAGGTCGGCATATAACCTGGTTCCGCTACGAAGCAGGGTCGCGTACCAGAACCACCACGCTTCTCCGCCTAGCTGGGTATTGGCGATCATCGCTATGGCAAAGAGGACGCAGAGCGAGATTGCCAGGCTCTGGTAGAGCCGGTTGCGGAAGACATTGCGAATTGCGGGGATCGTTCTGTCTTCCAGCATGGCCGGTTCAGCCTCCTACGCGTTGGATATTGTCGGATGCGCTGTTGCTGAGCAACTCGCGAAAATGTTTTATTTGGCTCTGTTCAAACTTCTGCTCTGCAAGGGCAGAGGAGCGTTCGCGGTAGGAGTGGCCGTCTTCTCGGATGGTTGCGCTGCGATGATGGGATGGTACAAAAGTACATAGCGGGAGAATGGGATGTCATCGGGGGCATAGTGCGTACGGACGAAGTCGCACAGAGGAAATAAGACCCGCATCTGGCGTTTGGGAGACGCCCATCGGAAGCGGTACCAGTTGCGGATCTTCGGATCGTCGCCTTCATCGTAGGAGTAACAACGCTTTTCCACAGGGAAAGGGAAGATCACTTTGCGTTCGGGATGAGCCTGGAGCCAGCGAATGATCGAATCGACCTGCGGAGGCAGAAGTACATTCTCCAACCCAAAAAAGTAACCATAGTCAACCTTCCCCGAGTCGTCAACGTAGCCGCTCCTCGTCAGACCCCAGGGTGCATTCACAATGGCACCCGCTGGGAGTTCGGGGGCAACTGTCCTCTGCAGGTCGTAGAACTGCGCGACCTTGACTTCGATGGCTGTTCTGCGTGCGTCGAAGTGCAGCAGGTGGAAGATTCGCACCGTTGCTCGGAATAGGATCTGTTTTCGTTCGGAAGGATTAAAGACGCGGCGCTCCACCTGTTGACCCGTACGACGGAACTCGCCGTGGAATTCAGGAGTTGCATTGAAAGAGAAGAACGCCACCACAGCCAGGAGCGCGACCCTGGGGTATCGGCTCAGCGTGAGGGCAGCAATGATCATTGCCGAAAATCCACCAACCTGCATGTGACCTTGGTCGGCGCGTCCAAACCCAGACGACATGCTGAACAGACAAATGCAAAGGAGATAGATGGAAATTGAGTCACTACGTTTGCGCTTGAAAGCCAGGTAGGCCACACATGAAGCGACCAGGTAAAGACCGATCACGCAAAGAATGCTTGGATAGGGCATGATGGGAAGGTTGTTGCCTCCCGAACTGAAGGCGCGAAGACTTGTGTATACACCGGCCCACTGTGAGATCACGAGTATAGCTAAGAAGCCTGGACCCATGATCGCGATGGATGTCCAGAATTCGGCGCGCGGCTTCCTGACGCAGAAGAAGAAAAGGCTGCTCCCGAGCATGAAGGCGATACCCTGCTCAGGCGAGACCGCAGTGGCAAATGCGGCACAGAGGACGGAGACACTTGCACCAATCGCCGGCGGATAGCGGCGCTTGTGCAGTTCGTACACCAGCATGGCCAAGCCGGCAGTCAGAAGCACGCGAACCGGAGCATAGTTGATGCCCTGAGGCCTGAGCGCTTGCGCAAAATCCAGCACAAATACGAAGAAGATGACCGTGCGGTGCGGGGAGGGAATGTCGATCGCGTTGACCAAACGGAAGAGAATCCAGACGCCAGTGGCCCAGTCCAGGAGCCAAAAGACAGTGTAGCCCGCTATAAGACTGACGTGCAGTAACTTCCCAGTCCAGAAGGGCAGATAAAGCCAAAGCGGCCCATAGGCGAACTCAAAGTCGCGATAGATGGTTCTGCCGGCCGAGAGCTGGTTTAGCCTGCTCAAGAAATACATATTCTCGACCTCAAGACCGCCAGGGCCGGAGAGCCAATAGAACAATAGGCCAACCGCGATGCAGAACGCAGCCGCGAGAAGGAAGGATTTGCGCGAAACCCGCGAGTCCCTCGTTGCCGGTTCGAGCGAGAGGCCGCGGAAGAGGATTGCAAAGGCAGCGGCGCCCCCTAGGAAGATAAGGAGCGCAACTCGATTATTGTATTGAAATACGTATGACGCCGAGACCGAATCTGATACCGGGAAATAGAAGGGGAGGCGAAAGATTGCCACTGCGAAAACCATCAGGAATGCAGGCAGCGCGAAGTCTTTGAGATGGGAGCTGCTTGAAGGAGATGCCATCCGGCTCCTGTGGCTGAATTTCGTTAGGATTGCCTCATGATACACGGCGGTCTGCTGCCCGATGCAACCCGATCTTGGCTTCCGCGTGCGCCGTACGTCGCGTTCACGTTGCGGCTAGATTTTCTGGACGCGTTGGACGTCGCGGACGCCCTGGACGCGGCGCATCTTGTCTACCAGGCGGTTGAGGTGGCGAACGTCGACGGTCTCGATGACGAAGTCGATTACGGCGCCGCCGTCCGCGAGGGCGTTTGAAGAGGAGGAGCGGATGTTGGTGCCGTCGTCGGAGATGATGGCGGTGAACTCCTTGAGCAGGCCGGCGCGGTCGTCGCAGAGGACGGTGAGTTTGACGGGGTAGGTCTGGGGCTTGGGCGCGCCGGCTGTTCCGGCATCTCCGTGGATGGGGGCCCACTCGACCTGGATGCGGCGGTCGGACTCGTAGAGGAGATTCTGTACGTTGGGACAACTGCGGGCATGGACGGCGACGCCCTTGCCGCGGGTGACGTAGCCGATGATGTCTTCGCCACGAATGGGGTTACAACAGCGCGCGCGGTAGACGAGGAGGTCGTCCTGGCCTTCGACCTGGAGCGAGTCTGAACCTTTGCCGAAGAAGACGCGTTTGACGGCGTCGGACATGTGGGAGAGGGTGCTGCCGATGGCGCCAGCGTTGGACTCGGCGGCGGGCTCGGCGGCGATGGTGGAGCCGGGCTCGAGCTTGTTGAGGACCTGGCGGGCGGAGAACTTGCCGAATCCGACGCCGGCGAGGAGTTCGGCCTTGGTACCGAGGCCGTACTCGGTGGCGACCTTGTCGTAGTCGGCTTCGTGGTGCTTCGAGAGGGCGATTTTGTACTTACGGGCTTCGCGGTCGAGCAGCTTCTGGCCGATCTCGATGGCGCGCTCGCGCTGGTGCTCGTTGATCCAGTGCTTGATCTTGTTGCGGGCGCGGGAACTCTTGGTGAAGCTGAGCCAGTCGCGGCTGGGAGCGTGGCCGGCCTGGGTGGAGATTTCGACGATGTCGCCGTTGCGGAGCTTGGTGCGGAGGGGAACGATGCGGCCGTTGACCTTGGCGCCGATGGTGGTGTTGCCGACCTCGGTGTGGATGGCGTAGGCGAAGTCGATGGGGCTGGCATCCTTGGGGAGGACGACGACTTTGCCCTTGGGGGTGAAGGTGTAGACCTCCTCGGGGTACAGGTCGATCTTGAGGGTCGACATGAACTCGTTGGGGTCGGACATCTCGCGCTGCCACTCCATGAGCTGGCGGACCCAGGCGAGGCGGGCTTCATCCTTGGCGGTGACGTTGTCGCCGGCCTTGTACTTCCAGTGGGCGGCGATGCCTTCTTCGGCGATGCGGTGCATCTCTTCGGTACGGATCTGCACCTCGAACTGATGGCCGCCGGGTGCGATGACCGTGGTGTGGAGGCTCTGGTAGAGGTTAGGGCGGGGCATCGCGATGAAGTCCTTGATGCGGCCGGGGACGGGACGCCAGATGGAATGCAGGAGGCCGAGGACGGCGTAGCAGTCCTGCACGGTCTTGCAGATGACGCGGACGGCGAGGAGATCGTAGACCTGGTCGACGGGAATCTTCTGGTCGATGAGTTTTTGCTGGATGGAGTAGAGGCGCTTGATGCGCCACTCGACGCGGCCAGCGATCTTGTGTTCGCGTAGCTTGTCTTCGAGCGTTCCGACGATGCTTTGGAGGAAGACTTCGCCTTCGCCGCGCAGGGCATCGACCTCGGTGGAGAGCTGTTCGTAGGTGAAGGGGTCGGTGTAGCGGAAGGCGAGGTCTTCGAGTTCGCCGCGGAGCTTGCCCATGCCGAGACGGTGGGCGAGCGGGGCGAAGATGTCGAGGGTCTCGCGAGCGATCTTCTGGCGCTTCTCGGAGGGCAGGTGCTCGAGCGTGCGCATGTTGTGGAGGCGGTCGGCGAGCTTGATGATGACGACGCGGACGTCGGTGACCATGGCGAGGAGCATCTTGCGGATGTTCTCGGCCTGGTGGTCTTCGCGGTTGGCGAATTTGATTTTGTCGAGCTTGGTGACGCCTTCGACGATGTGGGCGACCTGCTCGCCGAAACGCTTTTCGATCTCGGCGGTGGTGACGTCGGTGTCTTCGACAGCGTCGTGGAGCAGGCCGGCGGCGATGGCGGTGGAGTCCATCTTGAGCTCGGCGAGGACGAGGGCGACTTCGAGCGGATGTACGACGTAGGGCTCGCCCGAGGCGCGCTTCTGACCCTCGTGCTGCTCCAGACAGAATTGCCAGGCGTGGCGGATGATGTCGAGGTCGTCGCCGGGGCGGTTCTGGTGGACTTCGTGGAGCAGGCGCGCGAACTTTGCGTCCATCTCGCCTACCACTGCGGCGCTGGAGCCGGCGAGGTGCTCCGCGGAGCTCTCTTCGGGGGCGTCGGTGGCGGGTTCTAGCGGTGCATTGGGATCTCCCGGGGGTTCTGCCGACGCGCCATCGGAAGCAGCGTCTCCAGCCACGGCGCTTCCCATGGGCACGCCTGGGCGCAGCGATTCGAGCGGCTCAACAGGCGGCGGAGCTGACTCCAGCTCAATGCCTGTGTCCGTGGTAATAGGCTCGGAACTCATGCCTTCGAGGGTCGAAGGTGCAGCTTTTCCGCGGTTTCCGGAGGCTGCTGGAGTGATTGCCATGGCCCATTATAGAAGGCAGCGCGCATAAGCGCTTTCTGGACTGGAATGGTGGCCTTGTTTGTGGCGCCTGGCGCTTGTTTTGGAGGTGCGAGCCGACTCTGATCCGGCTTGCGATTTCGCGATCTCATACAGATCGACGCTCGCACGTGTCCTGTGTCACGGGCAGACCGGCGGCGGCGACGAGGAATGGCTCCTCGTCGCCGCGCTGCGGCTAAGGCTGGTACTGCACCTGGGTCTGGGCGAAGTTGCCGTTGCTGTCCTGAACCTGAACGTACCAGTTGTAGGTGGAGCCCAGGGTTAGAGCGGATACCGTGGGCAGGTTGTTGGAGGCTCCCATCACATCGTTCCCGGAGGTAATCCATGGAATTGAAGTGATGGAGCTCGAGAAGCCGTTCGACTTGGAGTTGTTGCCCGGTATATGCCAGATCGTGCAGTTCGAGCACGTGCTATTCGAGAGGTTGAAGCTGTAGTCGAAGTTGGCGCCCATGGCATTGGACGAATCGGTCCAGGTAAACGTGGGCGTGGTGCTGGTGCTGCTGTTGTTGTTGGGCGCGAGCGCGGTTGGGGCATCGCTTGCGCCCACCACCGTGCTTCCGCCGTTCCAACCCGTCACTGCGCCGGTCACCGTGGTGCCGGTATCCTGGCTTCCGTCGCTGTAGGTGACCGTGAAGCCATAGGTGTCTCCCACGTTCGGTGTGCCGGGCAGCGAGACGCTGTAGCTGAAGTGAGGATTGCCGCAATTCGTGCAGCTGCCCATATCCAGGGCTACGGTCCCGTTGTTGTTGGGCACATTGGGCCCCGAGTTCAAGGTAACGGCCACCGGCAGCTTGTCCGACTCGTTCACGGTAAAGCTGAGTTGGTAGCTCGTCGAGGGCGAGCCGCAGCTCAGGCAGGAATTGGATGAGAACTGCGTGGCTACGGTTGCTGTGCTGTTCGAGGCGGGCAGCGTGACGCCGGCTACGCTCTGCGTGCTGCCCGAAATGGTCAGGTTGGGTTGGACTTTGTCCCCGACATTGGTGATCGATCCGGCGCCGAATCCGCCGATGTTGTTCTGGTCGAGGATCCCGGCGACCGCGTAGTTGGAGCCGCTTGGAACGGTGACCGTAAAGTCATTGGCGCCGTTCGACGGGCTGGCAATCTCGGTGATATAGATGCCGATCGGGTCGCCGCCGGTGCTGGCTGAGAATTGCAGCAAGCCCAGATAGAGCGGTGCGCCCGACTTGATGGTGATGGCTAC
This sequence comes from Granulicella sp., assembly GCA_003133205.1. Next base: position 12,459 of record PKWK01000201.1, on the reverse strand, counting down.
CGGGATGGTCACCGAGCCTGAAACCGCGGTACAGGTGCCCGAGCAAGTGGGTGTGGCGATGGTCACGCCTGTAAAGCCGGACGTTCCGCTGCACCCGCTCGATGTGTAGTTGCACCAGCCCGAGGGATGCGGATAGGCAGTGTCCAGCGTGTTAAAAGAGCGGGCCTGGAAGTAGTACGTTTGGCCATTGGTGAAGCTGAAGCCCGAGCCCGAGAGCAACGCATTGGTGAGGGTCCAGAGACCCTTATCCCCAGTCGCGGTGAAGATATGGCTGCCGGCGACGGAGAGGAACTGTCCGCCGCCACCCCCGCTGCCAAGCGTGGGGCTGGTGCTCCATTGCACCAGGTATTGATTCGCGTCCTCCAAGCTACTGCTGTTCAGGCTCGGCTGGAACACAATCAGCGCGCCTTGTGAGTTGGGATAAATGTTCTGGATGGTGGGATTCGAGGTGGGCGTCGCGAACGTAGGATCAAATATGGTGACGGCAGCGTTGGTCACGTTCGCGGCTGTCACCGTCGTTGAGACGTTGCCGGACGGGTCGATTGCGTTCTGCACGCCCTGGCCGAGCGGATCCCTCCACGCCTGCACCGTGTAGCTGCCCGGCGGCACTCCGCGGATGGTGTATGCCCCCGTGGTAGAGATGCTGGTGCCTAGCGAGCCGCCTCCGCTGCCGCAGGTCGCATTCAGTAAAAGATACGTGCGGCCGGTCTGTGAGCCGCTGTAGGCCACCGTTCCGGAGACGGTGTATCCCAGGTTGGCGTTGAAGAATGAGGAGTTGGTGGGAGCGCCACTGACAACCACTCCCTGGCTGGCGGGATAGAACAACGAGGACGGCCCTGTGATGGAGGGAGTGACCGTGTATGTGCCGTTGGGGACGTTGGTGAACGTGAAGCTTCCGTTGGTGCTGCTAGTGATGGTCTGGACGACCGTGGAACTGTGGGTGAGGGTAACGGTGATTGGTGGCACGTAGCCGCAGTTATTGGACAGACTGACGTTACCGCTAACGGTGTACGTTCCGGCTGAGCCAGTGATGGTGTAGGAGGCCGAGGCGACCGCGCTGGTGGCGTATCCGCCGGCCTGGGCGATGGCATTGATCGTCTCTGACGATGAAACCGTGATCGTTCCTGAGTAAATTGGCGAACTGAAGGTGGGGGTGGAGCCGTCGGTGGTGTAGTAGATGACGGCGCCGGTGGTTGTATCGGAGAGCGTGACGAACTGTGCCGAGCTGTAGGTGCCACCGGCTATTGAGAAGGTTGGTGTGGCAGCCATTTGAAGGATCGGGAGAGCCCAGGTTGAGGGGGCGGCACTGAGCGCGGGCTGAAAGGGAGTGACGGCTCCGCCGAGGCTGAAGAGGCTGGAGGCGTTCTGAGTGGGGTTGTTGAGGATGTTGAGAATTGCTCCGACGGTGTTGGTGGGGGCCACCGAACCAGACTTGGTGAGATTGAAGAGGTTACCGCAGGCGGAGCTGTCGCCGGCAACGCCTCCTGCTGAGTTGATGCAGGGGGCGAGGATGTTGCCAAGGGTATTGATCTCGGTGCTGGAGGCGTACATGCCGCCAGGCAGGCTGGGGCCTGGGGCAGAACCGGTTGCGGTGTTGGTGTACTCGGCGACATTGCTGAAGGCGGTGGCGAACGCTGCGGCGTCCGTGGCCGAGTTGAAGCCAAGGTTGACGGCCGAGGTCATGTAGGGGGAGTAGAGGGCAGCGACCGAGCCGATGGTGGTGACCTCGTCGACGAAGACGAAGGTGGACGAGTTGAGCGAACTGCACAGGCCGAGGGCAGCCATCATGGTGATAGCAGTGTTGTTGGTGCCGGCGGTGAGGCCTGGATTTCCGCCGGTGGCGACGAGGTAAACGTTCGCAGGCGAGCCAGGGCAGGTGTATTTGGAATTGAGGGAGAAATTTCCGGACGCGTCGGACTGGACGGAAGAGGTCATGAGCGAGGTTGCGGCGGAGGCGTCGGCGGTAGTGCCAACAGCGTAAAGCTGGATATTGGCGCCGGTGACAGGCTGCTGGCCGCCGTGGACCACGCCCTGGATTGCCAGGCTGGCGGCGGGTGAGGATGGGGCGACCGGACTGACTCCAGCGCAACCGGAAAGTAAGGTGAAGGCTGAGAAACCAAGGAGGGCGCGGGCGAACAGACCGGGACTAGACAATTGGGGACCTTATCTCTACTGCGGGCAGTAGTCGAACACGGAACGGGTAGTGGGGCGTTATATCTTCGGGCGTAAGGTATACAGACTGAAGGTGCTATATGCAATGCAACTTTTGGGATGGGGATGTGCAAAGGTACCTTGGCGGCTTGCGGGCCGCCTCGACCTGGGCTCAGTTGCCGGTGGGATTTGCCTAAGCCGCACGCCAGATGGTCTATTGAGACGAAGCTTTGACTCGCGCACCAAGAAAGTTTGCAGATTGTAGATGAGCACTCTGGGTGGGGAGAGACTCGGCGGAGCAGGGCGACGGCGGATGGAGCTTCGCTGGTACTTTGTGCTGATTGTGACCGCTGCGATTGCGATCAGCTACTTCGACCGCCAGACGCTGCCGGTTGCGATCTCGACGATTCAGCGCAATATACCGATCTCCAACCAGCAGTTCTCGTATCTGCAGATGGCGTTTCTGCTGTCGTATGCGGCGATGTATGTCGTTGGCGGACGGCTGCTGGACCGCATGGGAACCCGGCGCGGGTTCATGGTCATCATGGTTTGGTGGTCGGTTGCATGTGCGCTGCACGGGGCGGCGTCCGGATTCATGCTGCTGCTGGTGGCGAGGTTTCTTCTGGGGATGGGGGAGGGCGGCGCGTTTCCCGCAGCGGTGCGCGTGGTTTCGGAGTGGATTGAGCCGGAGGACCGCTCGACCGCCGTCGGGATCATCAATGCAGGGACGGCGGTGGGATCGGTGCTGGCGGCGCCTTTGGTAGGCCTCATTCTATTGACGCTGGGTTGGCGGGCGGTGTTCCTTCTTGCGGGCGGGCTGGGGATTGTATGGGTGGCGTGGTGGTCGCTCGAGTATCGCAGCAGCGGGCCGGCGGTGTCGTCCGCCACGCTCGATGCGCGGGTGCTGGCGAGGGAACTCACATTTGGCGAGATGGTCGGGATGGGGAGTGTGCGGTCGATTGTGTTCGCTAAGTTCATGAGCGATTCGGCGTGGTACTTTCTGCTGTTCTGGCTGCCTAAGTATCTTTACGATGTTCGCCACTTCGATGTTAAGCAGGTCAGCTACTATGCGTGGATTCCTTATGCAGCTTCGGGCGTGGGGAGCTTTGTGGGGGGAATTTATTCGAGCCGACTGCTGCGCAAGGGGTACTCGATGGATCGAGCGCGGAAGATTGCGCTGGGGCTGAGCGCGGCGTTCATGCCAGTGGTGATGCTTGTGCCGCTGGTTCCGGTCGAGCTTTCCATCGTTCTGTTCAGCGTCGTATTCTTCTGCCAGCAGTCGTGGTCGGGCCTGATTATGACGTTGCCGGCGGACATCTTTCCGCTGTCCGCGGTCGGGACGGTGTCGGGTCTGGTAGGCTTTGGCGGAGCGATTGGTGGCGCGATCTTCGGCGTTGTCGCCGGGCGACTGCTGGACCATGGCTTCGGCTACGGGACGCTGTTTGTCCTGGTGGGGACGTTTCACCTGATCGGCTACTCGGCGATACTCTTGTTTGCCGGGAAAATTCAGCCGCTTCGCGCGGATGACCTGAGGGAGATAGAGAGCAAGGCATGAAGATCACTGAAGTGCGCACGCGTGTTGTGGAGTGGGAGGGCGCGACGGTTGCGCTGCCTCCCCACTTTTGCACCAACCCCATGGACCTGGTTACGTTCGGCAATGCATCGATGGGGAACTTTGCATTCCACGGGTGGGTGCTGGTGGAGATATTCACTGACACGGGGCTGGTGGGATTGGGCAATGCGGCGCTGTCGCCGCGGGTAACGAAGACGCTGATCGATACGTATTTGAAGCCTCTGCTGATCGGGGCTGATCCGTGGGATACGGAGTATCTGTGGCAGCAGATGTATCGGCGGACGATGGCGTTCGGGCGCAAGGGCGTCGCGATGACTGCGATTTCGGCGGTGGACATCGCGCTGTGGGACTTGCTGGGCAAGGATGCGAAACAGCCGGTGTATCGGTTGCTTGGGGGACGCACGAAGGAGCGGATTCCGGTGTATGCGAGCCGGTTGTATGCGATGCCTATTCCGGAACTGCGGGTGGAGGCGCAGAAGTATAAGGACGAAGGCTACAAGTTGATGAAGCTGCGCTTCGGGTGGGGGCCGATCGATGGCGCGGAGGGGATGCAGAAGAATGTGGAGTTGCTGCGCGCAGTGCGCGAGGTGATCGGCGAAGGCATCGACCTGATGGCCGATGCGTACATGGGATGGACGCTGGATTATGCGAAGCGGATGCTGCCGCTGCTGGAGCCGTTTCATCTGCGCTGGCTGGAAGAGCCGGTGATTCCGGACGACACGCGCGGGTACAAGGAACTGAAGAGTTATGGGCGTGTGCCGATTGCCGGTGGCGAGCATGAGTTCACGATCTTCGGCTTCCACGATCTACTGGAGGCAAATGCGCTGGACTATATACAGTTCGACACAAACCGGGTTGGGGGAATTAGCCAGGCGCGCAAGATCTCTGCGCTGGCTGAGTCGTTCCAGGTTCCGGTAGTGCCGCATGCAGGGCAGATGCACAACTATCACGTGGTGATGGCGAATCTAAATTCGCCGATTGCGGAGTTCTTTCCTAAGGTGGATGTCGAGGTGGGCAACGAGCTGTTCTGGTACATCTTCGACGGCGAGCCGGTTCCGAAGGATGGATATATCGACCTCGATGCGAATACGCCGGGGCTGGGCCTGACGGTGAACGAGGAGTCTTTGAAGCGCTTCAAGGTTGTGGGATAGCGAGGGGAGATGCGCCTGGTCCAGATTACGGATGGGACGACGCGGCGGGTGGCGGTGGTGGAGGAGCCTGCGCTGCGGTGCCTGGTGGGCGTGGCGTCGATCTATGAGTTGGTGCAGTATTGTTTGCGGGCGTCGGTTTCGCTGACGGAGTATGCCGCGTCGCTGGCGATCGGCGAGTCGCTGGTGTACGACGATGTGTACGGTGGCAAATCGAGGTTTCGGTTGCTGGCTCCGATCGATGTTCCGGGGCAGCCCTCGCGGGTTCTCGTGACTGGAACTGGGTTGACGCATCTGGGCAGCGCGCGAGAACGGCAGGCGATGCATCTTGGTGGTGAGACGAAGGTGGCTGAGGCCGTTACGGACAGTATGCGGATGTTTCAGTGGGGCGTGGAGGGCGGTCGCCCGGCTGAGGGTGCGATCGGCGTTGCGCCGGAGTGGTTTTACAAGGGCGATGGGTCGGTGCTGCGCGGACCGTTCGAGGCACTGGAGATTCCCGGTTACGCAGAAGATGGCGGCGAGGAGGCGGAGGTTGCGGGTGTCTACGTGATCGATGATGAGGGGAATCCGCATCGCATTGGGATGGCGCAGGGGAATGAGTTTTCCGATCACAAGTTTGAGAAGCGGAACTATCTGAACCTTGCAGGGTCGAAGTTGCGTGCGTGCAGCATTGGGCCGGAAGTTGTGATTGGGCCGAGCTTCGCGGATGTACGAGGCGAGGTGCGGATTGAGCGCGCTGGGGAGACGGTCTGGCACAGGAGCATCGCGAGCGGCGAAGGGAACATGTGCCACAGCCTGGCCAACATGGAGCATCATCACTTCAAGTTCGCAGGACACCGGCAGCCGGGCAGCGTGCATGTTCATTTTTTTGGAGCGGATGCCTTGTCGTGCGGGGATGGCGTGGTTTTGCAGGACGAGGATGTTGCGGAAGTAAGGTTTGGCGGATTTGGGCGAGCGCTGCGCAATCCGATTCGCGAAGAGGTGAGGATGGCTGCGCCGATTCGGGTGCATGCGTTGAGTTGAGGCGGACTTGGGCGATGGGACGGGCGGGATTTAGGAGATGGTTATGGCGAAACAATCTGTAGCGTTACTGGGATTGGGGACGATGGGCGCGGGGATGGCGGCGAATCTGCTGAAGGCAGGCTTTCCGCTGGCGGTGTACAACCGGAGCCGCGCGAAGGCGGAGGTGTTTGCTGCACAGGGCGCGCGCGTGGCGGACACTCCGGCGGATGCGGCGCGTGGCGCGAGCGTGATTCTTTCGATGCTGGCGGATGATGCGGCATCGCGCGCGGTATGGCTGGGGAATGGTGGGGCGCTGGCGGCGGCTGCGAAGGGGGCGGTGCTGGTGGAGTGCGGCACGGTGAGTCCGGCGTGGATTGCGGAGCTTGCGAAGGCGGCGCAGGCGAGCGGGCTGGAGTTGCTGGATGCGCCGGTGACGGGCAGCCGTTTGCAGGCTGCCGGCGGCCAGCTTACGTTTCTGGTGGGCGGGTCTGAGGAGGCGCTTACGATTGCGACTCCGGTGCTCGAGTCGATGAGCAAGGAGATTGCGCACCTGGGGCCGCTCGGAAGCGGGGCGAAGATGAAGCTGTTAAACAACTTCATCTGTGGCGTACAGATTGCGGCTCTTGCGGAGGGCATCGCATGGCTGGAGCGGAGCGGGTTGGACGGCGACCAGGCAATTGATCTGCTGAAGCGTGGAGCGCCGGGAAGCCCGCTGCTGGCGAGTATTTCCACACGTATGACCAGCCGGGATTACACGGTAAACTTTCATCTGAAGTTGATGTCGAAGGATCTGCAGTACGCCGGGGACGCTGCGGCAGCTAGCGGTGTGGAGTTGACTACGGCGGCGAATGCACGCAGTTTGTTCGAGCAGGCGGTGGCGCTGGGATACGGCGATGAGGATATGTCCTCGGTCGTGGAGCTGTTGCGCGCCAAGCAGCACGGATGAAGCTGTCTTCCGGACGGCGGGATCGGTGTCAGGGGAACAAAGAGGAGGCTTCGATGATTCGTCTTCTGAGGGTTGCGTTGTTGATCAGCCTGGTGGGTGGCGCAGGTCAGGCCGTGGCGCAAGTGTCGCCCAAGCCGCTCGCCGACCCCATGCCGCCGGAGACACCTGCGCCGCCTGCAGCGGTACGTCCAGCGCGCCCCACGGTACCGGTTCGCGATCCCCATGCGCCGGGTTTTGTCGCGGCTAAGGAACTGTCTGGTGGGGCTATTCCTCCGGCGAATGCCGACGGGAACTTCATTATTGGGCCTACGCATAATCCTGCGCCGGAGATGAATGTGGATGCCAGCGTGCCGCAGGGGGCGGTGTACGAGTTCACGATGAGTTCGGCGGACAGCAAGATTTATCCGGGAATTGCTCGGGACGCCAATACGTTTGGAACTGCGGACCCCAGCGACCCGACGAAGATGGTGGTGACCACCAGCCACCCCGCTCCTTACACGCGCCACGTGGGAGTGTATGTGCCTAAGCAATATGTCCCGGGTACGGTGGCGCCGTTCATCGTTGGGGCGGATGGGATCGATCGGGGATTGTTCACGGTGCTGGATAATCTGATCGCGCAGCATCGCGTGCCGGTGATGATTGCCATTTCCATCGGTAATGGCGGCGGCGACGCGCAGGGCAGCGAGCGCGGACTGGAGTATGACACGATGTCGGGCCTGTATGCGGAGTTCGTCGAGCACGAGGTGCTGCCGCTGGTGGAGAAGCAGTACAACGTGAAGTTGACGAAGGATCCGGACGGGCGGGCAACGATGGGGGCGAGTTCCGGCGGGTCGTGCGCGATGGCGATGGCGTGGTATCACCCGGAGTGGTATCACCGTGTGCTGACGCGTTCGGGGACGTTTGTGAATCAGCAGTGGCCGCACAACGACGCGAGTCCGCATGGCGCGTGGGAGTTCCATGAATACCTCATTCCGATCAGTCCGGCGAAGCCGCTGCGCATCTGGATGGAGGTTGGCGATAGAGACAACTTCAATTCAAATGCTTTGCGCGACAATATGCACGATTGGGTTGTGGCGAATGAGAATATGGCGAAGGTGTTGGCGGCAAAGGGGTATCACTACCAGTTTGTTTTCGCGCGCAATGCCGGGCACACCGACCGCGATGTGAGAGCGCAGATTCTGCCGGAGGCCGTGGAGTACGTGTGGCAGGGCTATCCGATAGCGGGTGCGAAAAAGTGATCTGCCTGTGAAGGTCTAGGCAGGGTTGACTTCAAGTTCGGGTTGGCGATGTCCGCTGGTGGTGGCTATGAAGAAGGCACCCGCAATCAGCGCGGTGACGTAGATTGGCGGGTGCTTCATTTTTCTAGTTTACGAAATTAACCCCAGCGTTTTTGGGCCGTGCTGGTCGGCGAAGCTGAGATGTAGATAGGCGCCTAGCCGGTGACGCGCGCGTAGGTATAGGGGCCTTCGGGGATCAGGACGATGCGCGCATTGGCGGGTAGGCCTTTGAAGAGGCGGTCGACAGCCGCGTTCAGATCGGAGAAACAGCGCGTCCCCAACTCCCCGAGGTCTTCCGGTGAGAGGCCGGGCATGAAGAAGAACAACTCATTGGTGAGGCCAACGAGGGCGAGTTTCTCAAGCTGCCACTGGTCGGGAACGACTGGGGTATCGGCGATGTCGCGGAGATATTGTTCATTGCCGGGGAAGTCGCGCAGCTTGTCAGCAAAGTCGGGGGAACCGATGCCTTCTGCGCATTCGCCGAGAACGAGGATTCTTCCGCCGGGCTTGACGACGTGCTGGGCGGCGGTGATGCCTTTGCCGCATTGGTAGAACGTGAGGTCGAGCGGATAGCCCGCTCCAGTGGTGATCACCGCGTCGGCTAAGGCCGGCACCGGTGCGAGCGATGTGGAGCGGAGGAAGTCGACTCCGGCGGCGTGGGCTTCAACGGGGTCGCCGGCGAAGACTCCGGAGATCTCCCGCTGCTGGGTCAGCGTGACATCGAGGATGAAGTCGTGGCGCGCCATGCGAGCGATCTCAAGCAGTTCGGCGTGCAATGGATTCTCGTCAATCGACCCCTCGGTGGCCATGGGCTCGCGCATGAAGCGCGGGGAATGGATGACCTTGATCGTCTCCTGCGCCGCGAGACCGGGCGCGATGAGTTTTCGGCCGCCGGAGAAGCCAAGCATGAGATGTTGCTCGATGAAGCCGAGCGTAATGTGCAGGTCGGCTTCCATAAAGCGCTTGTCTATATATACCGGTGTGCCGCGGCGGGTGGAGCCGAGTGACTGGTGATCGGCAAACTCGCGGGCGCTGTGGTTGACGACGCGGTAGTGGGTTGGAATCTCGGGGCCGAGGATTGCCTGGATCTCCGCGTCGGTTGCGGCGCGATGCAGGCCGGTGGCGATGAGGATGGTGACGCCTTCTTTGGGAATGCCTGCGGCATGCAGCCGCTCGAGCAGTGGCGGCAACGTAACGCGATTGGGAGCGGGGCGGGTGATGTCGCACACGGAGATGGCAGCGGTGCGCTTGCCTGCCGCGAGTTCGACCAGCGGCTTGCTTGCGATGGGGTGGTCCAGCGCCGCGCCAAGTGCTGCCTGAATGTCCGGGAGGGCACCGGCGGAGCGGCTTTCGATGAGGTCATAGTGCGGCCCATCGGGCAGGGAAACCATCAAACCAGTTTTGCCAAAGGCGAATGCTGCTTGCACGTGGGTTCAACTCCAAGAGGCCGACTGTGAAGGTCAATTCACTCACTCATTATAAGAGCTTGGTGGGCTCGTCTAATTTCGGCGTCGTGCGTTGCTTTAGAACTGAACCCGATTGTTTCTCTGGGTGATCTCCGGCAGGTTTCCACTGGATTCGATAGTGACGCTTCCGCCCTTCCAATCGGCTTTGGCGGGCAGGGCCAGAGAGACCACTTCGGTTTTTGGCAACAGGTCGAGAGGAGCTTTCAGCGCGGGAGCGTTGGCGGTCGCCAATACTTTTCCGGTGCGATCGCGCAGCACGACCTTCGATGCGGGTGCATCGACGGAGCCGAGGCTGTGGATGGTGACTTTCATGCGGTTGCCCTCGACCTTGACGTCGCCGGGGTCGAGTCCTAGGTCGGGGCGGGACCAGTAGGGGACGCCCTTTTCGACGAGCTTGAGTTCGAGAACGGTCGTGGTGTGGGGCGAGAAGGTGATGTCGAGGGTGCGGCTGCGTTCGAAGTCCACGGCGCGGGTGGTGGCGTCGTGGATCGGGCCGGTGGTCGCGTCGGTTTGTGTGCCTTGCGTGATCTGCCACTTGCCTGGGTCGATCTCCCAGCCGGTCATGTGGGCTTTGACCGGGACCGAATCCAGGTTGTAGGCGATGACTTTGAAGTGGTCGGGCGTTGCTTCGGGGATGAGGATGGCGACGCTCTCGTCGGTGGCAGGCGCATCGAATTGCCAACCGACGACGTTGTCGGGATAGATGCGGTCGCGCTGCAGGACGATGCCGCCGAGACGCGCACGCTGGAGATCGCTGGTGTTGAAGCCACCGCCGTCTGCGATGCGGTCGATCCAGAGGCTGCCTTCGGTGTTGATGTATTCGCGATCGGCCTCGGCTTCAAGCTGGGTTCGGTAGACCTGTTCGAGATAGTGGGTGTCGCCGGTCATCTGCCAGGCGAGTTGGCCTCCTGCCGGCCCTGCTGCCGGAGCGGTGGCAATCTGCTTGCCGATGGTGTCGCGCATGTTCAGGATGTCGATTGCATCGGAGTTGATCGATTGCAGGGAGAGGCCGTCGTCGAGGAGTGGCTGGAGATATTTTTTGTCGCCTGTCCAGCGGTAGGCCGACCACGTGATGAACCAAGGAGCGCCGCCTCCGCCTCCGAAGCCGCCGCCCAGGCCGGTGGCCTCCTGGTCCGTCTTGAAGTTGATGCTTGAATTGATTGTGTATCTTCCGCCCGGGCCGAGCTTGCGGTGGGCAAGCAAGCTGTCCGCCATCTCGATCATCATCTTTTTCGTTTCCGGTGCGCCGTTGTAGAGCACCATCGAGAGCGCGGGCTGGAACACGTAGTACGAGCGCGACTTCGACCAACCCCAGACGCCGTCTTCCGACATCTTGGTGCCGCTGAAGTAGGCGGACCGGATATGGCGATGGCCCGCGGCGTTGATACCGGTGAGCCATTCGAGGCGCTTGGAGGTCTGCATGGCGCGCTCGATTTGTTTCGGACTGCCGAAATCCATCAGCATCATCTGGCCGAGGATGTTGATGCCGTCTTCGTAGCTATGCAGTTCGTCGTACTGGTGAGAGGCGAGACCATTGGCCCATAGGCCCTGGGAGTACGTTGCCTCCAGCTCTTTCGAGACGGACTGCGTGAGCTTATCCGCGGGAGCGCCCATGAAGGCGACGGAAGGGAAGAGGTCGGTGAGGTCGCTGTCGTCGGAGAGGCCGCCGCCGAACTCGCCATTGGAGATCTGGCGATTGTCGATGTACCAGTTCACGAAGCGCTTGAAGTAGTCCATGTCCTTCACCTGGAGCCATGCCCATGCGGGCACTCCTGCGGGGACCACGGGCTCGGTGTAAGGCGGGTGGGGTTGGCCTTTGTTCGCATCGAACCAGTACTTGCGGCCCAGATCATTTTGGGGATCGACGCGCAGCAGGTCTGTGATGTCGCCATAGAAGCGATTCCAGGTGTTGAGGCGTTCCGAGCCGACCGCCTCTTCGACCATGTTGGCGTAGTTGTCTTTTACCTGCGTGAGGCGGTCGGCGATATGTTCGGGGAGGGCGTCCTTGCGTGGCTTGAAGACCAGGCGCACCTCGGCGCCTTCAAGCGAGGCGGGGCCGAAGTCTGCCGAGGCGGATGCGATGGTGATGTAGAGACTCTTATCGTTGGGGAGGATGCGGTCGCGCGTGTCGAGCCAGAGCGTGTGCGCCTCTTCCGGCTTTACCGAGAAGTTGAAGTCGAGCATATCCCGCATGGGCCAGAGTGGGTCCTTGATCTGGATGTTCATGGGGATATAGTCGCCGTGGGTCGGCTTTATGTGAAGTGCGGGGAGGTCGATGGCGATGCCGTCGAGGCCGCCGTCGATGTTTTGCCAACTGGTGCCGCCGGCTCCTCGGCCGCCGGACCTGTTGCCGCGCATGTCGGCAGGGATGAGGATATGGACGAGTGGTAGGCCGCTCTGGGGGATTGCGCGCGTTGTTGGCGGGAATCCTCCGCGGGCCGCGCCTCCGCGCCTTCCTGCGGGAGCGCCTGCTGCGGGTGGGGCAGCTACAGGAAAATCGGTGGGCGATTGAGCAAGGGGACCGGCTCCAACGACGTCAGCGCCACCCTCACCTTCGATGACGACGGGCGGGCCGCCGCGGCCGCCGCGCGCACCCCTGCCGCCGAAGCCTCCGGTAGCCGTGGCCACCATGGTCTGGCGTTCGTCCGCGGGATAGCGTCCGGCGACGAAGGCTGCGAGAGAGTCAAGCGAAGGGTTGTCGGCGGGGGATGTGTTGGCGGTCAAACGAAAGGTGAGCTTTGCGCTGCCGGCGGGCTCGCGACCTTCGTGGACGGAGTATGCGGAGAGTTCGCCGATGGGCCATTCCTGCTCGACGTTGGTGAAGCGGATTTTTTCTCCGGTGATGGGTTGGGCGAACTGATGGCTGGTGCGCTCCTGTCCTTTGGGCCGTTCGAAC
>PKWK01000367.1 GCA_003133205.1 Granulicella sp. | reverse complement strand
GCTCATTTGATGACACCCCCTAAGATTGTGCGAGATGCGAGGTTCCGGGAGAGCGGCACGAGTAAAACGCTCACGAGTGACAGTGGAGAGGTATTCTCCAAAGACAGGTGACGCACGTCATAGCATGGACCTTGAAGAGCGCAGAGACTGTCAGCGTGAAGTCCCGGGCTATTATGACAACTGGAGTGGAGAGCACAACTATGGACACTGCTGTGGTATCGACTCACGCAAACCGATCGAGGGCGGAGCAAAGTGAGGTTCCGCTGTTGGGATTGGTTTCGGCAATCGCGTTTGCGGCGGCTGGAGGCGTGCTTGGCTATTCGCTTTTCTCCAAGAACCGGCGGCTTCCCATTTCGGGCCAGATCTGTCTGGGAGTGCTGGCGGGTTGTGCCGGCGTGGTGACCTGGAGGAAGAGGCAGGAAGAGATCGAAGCTGCTCGCCACCTGATCGATCATGTCCATGAGGTGCGGGATGCCCGGTGGCTGAAGAAGAATCCCGTGGCGTATGGGTGATGGAGTACAGCGGCTCAGGGTTTGGAGAGCGTTGCCGAGGTATGGAAAGGCCCGGGGCTAAAGCCCCTGCGTTTGAGTAGCCCTTTACCGCGCGCTAAAGCGCGCTGCTACTCCGAAAGGCAAAAGGGCTTTTTCAACGTGGCCGAAGCGCGTTGCTACTTCGAGGGTTCGTATTGGGAGGATGGACATACGAGAGATGTCGTACTAGAGTTGTGGGATGCTTGGGAGAAGAATAAAGGCAACTTGTATGCGCGTGCGGATATGGGAGCAGGCTTCGCGTGGGGTTGGAGTCGGGGTTGCCTGCCTGGCGCTGCTGATGGCGACGGCGAGCTTACTTCCCGGCCAGGAGAAGTCCTCAGCTGAAGCGGGCAAGGTGTCCGGTTCCGCTGAGCCCGTGAAGCGGGACTACCGTTTCGAGGTCGCTTCGATATGGCCTTCCGATCCTCCCAACGGCCGCGAATACCTCACTGAGCCGCTGGGGCCGTCCTACACGCCCGGGCGTTACAGAGAAAGCAAGGTATCGTTTGCTGTTCTGGCCATGATGGCCTTCAGAGCAAAGCACAACTTCGAGATCGAATACCCGCACTGGATGAATTCGACCTATTTCACCGTCAACGCCACTCTCCCCGAGGGTGCCACTAAGGCGGACGTCCCAATCATGATCCAGCATCTGCTGGAAGACCGCTTCGGGCTTGTATTTCACCATGAGATGCGGCGGGTGAGCGGCTATGAACTGGTAGTAGCGAAGTCTGGTCCTCGGCTCGCAAAATCGGCGGGGCCAGGTCCGGATAAATCCGCAGGCAAGTCCCCAAGCGCAGCCAAGCCTTCTTTGCCTTGGGGACCGGGCATTGAGTTTAAGAACGGAGTGCCACAATTCACCAAGGATGCGGGCTCCGGTGAACTATGGCACGGCTCGACCGTCATGTGGCGCGGCCGCAACGAAACGATGAAACGTCTGGCGGCGGGCTTAGCCGATAAGCTCGGCGCGCCTGTGATGGATGCAACCGGCCTTGAAGGGGAGTATGACTACATGCTCACCTATACTGCCGAGGCAACGACATCATTGGTGAATGTGGTGAGTCCGCTTCCCATGGGGGGCGTCCCCGGCCCGGCGGCAGGCGCTGCAGGAACAGCTTGGTCTAAAGCTACAGTCGGCTGGGAATGTTCCCGTAGATGTTGTGGTGCTGGACAGCGCGAAGAAAGCTCCGACAGAGAACTAACTACAGTCTGATTGAGCAGGCGTGGCCCAGCCCGTCGCGGCGTGCCGGAGTCGGTGATTGGTGCGAGGCATTACCCCCGGACGAACTCGACTCTGTTGACAGAAAAAAGGTGCGATCGGTTGAGGTGGTGTGATGGGCGTCGGGGTCCTTCGACTGCGCGCTCCGCTCAGGATGACGACGTTGGGCGAGAGGGACTAGCGGTCAGGCGGACTGGTTCCAGCCGGTGGCTACGTGGCGGTAGGTGGGTTCGAAGCCTAGGTTGCGGGCGGTGTTGAGCATCTTGTCGAAGTTGAGGTTGATGGTGGCGCCGGCGGTTTGCGTGACTTCGTCCTCGATGGGCAGGTCGAAGTCGTCGGCGCCGTAGAGTAGGCCTTCGAGGGCGCGCTCGTTCTGGGTGAGGACGGAGGTGCGGATGCGCGGGATGTTGTCGAGGTAAATCCGGCTGAGGGCGAGGTGGCGAAGGTATTCGCTGGTGGTGACTTCGATTCCGCCCAATTGGGTGAAGTAGGGCTTGTAGGTCCAGCAGAGGAAGCTGGTGAGGGCGTCGCCGTGGCCCGTGGCGATTAGATCGTCTTGGAACTGGCGTGTGCGCTCGAGGTGCTCGATGCGTTCTTCGATGGTTTCGTCGAAGCCGATGACCATGGTCGCCGAGGTGCGCAGTCCGGCGTCAACGAGCGCTCGCTGCGCGTCGAAGTAATCCTTCACCGTGTACTTGAATTTGCTGTGACGACGGCGGAAGTCTTCGGTCAGAATCTCCGAACCGCCGCCGGTGATCCAGCGGACGCCCGCCTGTTTGAAGCGTTCGGCTGCGGCCGGATAGTCGAGCTTCGCGTGGTCGGCGAGGTACATGAACTCGGCGATGGTGAGCGCGTAGAACTCGAGGCGCTCGCCATAGCGCTGGCGGATGGCGCGGAAGAGGTCGCAGTAGTAGTCCAGCGGAAGGTGGGGGTTGAAGCCGCCGTTGAAGCCGGCGAGATCGCCACCGAGGGCGAGCAGTTCGTCCAGTTTGGCGAACACCTGTTCCTGGCTGAGGACGTAGCCGCCCTCCTGTCCGGGCAGCTTGTAGAACGCGCAGTAGTCGCACTGGGCCACGCAGACGTTGGTGTAGTTGATGATCCGCATCAACATATAGGTGCATGTCGCGGGCTCGTGGAAGCGCGCGCGCACCTGGGTTGCGAGGCTGCGCATGTCGGCGTCGCTGGCCTCGCGCCATAGCCAGAGGGCTTCCTCTGGGGAAATACGCTCACGGTTGTCGATCTTGCGGCGGATGTCGGTCAGCGCAGCGGGCGAGGTGATCACATGCCTATTCTAAATCCGTCGCGGCGCGCAGAACGGCGGCAATGCTTCGCCAGGCGCCCATGACCTGCAGGAATGCA
>PKWK01000087.1 GCA_003133205.1 Granulicella sp. | reverse complement strand
ATGGCCATGTCGCAGTTCTCCTACGGCGCATTGTCCGCATACGCTGCTCGAGGCCAGCAGTTGCCCGTCCCCGGAGGATACGACCTGGCGGGCGAACTCACCACGGACCCCGCCGCGATCGAGGCGTCCAAACGTGCCCTCGCGATCGGCTATTGGAAAGGCTCCGGCCTGTCGCTGGTGCTGGACATGCTCGCCGCGATGCTCGCCGGTGGCCTCGCAACCCACCACATTCCGCTCGAATCCACCCGCGAATCCGGCGTCAGCCAGATCTTTCTGGCCATCGACCCAACCACCTTCGCAGCCCGCGCAGACCTCGACGCCATCGCCGCCGGCATCCTCGACTCACTCGGCGCAGCCACCCCAATCGATCCCGCCCGCCCCGTCCGCTACCCCGGCGAACAAACGCTCCACCTCCGCCACGAAAACCTGCGCCTCGGAGTCCCCGTCACCCCCGAAATCTGGGCCAAACTAAACGCCCTCTCCTTCTAACCCCCTGCCTTTGCCCTTGCTTGCCCTGCCTTTGCCCTTGTTTCTAGGTAGGCCCGGGCTTGAGAAGGTGCTGAAAAAGCCCCTTGCTGTTGGTTTTCGGATTAGCGTGGGGCTTCAGCCCCACAAATAACGCCCATAGAATCAGCGGGCTTTAGAGGATGATGAAAANNCGACTTTTTCAGCACCCTCTTTAGCCCCGGGCCTTCCGTTCGGAGCGCTGAAGTTGACTTTTTCAGCACCCTCTTGAGCCCGGGCATCAAGTTGCGCCACAGAGCGGGACTTTAGCCCCTGGGACAGGCTCTCTTCGGCCCGCACGCCCGCACCGAAAACGTGTCAAGCCCCCGCGCTCACAAATTAAATTTTATCTCCCATCCCACCAATCACTTAGCCAAAAAAAATAGTTGGCATACTACTTATGTCCACTCGTTTAGAATGGAAGTAGTAAGTAAATAAAAACGAGATCAAAACTATGAGCCCGGCCACCAGCCGGGCCTATCTATTTTGTTTTGAATATCTTACCAGTAAGTCTTTTGTTTAGATGATCTTGCAGTCTACATAGGGCCAATTGCCCGTAAGTCGTTTGATTGGAGTATTTTGGAAGTAAGTCCTTTGTTTAGATGATTTTGACGACACACTCGTCGCCTATATCGCTCTAAACAAATGGTTTGCACCCAGCATACCCCGGAGGCAAAAAAATACTTTCAAAGCACCAGACGCGGAATTATGGAGTGGATGTCACGGAGCCGGTCTGAGTCGAGGCCGTATTGACGCGGGGGTAGTAGCCGCTGCGCGTACGCACCGAGAGTTTGGGGAAGCCTTTCGATTTGGCGTCGACGTGAACCACGCGGTATCCACCCAGCGCCGGCGGCTTCGTCGAGTGGTAGGCAATGGTGTACTGGGTACGAATGTCGTTCGCCACCTCTTTGGTGATGGCGTCGACCTCCTTCACCGACTTGGGGAAGTAAGCCTGGCCGCCGGTCTGCTCGGAGAGCGTCTCCAGCACGCGCCGCGCGTGACGGGACTCGCTCTTGGTGGTGTCGTCGCCGAACAGCAGGCCTATGCAGTAGATCACCGGCCCGTCGAAGTCCTGAATGCGGCGGATGGCCTGGTCGAGCGTGGCGCTGGAGGCGTTGTCTTCGCCGTCGGTAATGACCAGCAGCACCTGCTTGGGGTGCTTGGCGTTCTTGGAAAGATAGTCGGCCGAGGCAACCAGCGCGTCATAAATCGCCGTACCTCCGCTGGACTTGATGTAGTTGAGACCCTGCTGGAGTTTGTCAATGTTATTGGTAAAGTCCTGGTCGATGAACGCCTCCCACGAGAAGTCAACGAGGAAGGCCTCGTCCTCCGGGTTGGAGAGCTTGACCAGGTCGAGCGAAGCCTCGTCGACCGCGCTGCGCTTGTCGTACATGGAGCCGGAGCTGTCGATCAGAATGCCCAGCGAGACCGGGAGGTCCTCGTGGCGGAAGCTCGCAATCGACTGCGGCACACCGTCCTCGTAGACGTGGAAGGCGTCCTTGTCGAGGGTCTGAACGCTGTGGCCTGCCGGATCGAACACGGAGGCGTTGAGGCGGACCTCATACGCGTCCTCGTGCAGGGTGAATCGTCCGCCCGAGCCGCGCGCGATGGTGCCCAGCGGGACGTTCTGCTGGTTGCCGACAGCCTGTGGCGGCGGGTCGGGGTCGGGTGACGGAACCGGGTCGCGGTCAACATCCAGCGAAGGCTGGGCCGGAACACTCGCGGGCTGCGCGGCTTGCGAAGGCGTGGTCTGCTGCTGCGTTGGTTGAGTGCCGGCGGGCTGCTGGGCTCGTGCGGGTGCCATCGCAAACAGCAGAACGGTAGCTATGGCGAAGCATCTTCCGACACCCCGAAGCCTGTTTTCTCTACTCCGAAGGTGCATAGTACCCCTGGCGAAAGTGTACGGTCAGTTGCGGTAGACCCGGCGGGGGCAGAAGCTTTATCTTCAATTTACGCCAGTTTCCATCGTGCTTCACCTCGGACGGCGTGTATCCGATGATGTATTGGTTGCGCAGTTCGGCAGAGATGCGGGATGCGATGTCCTGAAGATCGCCCACCTCGCCGCCTACATTGAAGAGACGCCCGCCGGTCATCTCGCATATCTCCTTGAGCAAGTCTGGCCCCATCTGCTCCTCGGTGGTAGGAGCATACGCGTCGAAGATGCCGATGGAGTAGATCTGCACGTCGCTCTCGCGGACGACGCGGCGCAACTCATTCTCCGTATAGCGGCTGCGGTTGTCACCCCCGTCGGAGATGATCAGCAGGGCTTTGCGATTCTTCCGCGACTTCTTCATTTCGTTCAGGGCCAGAAAAATCGCGTCGAGCAGCGCGGTGCGCCCCTTGGATTGCGCCCACGTGAGCTGATTCTGGATCTCCTCGGCGTTGCGCGTGAGCGGCACTACCAGCTTCGGCTGGTCGTTGAACTCCATTAGAAAATACTCGTCCTCGGTATTGGATGTCCGGAAGAATTCAGCCGCGGCCTGACGCGATTTTTGCAGTTTTGGACCCATGCTGCCGCTGATGTCGAAAACCAGTCCCACCGCCACCGGTTCGTCATCCATCGAAAAATGCGTGATGGTCTGCTCCACGCGGTCGTCGAGCACGCGGAAGTGCTCCTTTTCGAGCCCGGTAACGGGGCGGTTCTGGGGATCGCAGACGGAGACGGGAACCAGCACCAGGTTGGTGTCGATGCGCAGGTTGGCCGAAGGTCTGGATTCCGCCGGCGGCACGCCCAGTTTCGGACGGGGTTCGGTCTTCACCTGCCCGAGGAAGGCGACCGGCAATAGCGCGGCGAACGCGGTAGCCAGAGAGAGGATACGCCGGACACCTGACATAGACAGTCTTCGAGTGTATTGTACTCCGCCTCACTCCAGGCTCACCGCTCGCCGGCCGGCGCGAGCAAAAAATCAAAAGGTGCGCTTTTTGTTCGCGCACCCCTATTTCCTATTCGCCGCCGATTCCGCTAGAATGTAATTTTGGCCGGGGGGTGGATCTTCTCGAGTAGCAGACGAGCCTCAGTCGCGAGTGTAGGCGCTTCAGCAGTCCGTACAACCTCCCACGCCCTTTTTTCGCTTTTCTTCCCCGATTCATGCCACGTCTGTGGCGACCCTCTGCGCGAGGTCGCGCGTTACCCGGTTTGCCGTCGATGCATGGATACGCCGGAACCGATGAGCGCCGAATTCTTCTGTACCAGTTGCCGGACGCCGTTCCAGAATGCGTTCCCTCTAGATGCCTCCGGCCGCTGCGCTCTGTGCCGCAGCGGCCTGCGCGGTTTCGACGCGGCTTACTCCTTCGGAGCCTACGAAGGCGTACTGCGGGAACTGATCCACCTGTACAAATACGGAAAAGTCAAGACCCTGGCGTGGCCCCTCAGCGGCCTACTGTCGCAGGCGCTGCCGCGCGACGAGGCCTTCGACGCCGCGGTGCCGGTGCCCCTCTACTGGCGCCGCCGGCTACAGAGAGGTTTCAATCAGGCGGAACTGCTGGCCCGGGGCCTGTCCCGGCGTACCGGCGTTCCTGTCCTTAGAGCCCTCAGGCGCCTGCGTCCGACGCCGGCACAGGCGGGTCTTAGCAATAGCGCGCGCCGCCAGAATGTGTCCCAGGCGTTCCGCGCGCGAAGCGTCCAGGGAAAGCGCATTCTCCTGATTGACGACGTCATGACTACCGGGGCTACGGCGGCCTCCTGCGCGGCGGCTCTCAAACAAGCCGGCGCCGGGAGAGTCGCACTTTTGACCGTGGCGCGGGTCGACCGGCGAATGGAAGCCTGGCGCCTGACGGCGGATCGTCCGATGCTGGAGGAGAAAGTCTGAATGCCGAGTGAACGACTGCAGAAGCCAGTACTGGTGCTCAACGCCAGTTACGAACCGATCAACGTCTGCGCCGCGCGACGAGCCTTGGTGCTGGTGCTCAAAGGCGTGGCCTCAGCCGAAGAGGTCTCGGTCACCTCGGTTCATTCCGCGCGCAATTCGGTGCGTTTGCCCAGCGTCATCCGCTTGCTGGAATATCGCCGGATTCCGCGGCAGACGCGGGCGCTCTCGCGCAAGAATATTCTGATGCGCGATCGCTACACCTGCCAATACTGCCACCGCACCATGCCTTCCGGCGAGTTGACACTGGATCATGTGATTCCCCGGTCGCGCGCCGGTGAGTCGGCCTGGGAAAACCTGGTGGCATGTTGCCATTACTGCAACAATCACAAAGGCAGCCGGACTCCGGAAGAGGCCGGCATGAAACTGTTGCGGCAACCGCGGCCATTCAGTTTGCATACCAGCCGCCACCTCATGCGCATGCTCGGCAACGGCGAAGCGCAATGGCGGAAGTATCTGTTTTATTGATCGCCGGCTGGGGCTGGATGGACCTCGGCGCGTGGCATCGCAGGTGGCCTTGGTTCACAGGGAACCTGTAAGTGTAACTTTTCTAACAACATCGGGGTTGCAGCGGCGGTGAACTGTGGAGTATAGTCATTGGTGACTGGGTAATTCTTAGCATAGAGGAGGATTATGAAAAAAGTACTGGGTGTGTTTGCGTTTTGTGCGATGAGTGCGATGGCCGCGGATTGGACCGGCTATATCTCGGACGCGTCATGTGCAGGCAAGAAAGAAGACCATGGCGCTAGCGAAGACCACGCTGCCTGTGCGGCACGCTGCATCAAGGGTGGCTCTCCGGCCGTTTTCGTGAGCGACGGAAAAGTGTACAAAATTTCCAATCAGGATAAAGTGGTTGCCCACGCCGGCCATAAAGTGACCCTCTCGGGCACCATGGACGGCGACACGATCATGGTCGAAAGCGTCAAGATGTAATCGAAGTGGGGATCGGGCCGGGCTTCCGCCCGGCCCGCCCAATTCCGGCGTTTCACGGTGTTCCTGTGGGAGACTGGATGGCGGTGAGGCAGACGGCGGCGGAATTGGCGCACGTGAATCAGTGGGTTATGTGTAGGCAAATTCTCACTGTTGCGGCAGGCAGGAGTGCCTGCGCCACATCCGGCAGCTCGGGATTTGTCAGAGTCTGACAAATTTTCTCGGTAAACCACTGATTCTAAACGCACATCCACCAGGGATTTGTCAGACTCTGACAAATCGATCGCCTTTGGACCTGGAAAGTCTACTCGTGCCGCAAGGCGTCCACCGGGTCCAGGCGCGCGGCGCGGCTGGCCGGCCAAATGCCGAAGAAGAGACCGACGCCCACGGAAACCGCCACCCCCGACACCGCCGCCCAAAGCGGCACCGCGGTCGGCAAGTTCGGAAACACCAGACCGGCGGCGCGCGAGATGCACCACCCGAGCAGCAGCCCCAGCACTCCGCCCATCACGGTCAGCACCACCGCTTCGGTCAGGAACTGCACGATAATATCGCTCTTGCGCGCGCCAATCGCCTTGCGCACGCCGATCTCG
>PKWK01000354.1 GCA_003133205.1 Granulicella sp. | reverse complement strand
GTCGACTGCGCATACGATGGGACTCAGTTTGATCCATTCCGCGGGAGGGCCCTGCGCAACGTGTGCTCCGGTCCACACCGCACACGCGGTGTCGTGCAGAACCTTTGAAGTCGTTGAGCCCAACAGGAGGCGCCGGAAGGGACTGTAACCGTGGGTGGGCATCATGATCAGGTCCGAGCGGTCTTGGAGTGCCTGGTCCGCGATGACCTCGGCGGGATCGCCCTCACGCAGTATTCGTCGAGTGTTGAGATGATTCAGTGCTGCACAGAGAAAATCGTCCAGTTCTTTTGACGCTTTCTTTCGGCGATCCTCGTTGAATGTCTGTACCTCTGGAGAGAGGTAATCCATCGGGGAGATCAAGTGCAGGAGTGTCAACTCTGAATGAAAGTGCTCCACCAGAGGAATCGCGTAGCGTGCCCCACCAAGGCAGCGCTCGGAGAAATCAATCGGTAACAGAATCTTTTTAAGTAGAAACATCGTTTTTCCCTTTTAAGTCAACCCGGCTAGCGCATTGCGAATGAGACTCAGCAACGGCCCCGGAAACACGCCAAACCAGACTAAGAGTGCGGTCAGCAATGCCAGAAGCAGGCTTCCCGCCGGCGCCAGCGTGGACGGGCCAACAGGGCTCTCGGACGGCTGCCCGTACATCACAGCAATAATGCGCAGGTAGTAGAAGAGCCCGATTGCGCTCGTGATCACCAGAATGACAATTAGCGCCCACATGTTCGACAAAGCGCCGGCCGCCACAACGTAGAATTTCCCGATGAAGCCGGCGGTGATCGGAATGCCGGCCAGGGACAGCAGCATCGCGGTGAAGACCGCAGCTAGCGCCGGACGCCGCCAGAACAAGCCCCGGTAGTCCTCCATGTTTTCAGCTTCACTGGAGCCGTCCGACAGGACTGTGACCACACCGAACGCACCCATGGTGGTCACAAAATACGCAACCAAATAGAAGGTGACGGCGGTGGGGCCGAGATCACCGGCGGCCTGAAACGCCACGAGCAGATATCCCAAGTGCGCGATGGAAGAGTATGCCAGTATGCGTTTGACGTTGTTCTGCAGCAGCGCCAGGAGGTTGCCCACGATCATGGAAGCGATCGCGATGATGGTGAACACAATGAAGACGGGCGCGAGATCGTGCCCGCCGGAGCTATAGAAGAAGCGCAGCAGCAGTGCGAACATAGCGCCTTTTGAAACTGTGGCGATATATGCCGTAACAGGCGCTGGCGCGCCTTGGTACACATCAGGCGTCCAGAGGTGAAAGGGAACCACTGCGAGTTTGAATCCGAAGCCCGTGACGATCAGGGCCAGGCCCGGCAAAACGAGCCAACGGTCGAAGTCCGCACGCGCCAACCGGACTACGATCTCCCCAAATTGCATGGTGCCGAGAGCGCCATAGATAAGTGCCATTCCGAACAGGAGGAAGGCGGCGGAAGCCGCAGCCAGCACGAGGTACTTAATGCCGGCTTCGAGAGGGAGTGGCTGGGTGTGACGGTAGGCGATCATCCCGTACAACGCCACGCTGAGTAGTTCGAGCCCCAGAAATAGCGAGACAAAATGACTGCTGGCCACCAGTACCGTCGAGCCAAGCGTAGCCACGAGCAACAGGATGTAAAGTTCGTCATGGTCGCCTTCGCAGCGTTCAAAATATCCGTACGACAGGAGCACGAATGCCATGCTGGCGGCCACGATGAGCCCAATGTAAAACAGGGCATAGCGGTCGAGCATCAGCAGCGGCGTGACCTGGAGCGGCGCTACTGGCGCGGCGGTCCACAAGGACCCGAAGGCCGCTGCCAGGCCGATGAACGTCAGGGAGGCAGAGAGCCTATGGTCCCGGTGCACCGCGACCGCAAGCATGACAACGATCGACGTACCGGCGACGATGAGCAACGGCAGCAATGCGATCAGTTCGTTAGCGCTCACGCTCATCTCCCCGAAGCCAGTTGCTCCAACCGCGCCATGGCCGGCTGGAATGTATCCAGCACGGGCCGCGGGTACAGGCCCAGCCAAAGCAAGGTCACGACCATCAGCGCTACTACAAGACCCTCGCGCGGCGCCAGGTCCGCAATCCGCCAGTCGTGTGTATTAGGCCCCTGGAAGGCCCGCTGTACCAGCCGCAATGCGTAGAATGTGGCGAAGAGGACCCCCACAGTCGCCAACGCCGCCAGGACGATGCTCTGCCGGTAGGTACCCAGCAGAACCAGGAACTCCCCCACGAAATCCCCAAGACCGGGGAGCCCCAGGGATGCGAGTGCGAAAAACAGGGTCGCGCCGCTCAGCCGGGGAGCGGTACTCCACAGCCCGCCCATGCGGTCCATTTCCCGCGAATGAATGCGCTCCTGCAGCACGCCCACCAGAATGAACAGCGCGCCCGTGCTGATGCCGTGGCAGATCATGGTCATCACGGCTCCCTGAAGCGCCAGCTCATTCCAGGCGAAGATCCCTAGAAGGACGAAGCCGAGGTGGCTCACACTGGTGTATGCGACCAGACGCTTCAGGTCCGTCTGTCCGAAGGCCAGGATGGCGCCATAAAGGATTCCGGCCACTCCTAGCGCCATAGCGACGGGAGCGAATGTGTGGGCGGCATGGGGGAAAAGCGGCACGACGAACCGCAGCATTCCGTAAGCGCCCGTCTTCAACAGCAGGCCGGCGAGTATGACGCTGCCCGCCGTGGGCGCTTCCGTGTGGGCATCGGGCAACCAGGTGTGCAGCACCACAACCGGCAGTTTGACGGCAAACGCGACGAAAAAGCCGAGCATGATCCAGATTTCCGCACTCGGAGACATGGCCGTGCCCAATAGCTGCTCGTACTCGAACGTGTAGACACCGGTGGCGTGGTAGTGCAGAAAGAAAAGCGCCAGGATGGCAATCAACATCAACAGCCCGCTGAGTTGTGTGAAGAGGAAGAACTTCACGGCAGCGTACACGCGGTTCTCGTGGCCCCAGATGGAGATCAGGAAGTACATCGGGACCAGCATCAGTTCCCACGCGAAGTAGAACAGGAAGAGATTGACTGCGAGGAACACGCCTGCGATACCGGCCAGTATCCAGAGCAGGTTCAGGTGGAAGAAGCCCACGGCCTCCGTAATTTCGTTCCAGGAAGCCAGCACGGAGAGGATGCCAAGGAAGAACGTGAGCATCAGCAGCAGGAGGCTCAGGCCGTCGAGGGCGAGGTGAAAACGGATGCCGAACTGCGGAATCCAAGCCCAATCGGCCTGCTCGAACCAGGTACGGAGGCCCGCGTGGAAATTGCCTATCCACAGCGACAATGCGAGGACGAAATCGATCAGCACGGCGATCAGTGCGACCCAGCGAGCGGCTGAGGCGCTCCAGCGCGCCACCATCCACGCCAGGACGCCGGCGATCAGCGGAATCAGGATGAGCCAGAGCAAAATCATAAAAACATCACGATCGCGACAAATGCCACGGTGCCGCCGGCAATCCACGCGGCGTACCAACGCAGTTTGCCCGTTTCCGTAAGGCTGAGAACGCGATAGCACAAGGTGACCAGGCTCGCCAGGCCATCGTAAATGGAATCGACCACGTCCGCTTTGTTCACGCGCGCCACCCAGAGCACCGGCCGGACGAAGAGCCGATCATAGAGCCAGTCCATTCCCCAATCCGAGAACCAGAAGCGGTGCAACAGCCGGCCCGCCGGGTTTTCGACCATCGCAGTGGCCACGGTGGGATTGCGCTGATAGACGAACCAGGCGCCCAGAAGACCGCATAGAAAAGCGAGGGCCGCAACTATGCTTGATAAGGTTTCGGTGATGCCCCCAACTGCCTCCGGCAGGGTGGGGAGTGCCGTCGCGATGAACCTTGCGAATGGGACTTTGTCGAAGCCGCCCATGATCGACAGGACCGCCAGGACGCAGACCGGAATCGTCATGGCGAGGCCAGGCCGCTTGGTGACGGGAGTCCGCACCGGCCCGAAGAAGACCAGGAAGATGAGCCGGAACGTGTACAGTGACGTCAATACGACGCCGGCGATTCCCGCCGCCCACAGGACTGTGCTGCCGGCGGCGGAACTGCCGGCGCTCCACAGGATGAGGTCCTTGCTGTAGTAGCCGGCGGTGATCAGCGGGAGGCCGGCCAGAGAGCACCCCGCGATAAGGAAAGTCCAGAAGGCGACTGGAAGCTCCTTGCGAAGTCCGCCCATACGAAAGATATCGTGTTCGTGGTGCAGTGCCTCGATGATGATGCCGGCTGCCAGGAACAGCAGAGCCTTGAAGAACGCATGCGTCATGAAGTGGAAGATGGCGGCGCCCCATGCGCCAACGCCCAGCGCCAGAAACATATAACCGATCTGGCTTACCGTGGAATACGCGAGGACGCGCTTGATGTCGTTCTGCGTCAGCGCGCTGAAACCGGCCATCAGAAGAGTGGCGGCGCCGATCGCGGCGACCGCGAACTGGACAGGCGGCGCCAGTTCGAAAAGGACATGCGTGCGTGCGATGAGGTATACGCCCGCCGTCACCATGGTGGCCGCGTGGA
>PKWK01000113.1 GCA_003133205.1 Granulicella sp. | reverse complement strand
CTGGGAGACGGCGACCACCGCGAGCGGAGTCCTGGCCAGAAGAATGCGCGTCAAAGCTCGTGCGCCTTCGTGCGGCGATATTCCAGAAAGATAGAAGGATTCAATCGGTTGGTCTCCGCCGGGGAGAGCAGCGTCACGGGCTGGCGTATTCTCCTCCCCGGTCTTTGCGGGATCGGCGATGCGGCGCATCGCGAAGCCTTCGATCTCCACCAGTACCTGGTCCTGCTCATCAAAGAGCGTGATATCGAAGGTTTCAACCTCGCCGTGAAGCAGGTTCTCGCGGCGGGGGCGGATGTGGCTGAAGAACCTGATTGGCAATGTGCGGTAGACGTACAGCTTTTTATAGGAAAACGGAAAGTAAAGGTCGTCGGAGGACTCGTAGCCGTCAGTCAGGTAGAGTGAGCACCCTGTTGCCAGATCGAGCATGGCAGGATGCATGCGATACGCGGAAGAATCCGCAGAGAACCTGTCATCCAGCGCTAGCTCGGCCAGGCCTTCGTGCTTGCCGATGTGCAGCCGCTTGAGAGAGTGCCAGCGGGAGCCGAAATCGAGGTAACGCTCCTGCTTGGTCCGGTGCTGTTCATCAAAGACGACTTCACGTTCGTGACAGCGTGCCGCGATGGCGGCGCGATCGATCTGCGATACCGGGCGCGTCAGGCACGGTTCAATGCGACCTGTGGAATGCTCGACCCACTTGCCGGCACGCGCAAATATGGAGAAGCGGAAGCCGCCTTTCTCCGGCCCGGCTTCCTGTTCGCGCTTAAGCTGGACACGCACTTCCCTGGATTCAGAAGCGTCGAATGTCAGCGGAGCGAGGAAGAAGACATCCTGAAATTCGATTGGGCCGTGCATCGACCCGCGCTCGAACGCTGCGGCAGCCATTTCCAGATAGCCCGTTCCTGGGATAAGCGCCTTACCGGACTTCAATCTATGTTCAGAGAGCAACCCCTGCTGCTGTTGTGAAAAATGGCTCGAATACACGATCTCCTGGGGCGTTGCCAGCAATCGTTCATCCAGCAAAGGATGCGGAGAGGCCGAGCGCGCACCCATCCCAACCTCGCGCCACGCGCCCCAGTTAATGACAGTTACCGGATCCTTGCGGCTCAGCGCAAAAGCATCGAGAAAGGCATTGGCGGCGGCATAGTCCACCTGACCCGCTGGAGGAAAGATGGAGCTAATGGAGGAGAACAGGACAAAGCAGCTCAGCGGCGCATCGCGGAGGGCCTCTTCCAGAACCAAGGTTCCACGCACCTTTGGATCGAGAACCCTGGCTGCGCTTTCCGCGGTCTTCAGCATCAAAGGGCCGTCGTCGAGAATGCCTGCGGCATGAAAGACGCCGTCGATTTTTCCATAGCGCTGTCGAGCCTGGGCAACGATATCACGCATCTGATCGAGATTCGTGACATCCCCTTGAGCAACCAGCAGTCCACCCGCGATGGCTCGAATCTCAAGCAGCTTTCGAATCCTCTGTTTGTTGGCACCGGTCTGGTGGCGGTCGTTCAGAGTGGCTTCCCACTCCGCTTCGGGCGGCAGCGGGGAACGGGTCACAAGAACGAGCCGAGCGTTGAATTCACGCGCCAGATGCTCGGCGACAACCAATCCTATGCCGCCCAATCCGCCGGTGATGACGTACACGCCTCGCGGTTGCAAGCGGCGGCGTTCAGGGGCAGCGGGCAGATTCAACGGATCAAGCATCTCAACAAATCGCTCACTGCCGCGAAACGCAACGGTTGCATTGTCGCGGATGGAGGCCATCTCGGATACGATCTGGGCCGCACACTCCGTGGCGTTGCCACTTTCAAGGCCCACATCGATGCTGCAGCATGTGATTCCAGGAAGCTCTTTGGGGATAACTCGTGCCGGACCAAGTAACACCGCGCGAGCTGGATTGCGGACTGGTTCCTCAGAGACTTGTTGCATTCGGTTTGAGACCAGAGCGATGTCGATGTCCGCGATGTCCTGATTGGCCAGCGCCTGGGCGAGATAGAGAGGGCTATAGAAGCTACGATCCATGGTTTCTGCTAGCGGCAGCTCTGCACCCTCCACGGACCAGAGGTGGAAGATTCTCCTGGGCGAATATCCGCTCTTGATGCTGTCGGCGATCAAGGCATCATAGTCGTCGCGAACACCTGGCCTGATCGTGTATTTATCTTTCTTGGATCGTTGATAACTTGAGCCCGCAGCGACCAGAATTACATCCTGCTTATCTGCTCTGAGCTTCGCGGCGACTTGATCACCCAGGCCAAGCGAGTCATTGAAGACAATCCAGGCGCCAGCCGAGCTAGTCGATGCAGGAACTGCGGGAGCGGCTCTCCAGACGCGACGATAGAACGACAAGTCTTTGTCGTCCTCCAGACGTGACGCATGGGGAGGCGTCTCCGCGAACTGCACTCTATCCGGTTCAATCCAACACTTCTTGTGCTCAAAGGGGTAGGTCGGCAGCGGAACGCGATGAACGGAACCGGACGGATGCAGTTTCGGCCAATCGACGCTCACACCCGAAATCCAGACCTGGCCGAGCGTGTGAAGCGCGCAGCGAAGGTCGGAAGTTGCTTCGCGCGGATGTGGAAGAGACTGAAATATTTTTGCCGTTGCACTGGCCTGCTGACGGGCTAAGAACGTGAGTGCATTGCCGGGGCCGACCTCAATAAGAATCCGATCCGGCTCGCGAAAGAGCTCAGCCAGGCAGTCGGAGAAGCGGACAGTTTGGCGCAGGTGGCGCGCCCAATAGCCTGGATTGGTGGCTTCTTCAGGCTTGATCCAGGTTCCGCTAACATTGGAGAGATAAGGCATGCGCGGAGGCTTTAACTCGACGCTTTGTAGCCGCCCTTCGAATGCGCCGAGGATGGGGTCCATCATCTCGGAGTGGAATGCATGCGAGGTCAACAGGCGGCGGCAAGAGACGGACTGCTTTGCGAGACTCTCTTCCAGGGCCGCGATTTCAGGCGTTGGCCCGGAGACCACGCAGAAGTCTGGATTGTTAATTGCGGCTAAGCAAAGTGTGCCGCTGAGATGGAGATCGCTCTCGGCGAGCGGGACAGCAAGCATCGAGCCGGACGGAAGATCGTACATCAGACGTCCGCGGAAGGCCGCGATTGCGAGTGCGTCTTCGAGTGAGAAGACTCCGGCCAGACATGCGGCCACGTATTCACCGATGCTATGGCCCACCATTGCCTTGGGCTCGACGCCAAGCGACATCCACCAGCGTGCAAGGGCGTACTCGATCGAGAAGAGGGCGGGCTGGGTGAGCCAGGTTTGATTCAGCTTTTCGACCGCGGCGTCTTTCTCCTCTTCCGGTGGATACAGCGCCTGACGCAAATCGAGCGCGAGAGGCTGCATGAGTTGTTGAGCGCAGAGGTCGAGAGTTTCACGAAAGATCAGCTCGTTCTCATAGAGATTGCGGCCCATATTGACGTACTGGGAACCTTGCCCAGAGAACATGAAGACGACAGAGGGTGCGGCTTTCGCGGCAAGGCCGGAGGCAAAGGATTTGCGCTCTCCCTCCGCAAGCGCACTTACTGCCTCGCGCGTGTCCTCGACAACCAGTGCGCGGCGATGGGGGAACGCATGCCTGCCAACCTGGCAAGTGAAGGCAACGTCTGCCAAACGTAGCTCGGGATGTGCGTGGACGTGAGTGGCGAGATTGGTGAACGCACGCTCAGCAGCGCTGTCTGTCTTGGCGGAAACAACCAACAATTGATAGGGCTTCGTCTGTTGTGACTCAACTGGCGGCGGAGCCTCTTCAAGCACGACGTGTGCGTTGGTGCCGCCGATGCCTAACGACGTCACGCCCGCACGCCTGGGCGTTTCGGTGAACGGCCAATCCTTGAGTTGGCTGTTGACAAAAAACGGGCTCCCTTTCAACTCGATGTGAGGATTCAGATTCTGAAAATGCAGGCTGGCTGGCATTTGTCCGTGCTCGAGGGCGAGGACAGTCTTCATCAGGCTGGCGACGCCTGCGGCGGCGTCGAGATGACCTACGTTGGTCTTGAGCGACCCGATTCCGCAGTAGCCGATGCCGGCTGTGAACTTGCGAAACGCTTGCGTAAGAGCTCTGACTTCGATGGGATCGCCGACGACCGTCCCGGTTCCGTGGGTCTCGACGTAGGAGATGTCCGCGGCGTCGATGGAAGCGAAATCCAGAGCTTCGGCAATGACCTCGGCCTGGCCTTCAACGCTCGGGGCCAGATAACCGACCTTGCGCGCGCCATCATTGTTGACTGCCGATCCGAGAATGACGGCGCGGATATGGTCGCGATCTTCGAGTGCGTCTTCAAGGCGCCGCAGTACGACAATTCCCAGGCCACTTCCAAAGACAGTTCCACTCGACGTTGCGTCGAAGGCACGGCAGTGGCCGTCGCGAGATAGAATCTCTCCTTCGCGATAGATGTAGCCCCGGCCATGAGGGATTTCGATGGTGACTCCACCTGCCAGGGCCAGGTCGCACTCGTAGTTGAGCAGGCTTTGGCAGGCAAGATGAACCGCGACAAGGGAAGTGGAGCACGCGGTCTGCACGTTGATGCTGGGTCCGTGCAGGTCAAACTGGTAGGAGACGCGAGTGGCCAGAACATCTTTGTCGTTGCCGGTCTGTTTGAGTTGGAATAAGCCCGTGCTCTCAAGCAGGCGGCGATTGGCGAGCAAGTTATGGATGAGGTAATTGTTCATGCCCGACCCAGCAAAGACGCCAATCGAGCCATCGAAGCGTTGGGGCGGGTGGCCGGCATCTTCAAGGGCCTCCCATGCACACTCAAGGAAGTGCCTGTGCTGCGGATCCATAATCGAAGCGTCTCTTGGACTCAGGCCGAAGAAGGATGCGTCGAACATGGGAACATCGTCGAACACCGAGACCCTCTTGACATAGTCCGGGCTGGCCAACTCGTCCGGAGTCACGCCGGCGGCGAGCAGTTCAGCATTGGAGCGGGAGCGAATGGACTCGACTCCATCGCGCAGGTTTTGCCAAAACTCTGAGATATCGCGAGCGCCAGGAAAGCGTCCCGCCATGCCAACGATCGCGATTGCGGAGGGCTTCGTCATTTCCTGCCTTTCAGTGCTGCCGAGCCAACCTACGGCGTTGTGCACGGTCTGAATCCTGGCTGTGCGATTGAGCGCCAGCAAGGTGTCTGGCAAGCGCACTCACCGTAGAAAACTGGAACAGGTCAACGAGTGAAATCTCACGCCCCAACGTCTCTTGCAGTTTTGCCTGCACCTCGGCCACGGTCAGGGAGTGAGCGCCGAGGTCGAAGAAGTTATCGTTCACGCCCACGCTGGGGATTCCCAGTGCATCTTGCCACGCGGCTGCTACGATACGCTCGATTTCATTGCTTGTTTGGTTGCCGGATTTGTTTTCGGGCGGACCTGCGGCTGCGCTAAAAGCGATGCTCGGAGGCGGAAGTTTGAGCAGGGCTTTGCGATCGATTTTTCCGTTATCCGTGAGCGGCAACTCGGGAAGAAAGACAAAGGCTGAAGGGACCATGTAGTCGGGAAGCTTCGATTCGAGCACACTGCGCAGGGTGCCGGCCGCCTCCGCTCCAGTAGCCTTGGCCACCAGATAGGCAATCAGTCGCTTGTCGCCCTCCCTATCTTCTCGAACTACGACCACAGCCTGCCTAACTCCGTTGCACTGCTCCAGAATGGCTTCAATCTCGCCGGGTTCTATGCGGTGGCCGCGAAGCTTGACCTGGTAGTCGGCGCGGCCAAGAAACTCGATGTTCCCGTCCGGTAGAAAGCGTGCAAGGTCGCCGGTGCGGTAGATGCGATGCGGTGAGAGTGAAGGGATAGTGAGAAAGCGCTCGGCGGTAAGATCGGGCCGGTTCCAATAGCCGCGGGCTACGCCGTCTCCGCCAATGAAGAGTTCTCCAATTTCACCCACGGGAACAGGCTGGAATTCCGCGTCTAGCATATAGATCTGGGTGTTGGAGATGGGGCGGCCGATTGAGACCGTGCTTCCTGGTTCTTCCACACGATAGGTTGTGGACCAGATGGTGGTCTCTGTTGGCCCGTACATGTTATGGATTTTGCCGCTGAAGATCTGGCGAATATGGTGAATGAGGGAAGCAGGCACCGCCTCTCCTCCCAACAGTATTTGCTTAAGCAAGCCGAGTGCGGCGAACGCACGCGCATCAAGCGTCAACATGCGCGCAAGCGATGGGGTCATTTGCAGATGCGTGACACCGTGGCGTGTGATCTCATCGGCAATTGTGGCTGTTCCCTCGTCGCCATGGACGACCACCTTGAAACCGCGGGTCAAGGTCCACAGTAGCTCCAACACCGAGATATCGAAAGAAACACTGGTGACGGCGAGCCAGACTCCGGGTGTACTACCAATAGCCCGGTCCATGCCGGTAAAGAAGTTGACCACATTTCGGTTTTCGAGCATTACACCCTTAGGTTTCCCGGTGGAACCGGAGGTGTAGATCACGTAGGCAAGGTTATGACTGGCGGCGTGGGTTTCGACTGGGTAAGAGCCTCCGAGGACAATGGCGGGATTCTCGACATCGAGCACAGTAACTCCGGTGGCGCTCAATGGAACCCGATCACGCGTCTCGGACGTGGTGAGGAGAATCGGCATCTCCGAGTCTTCGATGACCAAGGAGAGGCGCTCTTTGGGGTGGGTGGGGTCCAAAGGGACATATCCCCCGCCGGCTTTCAGAATGGCCAACAGGCTGACGACGAGAGCCTCAGACCGTCCCATCGCAACGCCAACCAGCGTGTCCGGTTGCACGCCTAGACTCTGCAAATGACGGGCAAGTTGATTGGAACGTTCGTCCAGTTCGCGATAACTCAACTGACTGTCTTTTGCGACAACGGCAATTGCGTCCGGAGTCTTGGCAGCCTGCTGTTTGAATTGGTCTGCTATGGTGCTATCGCGCGGATAATCGACTTCGGTTCGATTCCACTCAAGCACCTGAACGGGTAACATGGCAGTTCTCCAGGAATAGGAACTCGATACCAGTTCCGAGAAATGTCTCGATCGCTTCGTCGGGCGTATTCACGATAGGTTGCCCTTTGACATTAAAGCTGGTGTTCAGCACCATCTGGCGGCCTGTGGTCTCTCCGACGGCCAGAAGCAGCGCATGAAAATCAGGATTGTCGTTCACAGATACGGTCTGCAGACGAGCGGAACCGTTGACGTGGGTTATGGCAGGAAGTAAAGACTGGGCCTCGGGACGAACATCGACCACGCTGATCATGTAAGGATGTTCCGCGCCCGGAGCTACATCAAACCAGCGGTGCGCTTCTTCCACCGAGCAGGCGGGTGCAAAAGGACGGAAGGCTTCGCGCTTCTTGACCATGGCGTTGATCCGGTCACGCATTTCGGGGTGCCCAGGGTCGGCGAGAATGCTGCGATTACCCAGTGCCCGCGGACCGTACTCCATCCGGCCGCGATACCATGCGATGACCCGTCCTTCGGCGATAAGCTTAGCCGCGGACGTACAGGTGGCTTCAAGTGAATCTAAGTATTCCCATTCGACCTTGTCGCCGAAGCGGCGAAGCGCGGCTTCTATATCGCTCATTGAATAGCGGGGTCCAAAGAGCGGAGCCGGCAAGCGGCGGTTGGGAACCTCGCACGAAAGTGACGTCCGATAGAGAGCGGCTCCCAGAGCGACGCCGTCGTCACCGGCCACGGGTTGCACGTAGACTTCATCGAATAACCCCGAGCGCATCAGCTTGCCATTGGCCGTGCAGTTGAGGGCAACCCCTCCGGCCAGAGCAATTCGGCGCAAGCCCGTCTGCTCCGCGAAGTGGCCGCAGACGTGGAGGACCACTCTGTCGAGGCACTCCTGAAGAGCGGCAGCCACGTCCTCATGAATAGATGAAACAGGGTCGACTGGGAGTCTGCGCGGGACTAAGTGCTCGTCGAGATACGCTCGCGTGGCGGTATAGTTTTCCCGCTCCTCGCGGGATCGGTTCAACTTTAGAATAGGAATCCGAATGGAGCCGTCGTCGCGAAGTTCCACGGCCTGCTCAAAGAACGGCCGGAAGCGAGCAGGGTCGCCGTAAGGAGCCAAACCCATGATCTTGTATTCATCTGAATTGAAGTCGAAGCCCAGATGCAGAGTTACAAGCGAATATAGAATGCCAATCGAGTCATTAGCTCCTATCGTTCGGATTCTATCGAATTCCCCGTCATGAAAATCGTAGACGCTGATGCTCTCGATTTCGCCCATCGCATCGTTTACGACCACCAGACACTCGTCCCAGCCCGATGTATAGGCTGCGCTGGCAGCGTGTGCCAGATGGTGACCGACCGAGGACACTTTCTCTTCCGGAAATCCGGGCAGATCCCGCCGCACCTGCGCCAGCAGCGCTTCTCTGGAGAAGACCTGGTTATAGAGCCCGGCCGAAACTTCATCTTTCAGATAGAGGTCGCGATATGGAGCATAGTCGAATCCGTGGGCGATTTCGTCGATCTCGTCGATCGAAATACCGGCATCGGCAAGGCAAAATCGGATCGCGTGGATCGGGAAGTCGCCGGTGTGCTTCTTCCCACTGAAGCGCTCTTCTTCAGCCGCGGCAACCAATCGGCCGTCAACCACCAGCGCAGCCGCTGCATCCATCCCCTGTGCAATCCGATACTCGCGCTCTTCCAAGCCGGGCCAATTAGCCTTCTTGAATGGAACGGAATTCTCCAGCCCGCTAATCCCGATGACCTTCACGCCCACCCCCTTCGCAGCAAGAGAGCAAGGCGTCCCTCAGCCGGGCGCACCGTGGTTTTTCGCAGTTTACCGATAGATGGCACTAAGAGCAATCTCCTTAGAGGTGCTAATCTCACTACTTGTCTTAGTCGTTGTCAACTACGACACGTTTTGTCAACTTAGACACCTGTCACGACAGGGACGACGCAGATAGATTTTTTGTGTCAAAATAGTTACTGCTCTGATTCAATTCAACTGATCGGCAGTGTTTTCGGGCTACAAAACTCATCCCTCTTGCTTCTTGGAAGACTGGCTGGCTCATATTTTGGACCGAAGCGAAACCATTTCGCGGTTCGAGAGAGTGCTTTGCTCCATACGAGCCTCAGGGAGAAGTTTATATGCGTCCCTGCCTATCACGAGACATTGACATCGCGTGCTCCTGCCCTTCGAGGGAACCGGTGCTGAACGGGGAGATTCCTACGGACGGCGTCGTGGGCCTCTGGATCTGGCCGGGGCGATGGAAAACTTTGGGTGTCCTACGGAGATGAGATGGGTTTCTTCAGGTCGCAAGTTGTCGGGTCAATCAAGTGGGTGCTCGCGCGCCAGGGTAGCGTTCTGGTGTCAACGTCGCGGTTTGGTGCCTACCCATTCGCGGACGTGAAGCGGCTGGCGGCTGAGTGGAAGTATCCGGTGACCACGATTTTTGACGTGGGAGCCAATGAGGGCGAATCGACGTTAGAGGCACTCAATAAGTTTCCGAAGGCGCGCGTTCTGGGCTTTGAACCCCATCCACCCACGTTTGCAACCCTGACGGCCAAAGTCGGCGGGAACCCCCGCTTTCAGGGATTCAATGTTGCCCTGGGGACCGATATCGGCGAAGTGGAGATGATCGAGTACGATGATTCCACAACCAACAGCCTGACGCCGAACAACCCCTTTTCCAAGCGTTTCAACACACGTGGGCGCAGTATTCGTGTACAAGAAACCACCTTGGATACATTTTGCTCGGAACACTCGATCGACAACATCGATTTGCTTAAGATCGAGGCGGAAGGTTTGGACTTGGCCGTTCTTCAAGGCAGCAGTTTGATGCTGCAAAAGCGGGCCGTGAAGTTCGTCCTGGTTGAGTTCAATGACCTTCGGCCGAGAGAGGGTGTATTCGGTGGTGCGTTGATGCCATGCGAGGACCTGCTGGGTCCTTTCGGATTCCGATTCGTTGCCACCTATAACGATTACATCAGCACCGGAGGCGAAATGTTCTCCGTATCGAAAGCTCTTTTCTGCCTGCCCCCGCGCAGGTGACCTCGAATAAGAATTTGAAGCGGCGAGTGGAAGCGCGCGACGAGAAGAAGTGAAAGCGCCTGACCACGAAGCAGGGAATACCCGAAACGATGGGGAGCCGTGAACGCGCCACGTTTCTCCCCGTTTTGCAGGTTCGCTTCCGACTGTTTTAGCGGAGGCCGCCGGAGATGATCAGCGTCTCGCCGGTCATGTACTTCGAGTCGGACGAAGCAGGTAGATGGCGGCGGGCAAGATGTCGTCCGATTGGCCGATACGCCCGAGCGGTGTCTGGGTCACGAGGTGATTCGCCGAGAGGGTGTTTCCGGAGCAGAGCTTTCTGCGCGACGCATTGACTGACAAAGAGCTGGTCTTGACGTCATGGTGATGGAGTTCGCCGGTGCAACGTTGTCGGGACCGGCGCAACAGGATGCCGAGCCGTAGGCCTGGCATGGGGAAAAGGGAGAGAGCGTCTGATGAAGAGACGAAGAGCAGACCTTGATGGCGCGCTCGAGTCCCGGGCAAGCGGGAAATCGCCCCGTTTTTCGTCCTCGAATGCGGCGTGGCTCTTGCAAAACCCTCATGAGCGGTACAATTCAAGCGAATCGATGCCGAAAAAGGAGATTCCGATTCGAGGGAACCGGTGCTGAACGGGGAGATTCCTACGGACGGCGTCGTGGGCCTCTGGATCTGGCCGGGGCGATGGAAAACTTTGGGTGTCCTACGGAGATAAGATGGGTTTCTTCAGGTCGCAAGTTGTCGGGTCAATCAAGTGGGTGCTGGCGCGCCAGGGTAGCGTTCTGGTGTCAACGTCGCGGTTTGGTGCCTACCCATTCGCGGACGTGAAGCGGCTGGCGGCTGAGTGGAAGTATCCGGTGACCACGATTTTTGACGTGGGAGCCAGTGAGGGCGAGTCGACGCTAGATGCACTCAATAACTTTCCGGAGGCGCGCGTCCTGGGCTTTGAACCCCATCCATCCACGTTTGCAACCCTGATGGCCAAAGTCGGCGGGAACCCCCGCTTTCAGGGATTCAATGTTGCCCTGGGGACCGATATCGGCGAAGTGGAGATGATCGAGTACGATAGCTTCAAAGCCAACAGTCTGACGCCGAACAACCCGCATTCCAAGCGATTCAACACACGCGGGCGCAGCATTCGTGTACAGGAAACTACCTTGGATACATTTTGCTCGGAACACTCGATCGACAACATCGATTTGCTGAAAACCGACGTGGAAGGTTTCGACCTGGTCGTTCTTCAAGGCAGCCGTTTGATGCTGCAAAAGCGGGCCGTGAAGTTCGTCCTGGTTGAGTTCTATGACCTTCTGCCGAGAGAGGGTGTATTCGGCGGCGCGTTGATGCCATTCGAGGACCTGCTGGGTCCCTTTGGATTCCGATTCGTTGCCACCTATAACGGTTACATCAGCACCGGAGGCGAAATGTTCTCCACATCGAATGCTCTTTTCTGCCTGCCCCCGCGCAGGTGATCTCGAATAAGGATTCAAAAGGCAAATCGAAGCGCTCCGTAGTCAGGCTCTTTCACCTTTTCTCGTGAGTGCTTTCATGGTTCGGCGGTGCTGGCTCTGTTCCCACTGATGATGAAATAAAGGTCGTGGCCGAGATCATCACCACGCTGCAAGTAGAACAGAACCAAGCTCAGTGCAAATTGAGTGCCGAGCGGACGCGGCTGGAGTCGCGGCTCAAGTCAATTCGGAATCGCATGGACGCTGCATATACTGGCAAGCTTTACCTGTTGCTCTTCCACCCGCCACTCGTTCATCTTGCGTTCCCAGAGGTCTTCGGGGATCTTGCCGTCAAGCATCGGACAGACGAAACAAGTAAACAAAACACATCAACTGTAGCCTCAACCTGCCAGGGCAATCGCATTTGGAANNTTCAAATGCGATTGCCCTGCTCAACCTGCCTGACGCACTACACTTGTGCGATATGCTAGGGACGCCGGGAGAAGACCGTGGTCGCAATCACCCCAAAGATCGCGGTTGGCTTGCGCTCTGGGTGAGCGGGGTTTGGGTTCTGCCCGTGTTGGGAATCGTGTTCGAGCTTCACCCCGGCTCCATGTTTGCCAAGGCGCTACTTGCGATCCTTGCCGTCATGGTTGCTCCTCTTCCGGCGCTGCTCTATGCCCATTGGCAGCGAGGCCGCCTACAAGCCTGCGCGGCGAAGGCCGAGGAAGAGGTCGCGCAACTGAAGCTGCAGTTGGAGACAGTGCGCTACCGCACGTCCCGATTGCGGGAAGAGTTGCAGGCCGCCGACCGGCAGGCGCGGCTGTCCCACCAACTTACTCTCCTGGGCCAGTTCACGGCCGGCTTCATGCACGAGTTCAACAACCCGCTGGCGATTGTGGCAGGCCGCCTCGAAGTGCTGCTCGACGAACGCAAGGAGGATGCTGCTCTCTGCGCCGATCTTGAGCAGATGCTTAAAGAGGCCCGCTACATGAGCAGCATCGCGAGCACGTTGCTTCAGGCACTGCGACGAGAGCGCGGCGGAGAGGTTTTCGATGCGTCGATTCCGCAGAAAGCCATGGCGGAAGCGCTTGGGGCGTTGCGACCTTCGGCCGAAAGCCAGGGAGTGAGGGTGGTGGAGGAGATCGCCGAAGCGCCGCGCGTCGACGTTCCTGAACACGTCGTAGCGGAGGTCGTTCGCGGCTTGTTGAGCAATGGACTCGAAGCGCTGAAGGGGCAGGATGAGGCCGTAATCTGGGTGCGTCTTGAGCCCTGTCGCATGGCAGGCGCTAAAGTGGTCATCCGAATCGAAGACAACGGCCCGGGTGTGCCGGAGAGCATCCGGGAACACATCTTTGAGCCGTTCGTTTCGCAAAGCACCGGGCGAGAACGGTTGGGGCTGGGGCTGTTTCTGGCGGCCAGCCTGTTGGATATGTATGATGGCCGGATTCATTACGAGCCCAGGAAAGGTGGTGGCGCCAGCTTCGTGATCGAGTTGCCCCCGGCACGATTCACCCGTGGCCAGCCGTATCATTGGTTCGCCGGAGGAACAACGGGGTGAGCCGCATTCTGGTCGTCGACGACGAAGCCGCGCTGGGTGAAAACATCCAGCGGATGCTGCGTTTGCCCGGGACCACGGTCACTGTTTGTGTAGACCCCGCCAAAGGGTTGGCCGAATGCCTCGCGAACCCGCCCGACCTGGTTCTGCTGGACATCCGCATGCCGGGAATGTCGGGCGAAGAGGTGTTTGCCCGGCTGCATGAAGCGCATCCGGGACTTCCCGTTGTATTCCTCACCGCATTCGGGTCGGTGGAGGGTGCCGTGCTGGCGATGCGCAATGGCGCATTCGATTATCTACAGAAGCCTTTCGAGCGCGAGGAACTGCTGCTGGTGGTGCAGCGTGCTCTTTCCCATGCCAAGCTGGAGCGGGAAGTCGAAGTACTGAAAGGCCGTCTGGAGGCCCTCGGCGAGGCAGATGCAGCGCAAAGCCGCAGTCCCGCGATGCTGGATCAGATGAACAAGTGTCGCAGGGCGGCGGCCACCGACGCGACGGTGATGATTCTGGGAGAGAGTGGGACGGGCAAGGAGGTCACGGCCCGGTTCATCCACACCCAAAGCCGGCGCAAGGACGGCCCGTTTGTGCCCGTCGATTGCAGCGCCATGCCGGGGTCGCTGATCGAGAGTGAGTTGTTCGGGTATGAGCGCGGCGCGTTCACTGGGGCCGAGCGCACCAAGAAAGGACTCATCGAATCGGCCGACGGCGGCACACTGTTTCTGGACGAGATCGGCGACGTGGGGGTGGAACTGCAAACGCGGCTGTTCCGGTTCGTGGAGGAACGGGCCCTGCGGCGTCTGGGCGCACTGTCGACAGTGCGCGTGGATTGCCGGATCGTGTGTGCGACCAACCAGGATCTTGTGGCCAAAATCAAGGCGGGAACCTTTCGCGAAGAACTCTTCTACCGGTTGAGCGTAGTCACGGTCAAGCTGCCGGCTCTGCGCGAGAGGCCGGAGGATATCCCCCATATGGCGCGCTTTTTCCTGGAACGGTTCTCCCGACGCTACGGCAAAAGCCTCTCGGGTTCTCCGCAATTCTACGAGGCGCTTTTGAGGGAACGTTGGCCCGGCAACCTGCGCCAACTTAAGAACGTGATGGAACGGCTGGCGGCGTTGCATCCCGGAGGGGTGCTGGTACCGGAAGACATCCAGGAGGATTCTCCGATCATTGAAGCCGCCAGCAACCTCTCCGCCCTCCCGTGGAAGGATGCTCGGGAGCAATACCTGACCAGCTTTGAGAGTTCCTACGCGCAAGCGGTGCTGGCGCGTTGTGCCGGAAATGTGAGTGCCGCGGCGCGGGAAGCTGGCGTGGATCGGAAGACCTTTTACCTGCTGCTCAAACGGGAAAAGGAACAGCACACTGGGGAGCATATTCCCCAATCTGCGCCGGAATGCGGGGAGTGAGATCCCCACATCCCGAGGATCATCTACGACAAATCATTGATATAAAAGGCCCTGCACTTTGGTCTGGCATGTGCCTAACAGGGTGGCAGGAGCTCCCGCACATGAAACTCTGGAACACAGTCGTAAGAGCAAGTCTGGTGTTGTTTGGCTTTGTACTGTTAATGCCACAACAAGCGCACGCGATTCCGGCGTTCGCCCGGAAATATGGAGTCAAGTGCTACGCCTGCCATACCATTCCGCCAGCGCTGAACAAGAACGGCTATATGTTCAAGCGTCTCGGCTACCGCATGCCCCCGGATGAGATGGACGGAACCAAGCCAGCGCCGAAAATCACTGAGTTGGATAAGGATATCAAGTTTAACCTCACGAACGCTCTTGCATTGGTGATGCAGGGCAGTTTCACCGTCGACAAGACGGTGGCGGACGCTGGCAATACCACCTCCGCCTCTCCTGCCTCATCCTGCAACAGCGGCATTGACGGCACACAGCAGAGTTCCTCCTGTTCCAGCTTCAATCTGGACGAAGCAGCGCTGTTCTCAGCCAGCACTATCCCCGACACGGGCTTTTCCTACTTCGTCCACTATGAGCTTTACCAGGATGGAGGGAGCGGTCTTGAGCAAGGGTTTGGCGTGTACACCGGCGGCCGCGCCAACAGCAGCTACTTCATCAAGGGCGGCGAGATTCATATGCAGGAGGGCGAGGGAACACGGGCAGCCATGTTCTACAACCTCTTCGCCGACCCTGCCTTCACACTCTCCAACGTCGATCCCATCAACTTCTCGCTCGATCAGCATCCGGTTGGGGTCGATGTGGGATATACGTGGGCCTCGCCCTATTTCAAGCGTGTCTTTGCCGTCTCGGCGAAAGTGACCAATGGACTCAATGCGGACGGCAGCGAGATTCTCGGCAGCTCAACCAAGAACTCCAAAGACATGTGGGCAGACGCTGATTACTGGTTTGGGCCCGATGGCGGCGTGACTGTGATGATGTACCGGGGGTCAAAGGACCAGGTACAGAATGCAGGCATGGAAAATGAGTTCACCTATCGCCCGACCCTGTGGCGGACCGGCGCTTTCGGCAACTACCTGTTCTTCGACAAGCTGGATCTCCTCGGAGGCTACATCCGCAGCGAGGATGACTGGCAGTGGATGCAGAACGGGCCGCTTACGCACTACATCGCGAACACCTACCGCGGAGAGGCGGACTACTACATCAAGACGGGCACGGTTCTGATGGCGCGTGTCGATCGATCGACCCAGACCATAGCCCCGCAACCAACAATGCATACGCGGTCCTGGAGCGTCGGCGGCGAACACGCGCTCACCGATCTGGGCAACGTTGTGGCCCGCGCGGCCTACACGCAGGAACACGACGGCGACCCGCTCGCTCTCGTGGGCACCACCGACAAGCAGTTCAAATTCGATGTTCGATTCATGTGGTAAGGAGACAGAAATGCATAAAGCACTTGCAATCGTAGCGTTCGCCGGGCTTTCCATTCCCCTGATTCTCATGGCGCAAACCAGCAACGTAGCCCTCCCGCAGGACAAGGGACCCGCCAAAATCGATGTGTCAGCTTACCCGCCGGCGCAGCAGCAGGGGTACAAGGTGTTCACGGAAAAGTGCGCCAAGTGTCACACCATTGCGCGCCCCATCAACACCACCATGACCAAAGATGAGTGGGAACGCTATGTGAAGCGGATGATGCACAAGCCGAACTCCGGCATCGGCGAAAGCCAGGGCAAGACGATCTTCGAGTTCGTCGCCTATGACCAGGCAAACCGTAAGGACAAGAATCCGTCCGCGTTCTTTAAGTCGCTGAGCGATGAAGAGATCGAGAAGCTGAAGGCGGCTCAGCACTAGAGCGTTCACTCGGGCCTCGAGTGGCGTTGTCCCACACCCCGGTGAGCGTCAGGCTCGCTCGCCGGGGGGTGGCTTCAAGGAAGCAGTTGCGTTTGGCAACAGGCTTAGGACTACAGAAGCTTCAATTTCGCAGAGTGGGAATCGAATGAGCTATTCCATCACCGTCCCGGACGAGGAGTATTTCGACAAGAATATTCCGTGTCGTTCCGCCTGCCCGATCCACACAGAATGTGGACGCTATGTGCAGGCCATCGGGATATCCAAAGATGAGGAAGCGTATCTTCTGGCTCGCGCGCCCAATCCTTTCGCATACGTGCTGGGACGAATCTGCGCGCATCCCTGCGAAGACGCCTGCCGTCGCGGCAAGATCGACGAGCCCATCGCTATCTGCGCGTTGAAGCGCTACGCCACCGATCGGCACAACCTGGGCACGGGTCACGATCCGGCACGAAAGAAGTTGCCCCCAGCTCCGAAGCGCGACAAGCGCATCGCCATTGTGGGGGCGGGCGTGTGCGGTCTCACCTGTGCGCACGATCTGGCTCTCCTGGGCTACACCGTCGAAGTATTCGAGTCCGCACCGGTCCCAGGCGGAATGCTCTATCTCGGCATCCCGCAGTTCCGCCTCCCGCGGGAGATCATCAAGATGGAAGTGGACAACATCCTCGCCATGGGCGTCACGCTGCATACTCGCGTGACCGTGGGACGGGACATCTCCTTCGCCGACTTGCGATCGAAGTTCGACGCTGTCCTGTTGGCGACAGGACTCAACAAGGGCCGTGAGTTGAACATCCCCGGAGCGCATCTCGCGGGCGTCTACAACGGCATCGACTTTCTGATCAACGTCAACCTGGGCTTCGAGATCGTATTGGGCAAGCGCGTCGCGGTGGTCGGCGGCGGCAACGTCGCGATCGACGTTGCGCGCGCGGCAGTCCGCCTCGTGCATGAAGGAGCGCTGGAGGCAACCGGCGAGAGTCTGCAACCAGCCCTCGACGCGGCCCGCCTCGCGATGCGCGCCGGCGCCGAAGAAGTGGACATGGTGAGCCTCGAATCCCGCGCGCAGATGCCGGCGTGGAAGGGTGAAGTAGACGAGGCCGAGCAGGAAGGCATCGTGGTGGACAACGGCTGGGGACCTAAGGAGATTGTGGGCGAGAACGGAGTCGTCACCGGCCTGAGGGTTCGGCGCTGCCTCACGGTCTTCGACGAGAATGGCCGCTTCAATCCCGCCTTCAGCGACGAGGAAAAAATCATTCCCTGCAATAGCGTGATCCTCGCCATCGGCCAGCAGGCCGACCTGTCTTTCCTAAGCGGAGAGGAGGGCGTTCAGATAACGCCGCGCGGAATTCTCAAGATCGATGCAGACCTATCGACCACCCTTCCCGGCGTCTTTGCCGGCGGCGATGTGGCCTTCGGCCCGCGCGTTCTCGTTGAAGCCGTGGCGAATGGCCACCGGGCGGCGCGCTCCATTCACGTGTATCTCAGCGGCAAAACCAAAAAGACTGTGCGCAGCCGCTTCCGCATCATGCCCAACTGGGCCATGCCGCGTGGCTTTCTCAGCATCCCGAGGCAGAAGATGCCCGTGCTCGCGGCAAACCGGCGGATCGGGATCGCCGAAGTGGAACTTGGCTTTGACGAGGAACAGGGCCGCGCTGAAGGGCTTCGCTGCCTCAACTGCCAGGTGAACACGATCTTCGACGGATCGAAGTGCATCCTGTGCGCCGGTTGCGTGGACGTATGCCCGGAGAACTGCCTGCGCCTGGTAGACCTTGTACAGGTGAGCGGAGACGAACGCTACGACGCACTGATTCAAGATCGCTACGGCGTGCCCGCGGCGGAACTCAAGGCTGGACAAGCGGGGGCCATCATCAAGAACGAAGACAAATGCATTCGCTGCGGACTTTGCGCCGATCGGTGTCCGACCAACGCCATCACCATGGAATCCCTGGAACAGCAGGAACGGGAAGTCTTTGAATAAGGGAGCAAGGGAATGAATCGAAGGAC
Source organism: Granulicella sp. (assembly GCA_003133205.1). Next base: position 2,925 of record PKWK01000113.1, on the reverse strand, counting down.
GTTTTTCAAGTTCAGTTGGGGCACGGTCGGTCTGGGTGCCCTGGTTTCGGCGGTAGGCGTCAGCCTGGGGGCGGTTCTGCGGTTCCTGGTGCCGAGCGTCTTCTATGAGCCGCCGCAGGCGTTCAAGATCGGCGACCCCGCTGACTTTCCCTTCGGTCCTCCCACGTTTCTGGTGGAGGAGAAGATCTTCGTGTTTCGCGATCGCGACAAGGGATTCGCTGTGGCCAGCGCCGTCTGCACGCATCTTGGCTGCACGGTCGCGCACTTCCAGAGCGACAATCGCTTCCACTGCCCGTGTCACGGCAGCGTATTTGGCCCCGATGGCGCGGTTCAGCATGGCCCGGCACCGCGCGCGTTGCAGTGGTTCGAAGTGACGCAGACACGCGATGGAAAGCTTCGCGTCGACAAAGACAAAGTGGTGCCACCTAACTACCGGCTCATGGTGTAACGATGAATCTGATCCGCGATATATGGCAATCGATCGTGCGGCGGGATCCGCTCTCCACCGACAAGGGAAAGTCCGAACTGGTCTTTCTCAATGTGTGGCTGCACATCCACCCGGCCAAGGTGAAGAAAGAGAACATGAAGTTCAGGCATTCGTTCTACCTGGGCTTCATCACCTTCTTCCTCTTCCTCATCCTGCTGACCACCGGAATAGCGCTGATGTGCTACTACCGGCCGTACCCGCCGCAGGCATATCAGGATATGAAAGACCTCCAGTTTGTCGTCTTCATGGGGCCTTTCCTGCGGAATATGCATCGCTGGGCGGCGCATGGCATGGTGGTCTGCGTCTTCCTGCACATGTGCCGAGTCTTCTACACCGGCTCCTATAAGAAGCCGCGTCAGTTCAACTGGGTGGTCGGTGTTGTGCTGTTGCTGCTGACGCTGGGCCTGTCCTTCACGGGTTACTTGCTGCCGTGGGACCAACTGGCCTACTGGGCTATTACGGTGGGCAGCAACATCGGCAGTTACGCTCCGCTGGTCGGCGGGCAACTGCGCGAACTCCTGCTCGGTGGCCACAGCGTCGGAGAAGCTGCGCTGCTGCGCTTCTATGTCCTCCACGTCGCAGTGCTGCCGACGTTCATCATTCTGCTCACCATCGTTCACTTCTGGCGGGTCCGCAAAGACGGCGGACTCTCGCGGCCGGTCTGGAAGCTGAAGCCCAAGAAGACTGAGGCGCTGGTCACCATCGGCGCGCCGCCCGCAGTCGCACCGCTGGTATCGACAGCGGCGTCGAAGGATAAGACCTACGGACTGATGGAGGTCGTCACCGGCAAGCCGATCTTCGAAACAATTACGCCCGAGGAGGAAGAAGATACGGTCTTCTCTTACCCGTATGCCTTCGTTCGCGAGGCCGTCGTGTTGATGGGAACTGTTACCACCATCATGATGATCTCCTTGTACTTCAACGCGCCCCTGGAACAATTGGCCAACCCCGCAAAGACTCCCAATCCGGCCAAGGCCCCGTGGTATTTCCTGGGGCTGCAGGAACTGGTGAGTCACTCGGCATTACTCGGCGGCGTGGTAGCGCCGGCCCTCATGGTGCTTGCGCTGCTTTTGATCCCTTACCTCGACAGAAACCCCAGCCGGCGCCCCGCCGATCGCAAGTGGGTTCTCTGGCTATTCACGTTCTTCGTTGTCGCCAACCTGGCACTGATCATCATTGGAACCTTCTTCCGTGGGCCAGGCTGGGCGTTTGTTCCACCATGGGTGCATGTCACCGCGGGGGTTGAGTAATGGAACGCAGACTCCAGCAAGCCTTCTTCGCCCTCAGTATTCTTGCGCTGGCTCTTATCCTGGCGGCGGAGTGGCAGGCCAGCACGCCATCGTGGAAGACTTATCAACGCAACTTTATGCAACTTGAGGCGCAGCAAGAGCCGAACGCCGTAGCAAAGGCTGCCGTTCTGGCCACGCCGCCTGAGATCCACCAGGTAATGCTCACGGGCTTGCAGCGCGTGGACCGCTGCACCACGTGCCACCTGGGCGTGGACGACCCCACCCTCAAGAATGCGCCGGAGCCGTTCCGCTATCATGACGGACTCGGACCCCACATCGCCTCCAAGTTCGGCTGCACCATCTGCCATGGCGGCCAGGGCCTTGCTACCGACAAAGAGAGCGCCCACGGCAACGTCGCGTTCTGGCAAACCCCGCTCCTCGCAAGGGACTACATCCGCGCTTCCTGCGGCCGATGCCACAAAGAGGGCGATGTACCCGGCGTGCCGGAGTTGGCCGAGGGACGGCATCTCTTCGAAAACCAAGGTTGCCGCGGCTGCCACAAGTTGAACGGAGTGGGCGGAAGCATCGGCCCCGACCTTTCAGAAGAGGGTGCGAGTCTGCGGCCTCCGGAGTGGCTTGAGAAACACTTCTTAGCTCCGAACGCTGTCTCTGCCGGTTCGGCCATGCCCAACTTTCACTTTACCAACGAGCAGGCGCGTTCTCTTACTTATTACATGCTGTCGCTTACCAACGAAGACATGGGGACCTATTATTCGAGCGTGCGCTTGATCCCCAGTCCTGAATATGGCCGGGAACTCTTCGTCGAAAAGAACTGCATCACCTGCCACAATGTTGGCGGAGTGGGAGCAAAGACTGGTCTCGACCTGCTCGGTGTGACTAAGCGCCACTCGCCCGAATGGCTCGACGAGCAACTGGTCAATCCGCAGCTTGTGTATCCGGGAAGTTCCATGCCCGAGTACGATCTTGAGACGAATGCCCGCAAGGCTCTTCTCGCCTTTATGACGACGGCCACTCCTGCGGATGCGCAACTGATCCTGTCGGGGAGGAAGACTGAATTGAAGCCCGAGGACGTTGCCATCGAGGCGGGCAAGCAGGACTTTGCGCGCTTCGGATGCGTCGGCTGCCACGGTACGGAGTTGCAGGGAGGCGTCCCCAACCCCAACGCTCAGGGCGGAGAAGTTCCCTCGC
>PKWK01000109.1 GCA_003133205.1 Granulicella sp. | reverse complement strand
GGGCGCGGAAGCCTTGCTGGTCGAGGGCTTCGAGTTCTTCTCGGAACTCGCCTTTGCGGCCGCGGACGAGTGGGGCGAAGACGGTGATGCGCTCGCCAGGGGCCATGGCGACTATTCGTTCGATGATCTGGTCGGCCGTCTGGCGGGTGATGGGGAGGCCGCAGTTGGGGCAGTGGGGCTGGCCGACGGAGGCGTAGAGCAGGCGGAGGTAGTCGTAGATCTCGGTGATGGTGCCGAAGGCGAGGGAAGACTTGCCCGAGCCGGAGAGCCCGGTGACGACGGTCAGGGTGTTCCGGGGGATCGAGACCGAGACGTTGCGCAGGTTGTGCTGCCGCGCGCCGCGCACCGTGATGTGTGTAATACCCATGCAGAGGTTTTGCCCGAGCACACCCACAGAGGAACACGCGGAGGTGAAACGGCCAAGTCTCTAGGATACGGCATTTCGGGGGGCCGGGGTTTGCGCTGAGTTCGCTGGCAGACCGAAGGCGCAGAGCTGGACCGAGGGCGTGGACCTGGACCGAAGGCTTGGAACTGGACCGAAGGCTTGGAACTAAGGGCAACCCGGTTGGGCAAGGACGTATCTGACTAAGCAATGCTATAGCCGGGAATTTTTTCGGAGTGGTCCTTCTCCTCCATTGAATTCTTGTAAGAATGGATTCGGGTTCGCGGGCCGCAGCCCATTCGTATTCGAAACGGCAAGAAACGAAAGTTGAGGGATTCTCCGGTGAGTGATTCGGTTGTGCTGGTGTGCGCGGTGCTTGCGTCGTTGGCTTCGGGAGTTTTGGTGGCGTATGGCGCGTGTCTCGCCATGTTTGGCCTCTTCCGCATGCACGCGCGGCAGGCGGCGGTACAGTCCGTGGTACGCGTCACCGGCTCGGCCAGCGTGGTTGAGGGTTAGTCGCCGGCAAAAGGGACAGAAGCAGATTCCCTTCGGGAATGACAAACAAGGGAATCGGCGATAATCACTTTTGTGACTCGCCAAACAGAATCCGAATCGTCCAGCCTCAGACTCACCCTTGCCGTTACTGGTGCCAGCGGTTCAATTTTTGCTGCAGAAATGCTGCGTGCGCTCGACGCCGACACCCGTGTTGCCAAGGTTGATTTTATTCCGTCCGAAGCGGCGTTGCGCGTCTTCGCCGAGGAGATGCAACTCAGTGGCCGCAATGGGTTGGTGGAGAAACTGCTGGGGGCGGCGGCTTCGGGGAACAAGGTTGTGCAGCACTCCGAGGCCGACATCGGCGCTAACGTCGCCAGCGGTAGCTGTCGCTCGGATGGGATGATTGTGCTGCCGTGCACGATGGGCACGCTGGCGGGAATCGCCAACGGCATGGCCTCGAACCTGATCGAGCGGGCGGCCGATGTCTGTTTGAAGGAGTGCCGGCGGTTGATTCTTTGCGTGCGGGAGACGCCGTTCAACCGCATTCATCTGCGGAATATGCAGCTTGCATCGGACGCGGGGGCGACGATTTTTCCGGTGATGCCTACGCTCTATAACTTGCCGAAGGACACGACTGAGATGGCGCGGCAGTTTGTGGATCGCGTGCTTGCGCATATTGGGCTGCCACAGCCTGGCGCTTACGAGTGGAAGGCAGACTAGCGCGCGGTTCCCGGTAGCATCTGCTCGCCGCCTTGCATGGGCGGTTGCGCTTTCAGGAACTGGATCGTGCCTGCCAGGACCGGCTTTGGACACTCCATGGGCGCGAGGTGCCCGCAGCCGACGATGCCCTCGAAGACTGAGTTGGGAATGTCGCGGTGCATGGTTTCGCCGACTGCCATGGGGATCAGGTTGTCCTCGGTGCCCCACATGATGAGCGCTGGCTGGGTGATGCTTGCGAGGCGCGTGTCCAGCAGGTCGGCTCCGGATTCCATGGAGTCCATGCTCGACTGGATGATCTTGCCGTTGTCGGCGATTCTGCGCAGGGTGGCGCGCACGACAAACGGGGGAAACTCGGCGGGATGCGGGCTAAGCAGGGCCATGAGGCGCGTGAGGCCAGCGGAGTCGGTTGGGACGAAGGCATCGCGAGCGAAGGACGGCTGGAAGGTGAGTCCCGCGCTGTCGTCGAGCACCAGGCGGTCCACCATCGCCGGGTGGTCGAGCGCGATTTGTGCGGCGATCCATCCGCCCATCGACCAGCCGTCGAAGTCCGCGTGGGTCAGTCCCATTGCGTGCATGAAGTTGAGCACTACGCCTTCTTCGAGAGCGACCGAGTACTCGACGTCCGGCCGGGCCGAACGGCCGTAGCCGAGGAGGTCGGGCGCGTAGACGTGGAAGCCTGCGGCGGCGAGGGAGGGGATCGTAGGCGCCCAGTCTTCGCCGCGTGAGCCGAGGCCGTGGACGATGACGAGAGGGATTCCGGGCGTGCCATCGGGTGGCACGGCTTCGAAGTAGTGCAGCCGGTAGCCGCCAGCCTCTATGTATTCGCTGCGAACGTTTGCGCGCCAGAGGCGGTAGCAAATCTGCTGGTCGTTGACCCAGAGTGGGTTCCAGCAGAAGACGCAGCCGGCGACGACTGCGAGCAGAAGGATAGCTCCCGCGATCCTAAGCGTCGCCTTCATGTTAGGGCCTCTTCTGATCCGAGTTGGGCGAGATCATTTCAGCGGCTTGCCGAACTCTTCGCTGAAGACGGTGTGGCTCATTTCGAAGCGGCCACCGTAAAACTTGTCCGGCCCTTTGAGGTGTCCCACTGCGAGCAGCGCCACGACCCAGTAGCTGAGCGGGAGACGCAGCACCTCGTGCACCTTCTCCTGCTCGAATCCTTCCATCGGGGCGGTGTCGTAGCCCATCACCTCGGCCATCAGCATCATGTGGGTGAAGGCCAGCATCACCATCTTGTTGAGCCAGCCATGCATCTCGTCGCTGGAGAAGCGCGAGAGGTAATTCGGAACGCTGCTGCGCGCCTGAGCCGCGTATCCCTCTGGCATTCCGCCCTCCAGGCCCTGGTAGAGCATCAGGTCGAGATCCTTGCGCCATCCATCCGCGTCGCCGCAGGCCACGATCACGGCGGACGCCTCCTGCACCTTGCCCTGGTTGTAGGCCGCCGAGCGCAACCGCTTCTTCTGGTCTTCACTTTGCACCACGATGAATCGCCAGGGCTGCATGTTGTATCCGCTGGGCGCGCTTAGTCCGGCTTCGAGGATCTTGCGCAGGTCTTCGGGCGGGATTGGCGCGCCATCGAAGCTCGGCGTCGCGCGCCGATCCTTGATCGCCTGACTCAAGGTCTTTTCGTGTTTCGCCGTCTTGACCATCGTCGTTCTTTCTATTTCGTTCGCTTCTCTGATCACTTGCAAGCCACAAACTCCGATGAATCGATTCCAGTCAATCTATAGGATGCAGACTTTGACCAAAACCAAATCACAAACGATTCCCAAGATAGCATCCTGCACTGTCCGCGCATAGATGGAGCGTTTGCATTGAGGTATGCACGTTGGCCTGATGCGCCAGAGGAATAAGGAGCGCGTAAACAGCCGCGGGCATCGAGGAAGGGCTCCGCATGGCTGATTAGTATGTAACTGGCGAGGTTTCTATTTGGCTATTTGACTTCGGCCATCGGCTGTTCGGTGGCGAACGGGTTCTGCCCGGGAGCTTCGGAGTACACCCATACTCCGTGGAAGGGTTTGCGCAACTCCGGGTAAGCCGCAAGGAGCGCGTTCGCCGCGTCGTTGTTGCGCTTGCGCGCGGCAGCCTGATCGGCCACAGAGTCGACGTGCAGATGGGTTTCGATATCCAGACTGGCTTGCGCGAGCGAGTCGTCCACGCCCAGCCCGGTGAAATGGTATTCCGTGCCGTCCGTACCCTTTACGACCAGCGGCGCATCCACGCTCACGCCCTCGGAGAGCGCTGGTGGAGCGGCCTCCACGGCCTCCGTCCGCAGCTTGTCGAGATGGGTGCTCAGGACGAAGTCGGCGGGTTGCAGCAGGTTCATTGCCGCCTGGTAGTAGAGCCACGCGTTCCACGCCTGCTTGTCCTTGACCATCTGCCTCGCCTGGGTCCAGTACCAGAGGCCGTCGTGCCCGGCGGCGGTCATGGGCTTGGGGTAGAAGCCGGCGAGCAGCCATTTGCCCTGCTCCTGCCGCATGAGGAAGGATAGCCGCCATGGAGTTGGTTTCGCCGCGCCAGCCGGGGGCGCCACCGTCACCATGGCGAAGGCGTATTTGCCCGGAGGCAGCGCGGGGATCACAAACTCTGCTTCCATGGTCGAATGGTTCAGCGAGCAGAAGAACTGTGCATCGGGGGCAGATCCGTCGGCATTCCGCTTGAGGTTGGTTGCGTCCAGCAGGTAGACCTGATCGACTGCTGCCGTGCCGCCTGCCAGCTTTGGCGCGGTCGTGCCGACGAGGTACTGCAGCGCGCCGAAGTCCTTTGCCACCTCGGCCACGACTACTGCTCGCAGGCCTGCTGCATTGTTCGCCTGGACCATAGCCGCCAGGTTCCGAGCTGCCTTAGCCAGGCCATCGCGTTCGGCCTGCGATAGGCCCGACTGGGTCGTGCACGTCTCCGCGCGGGCGACTGGACTTCCGGCGGCAAGCACTCCGATCAGAAGCAGAGCGGGCGCAAGCAGGGCAATCGCCCACGAATTGAGCGGGGAGTTCCGGCGTCCGTAGTTCCACGAATCTCCAAACGGCAACAAATTTGCAAGCGTCCCGGCCATTTTCATGCGTTTGATCACGGCCTCCAGTCTAGTACACGCCCGGCGATAGACGCTTCGATCAGGCCCGCATGCCGTAGCGGGAATGCCGCTGTTTTGTCGGATAGGCGACCCCGAATCGGCGGGCCGAATCTGTTTAATACCTTGACACAATGCTTTTTGACGCCGCGCGCGTCCTATAAGTTATAAGACAGTGAATTCGATTGCTACAGCGCGTCGTGTCGCCGTTCTCTTCCTTCTGGGAGGCGGGATGGCGTTTGCCCAATCGACCCTGCCCGCGATCAGTCCGACGGCCCTGCCGGCGGCGAGTCCCGCCAATCCTCCTGCGGTCACTCCGAATGTCGCGCCCCGAACGGGACATCCTGCGGAGGTTTCTTTTGCGGAAGGCAAGCTTGAGGTCACGGCGGACAACTCGAGCCTGAATCAGATTCTTCGGGAGATTGGCCGTCTCACCGGCATGACGATCACTGGCGGCGTGGCGGACGAGCGAGTTTTCGGCAAGTATGGTCCTGCGGCGCCTGCGGAGATACTGGGGAACCTGCTGGTGGGGTCGGGCAGCAACATGCTGCTGCGGGAGACTGCACCAGGTACCCCGGAGGAACTCGTCCTGACACCGCGGCAGGGCCGCCCGACGCCTCCAAATCCGAATGCCGCTGACTTTGAAGATGAAGCCCCGGCGCAGCAGCCTGTACGACCGCTCCCTTACGTGCAAACTCCCGTGGCGCCGCCGTATGCCTCCCCATTCCAGAGGCCGGGGATCTCGCCAACCGGGGATCCGGCGCAATCTTCAACGCCGGCTGGGATGGGCGCCGCTCCGAGCCCGCCATCGACGGGTAATCCTACCTCGCCGAACGGTGTCCAGACCCCGCAGCAGATTTATGAACAGTTGCAGCAGTTGCAGCGAGCGCAACCAAAGCAGTAAGCAGGTTCACCGCAGGCTGAGACCTATGGCTGGTCGCGAAATCCACTTCACTCGGCTTTATCGCCGCAACCTGGCGGCGCAAGAGGGGTTGTATTCGGGAGTGCGACCGTCTTGCTTGTGCAATACTCCACGCGCAGGCTTGCGGTGAGCCAGGAATGCATCCAACATAATACGGGAGAGCACGCTGAGAGTGGGTTCGCTGTGAATCATGCACGTAAACGGGGCAATCCGGTGAAAGCAATGACGAGATGGGTATGAACGGGCCAATCGGGCTGGGTCTCGGGTTAGTTCGCTTTCTGGGTCGCCCGTCGGGGCGCCGGTTAGGACATTGGACCGTGCTGCTGCTTGTGCTGCTTCTGGCAGCGTGCACGAGCGCCCGCGCGTCCGTGGCGCTGATGATGGAAGAGCCGTATGGCAATTTTGGCGCGTTCAATCCGACCGGTCATGCGGCGGTGTACCTGAACCACGTGTGCGCTGCGTCGCCGACCGAGCTGCGGGCGTGCCAACCCGGCGAATTCGGCGTAGTGATCAGCCGCTACCACAGGATCGCGGGATATGACTGGATTGCGATCCCGCTGATTCCATATCTCTACGCGGTAGATGACGCGGCTGATGTGCCGGCGTCGGTGGACAAGGACCAGGTTGTCGCGCTGCGCGATGCGTATCGCAGAAAACGTATGCTGGATCTGGCGCCGGACAACCGTAAGGGAAGAGCGCCAAAGGGCGAGTGGACGCAGTTGGTAGGGTCTTCGTACGACCGGACGATCCATGGCTTTGAGGTTGTGAGTACCGCCGAGCAGGATGAGCGGTTCATCGCGCTCTTCAACGACAGACACAATGTGGGACACTTCAACCTGCTGTTCCACAACTGCGCCGATTTTTCGCGCGCGGTGCTCGACATCTACCTACCCAATGCGATCCACCGCAGCTTCGTCGCGGACCTGGGACTGACTACGCCCAAGCAGATTGCACGGTCGCTGGTGAAGTATGGCAAGGAGCATCCCGATGTGGAGATGTCCGCCTTTGTGATTCCGCAGGTTCCGGGGAGCGTGGGCCGCAGCAAACCTGTTCATGGAGTGACCGAGTCGCTGATCAAGAGCAAGAAGTATCTGCTTCCGCTGGCGATACTGAGCCCCGAGATCGCGGGCGGAGCGGTGATTGCCTATCTGGCCAAGGGCAGAATGACGCTACCGAAGGACGCCACGATCTTCAACATCGACGACCATGTGATGGAGCCGGGGCAGATTGCTCCGGTGCGGCCGACGGCTGTGAGTGCAGAGACGCTGCCTGCCGTCCCACCTGTGATTCCGGCAGCGGCTGCTGCAGGGTCGCCTTCGCTGCGTTAGACGCGGAGAAGTCGGTGGAAGGCCAAAAGGCAGACCTCAGGGGCTAAAGCCCCGTTGTTAGCCGGGGTTTTATGGCACGGATAAATCCGTGCCCTTAAGCAA
>PKWK01000114.1 GCA_003133205.1 Granulicella sp. | reverse complement strand
CGGTGACGCGGCGGGAGTGGCCCTCGGTCTCGGCATCGCGCAGGTCGAGCGCGTCGCCCATCGCCTCCAGCGTAAAGTCGTAGCTGCGTTCCAGGTCCTGCATGGTCGCGCGCAGGCGGCTGGTGCGGGCGGAGATGATCTCCTCCAGATTCTGCCGGTACGCGGCGTTCTGCTTCATCAACCGGCCATGTTCCAGCGCACGGGCTACCGCGGAGATAAGCTGCGCGCCTTCGAAGGGCTTGAGCAGGTAATCGATGGCGCCGCGACGGAAGGCGTTGGTCGCAACGTGGACATCATGCACCGCGGTCAGCATGACCGCCGGCACGCCGGGGTGGTCCCTGCCAATGAGGTCGAGCAGGTTCAGGCCGTTGCCGCCAGGCATCATCACGTCGGAGAGGACAAGATCGCAGCCGGGATCGTCCTGCAGGTGGAGCATGGCGTTTTCGGCGTCCGCCGCTGCGCTGACGTCGTAGCCGCTGCGCTCGAGCAGCGCCACCACAATGCCCAAGACCGCCGACTCATCGTCGACGACCAGAATGTGGTCCGGCCGCACTGGAGTCGTTTCCTGCCGCACCTGAATCTCTTGCTGCTGCATAGTCGATGCTTTCCACTGGAGGACTTCACACACTTGCGCGGCTGATCCCACGTGCTGCTGTTGCCGGCTGCCTGTTGCCTCTATCGGCGCAGCCGGCGTGGATCATAAACTGCTTATGATTAACCGGGGTAGACATCGCAAACGATAAGGATCGCCATGGACCAGGAACAATGGACTGCAGTGGACCGCTATATCACCGACTCTCTCGTGCCGTCCGACCCAATACTCGAAGCGGCTCTAGAAGCGAATGCGGCTGCCGGATTGCCCTCCATCGATGTGGCTCCAAATCAGGGAAAGTTGCTCCACCTGCTGGCCATGACGAAGGGCGCGCGCAGGATTCTGGAGATTGGCACGCTCGGCGGATACAGCACCATTTGGCTGGCGCGCGCTCTGCCCGCGGGCGGCCGCCTGGTTACGCTGGAGGTTGAGCCGAAACATGCGGAGGTTGCACAGGCGAATCTCGATCGCGCGGGACTCTCTGGAGTTGTGGAGGTGCGCCTCGGTCCCGCTGCGGGAACGCTCGCTCAACTTCACAAAGAGGGCGTAGAGCCTTTCGATCTGATCTTCATCGATGCGGATAAACAGAACATTCCAACTTATCTGGAATGGGCGCTCAAGCTGGCGAAACCTGGAGCCCTGATCGTCACCGACAATGTGGTGCGCGAGGGAGCGATCGTGGATGCAGAGAATGCAGACCCGGCGGTGCAGGGAGTCCGCACGATGTTCGAGAGGATGGCCGCTGAGCCCCGGCTCTCTGCCACGGCAATTCAGACCGTCGGGAGCAAAGGTTACGACGGGTTCGCGATGGCGGTCGTCGTGGGCGATTGACCGACCTCGAAGACAAACCGCTGGTCAGCCTTTTTTCTCTGCCTCGCGGGCGGCTTTGCGTGCGGTAGCCCAGCCTTCTTTTGTCACCTGATGCGAGCGGCCAATGGCCAGCGCGCCTGCGGGGACGGGATGCGTGATGCACGAGCCCGCTCCAACGTATGCGCCGTCGCCGATGTTGATGGGCGCGACCAGCGTCGAGTCGGAACCGACGAAGACTCCATTGCCGATGGTGGTGGTGTGCTTATGCACGCCGTCGTAGTTGCAGGTGATCACTCCCGCGCCAACGTTGACGCCCTCGCCGATGATCGCGTCGCCCAAATACGTGAGGTGGTTGGCCTTGGAGCCGCGGCCAAGCGTGACCTTCTTGGTCTCGCAGAAGTTGCCGACATGGGCATCTACGCCGATATTGCTCTCCGGACGAAGATGCGCGTAGGGGCCCAGCACCGCGCAGTCGCCCACCTGCGCGCCATCAAGGATGCAGCCATTGCGGACCGTGACGCCGTCGCCGAGGACGGACCGCTGGACGACCGAGTAGGAGCGGATGCGACAATCACTGCCGATGTGCGTCGCACCTAGAAGCTGGACGTATGGCTCGATGACGGTGTCCGGGCCGACCGTGACTTCGGCGTCAATGACACAGGTGTCGGGCCGGAAGATAGTGACGCCCTGGGCCATCAGGCGGCGCGCGCTGTCGGTGCGCATAACCTGGTCGAGATACATCATCTCGGCGATGGTGTTTGCTCCCAGCACCTCATCCACACTATCTGCCTTGATAGCGACGACGCGGCGTCCATCGGCGACCAGCATGGCGGCAACGTCGGTGAGGTAAAACTCGCCGTGCGCATTGTCGGTGGAGAGCAGATCGAGCTTCGCGAAGAGCGCCTCGGTTTCGAAGCAGTAGATGCCGGAGTTGATCTCGGGTGCGGCAAGTTGCTCGGGTGTGAGCGCCTTGTGCTCGACGATCGCTGTGACATCCGGACGGTCGGGAGCACGGCGCAGAACGCGGCCGTATCCGGTGGGGTCCTCGGGGACGGCGGTGAGGATGGTCATCGCGGCGCGCTCCAGCAGGTGGATCTCGCGAAGGGAAGCAAGCGTCTCCGGGCGAATCAGCGGCACGTCGCCCGAGAGGACGAGGATGTGTTTCGGCACGGGAATGCCCGACAGTTCAAACCATGCTTTGAGAATCTGCATTGCATGGCCCGTGCCCCGCTGGACCTCCTGCAGGACGAAGTTCACACCGGTCGGCGCCACCGCGGCCTGCACGCGCTCCGCCTCGTGCCCAACGATGCAGAAGATGTCTTCGGCGGGAACGAGCGCCTTTGCCGCTGCGATGACGTGCAGCAGAAGGGCGCGCCCGCCCACCTCGTGCAGCACCTTGGGCCGTTTACTCTTGAGCCGCGTGCCTTTGCCCGCGGCCATGATTGCCACTGCGAAACCTGTCGCTTCCATGCCCGCTATCTTCTCACGCCGAAACGTCTTGGCTCCATCACCCGTCAGGAGGATAATCAAAATAGCGAGGTTTACATGGCAACGAATGTTGTGATTCCGGTCAGCGAATACCTCCGCACAAGCTACAGCCCGGACTGCGACTATGTGGACGGCGAAGTTCAGGAGAGAAACCTGGGCGAGACCGACCACAGCGATTTGCAGGCGCAACTCTTAGAATTGCTTCGTACCCCGACAAACAAAGCTTACTTCCGAGCAAACCCCGAAGTTCGCGTTCAAGTTGCCCCAACGCGCTTTCGTGTTCCCGACGTGTGCCTCCGGCGAGTCACTGCGCCCAAAGAACAGATCGTCCGCACCCCACCTCTTCTTTGCATCGAGGTGCTCTCACCCGAAGACCGCATGTCCCGCATGCGCGAAAAGGTGCGCGACTACCTCGACATGGGGGTCAACGAAGTTTGGGTTGTCGATGGGGAGGCCCGCAGCATTATGATCTGCGCCGGTACAACGACAGTGGAGCAGACAACGGGCGAACTAAGAGTGCCGGAGACGCCCGTCGTGCTGGCGCTCGCCGACATCTTCAAAGTTCTCGACGAATACTAGCTGGCCCCTTGCCGACTACTTCTTCGGTGCTCCCGGCGGTGGCGGGATGGTGATGTCCAGGTCCGTCACCTTGCCCAGCGTGGATAGCGGCGGCTTGATCTCCGACTTGTTGCCCACGACGAGAATTGCCAGCTTTGACACATCGATGTACTTGTTCGCCACGCGCGTGACGTCCGCCGCGGTGACCTTCTCGATGCCGTCCTTGTAGCGCTCGAGAAAGTCCGGCGGATAGCCGTAGAACGCTAGCAGTACCTGCTCGTTCAGGATCTTCTCCGGTGTGTCGTAGTTGAAGATGAACGAGTTCATCACCTGGTCCTTGGCCTTGCGCATCTCGTCGGGCGTTGGCGGCTTGGTCTTCAGGCGGCCGATCTCTTCGAGAACCGCCTGGGTTGCCGCGACCGTGCTGACGCTCTTGGTGCCGGCCGAACTGCGGAAGACTCCGGGATGATCGTACGTAGTTCCGTAGGCGCCGCCGACCGCGTAGGCCAGGCCGAGCTTGGTGCGCACATACTGGAACACGCGCGAACCGAAGCCGCCGGAGAAGATCTCATTCATCACGCTGAGCGCGTAGTAGTCAGGATTGCTGCGCAGGGTGCCGAGGCCGACGATCTCCACCGTGGACTGGTTCACATCCTCTTTATCGGCGAAGTAGACGCCCGGCTTGGGGCCGGGGAAGTCGACCTTTGGCGACTCGATGACCGTGCCGCGCGAAAGCGGTTCGAAGACCTTGCGCAGCTTCGCCTCCATCGCAGATGAGTCGAAATCGCCCTCGACCGAGACGATTATGCCGTTGGGGACGACGGTGCGGTTGTGCCAGGCCTTGAGATCATCAAGCGTCACCGCGCCTATGGTGGCGTACTCTGTCTCGCGCGCGTAAGGGCTGTTCTTGCCGTAGACCAACATGGTGGACTCGCGGCCGGCAATTCCCTCGGCATTGTCGTTGCGGCGCGAGATGCTGGTGGCCATCCCTCGCTGGGCGAGTTGGAGCTTGTCCGCCTTGAACGCCGGGTGAAGCAGAAGATCGACCGCCTCGCCAAAGACGCTGTCGAAGTCCTGCTTGAAGCTTCCCCAACTCAGCGAGGTGGAGGCCCCGCCACCGCCGGTCTCAATGCTGGCTGCCTTCTCCGCGAGCTCGGTGTCGAGCGCGTCGCCCGTCTTCGTGGTGCTGCCGCTGGTGCGCCACGCCTCGCCGTACATCGTGACCAGGCCAACCTTCGCAGCCGGCGCTTCGCGGTTTCCGCCACGAATCAGAATGGTTCCATCGATGAACGGAAGCTCATGGTCTTCCTGCAGGAAAATGACGAGGCCATTCGAGAGCTCGATGCGGCGGGGCTGGACCGGCTTGAACGCGTGCAGTGGCGGGATGGGAATCTTCTTCCACGGCTGGGCCTGTGGAGGAGTCTTCGCGGGAGCTGCGGCGGCGGTCTTCGTGGCGGGCTGTTTGGCCGTTGCGGCCTGGGCCAGCGCGAGATGTCGCCCGGCCGGAAGCAGCGCGCATGCGACGACGAACATGAAGCACTTGCTGGGTATCTTTCCTGGCATCCTCATCCTTGTTGAATTCACCGTTCTATCGGCTGGCTTTGTCATACGAGTTTCCGTCGCGAGAAGGTTCATTCGCCACCTCCAGCGTTCTGTACGGCCGGTTGCGGCGGCGCCTGAAACTCGATGCGCGCGCTGGTGCGATTGCTGTCGACGAAGACCTTGTTGGAGACACGGCGCACATCGGCTTTAGTCACCTTGTCGATCCTGTCCAACTCGCGGAACAGCTCACGCCAATCGCCGTAGCGTGTCTGATAGTCGGCAAGCTGCTGTGCGAGTCCCTCGTTGTCCGCCAGGCCGCGCAACAGACCGGCGCGTGCGCGTGTCTTGAACATCTGGAGTTCCTCATCGCTGACGTCTGTGGTCTTCAGCTTGTCGATCTCCCTGTGGATCGCGTCGCGCATCTCATCGGGCGTGTGGCCGGGTACCGGGAAGGCGTAAAAGGCAAACAGCCCCGGATACTTCTGGCCCGGAAATCCGCTGAACCCCTCGGCGTCGGCAGCGATCTTCTGGTCGCGCACCAGGCTCTTGTACAGGCGCGCCGTGCGGCCATTGGAGATGATGTCGGTGATGGCGTCGTAGACCGAGTCGTCGGGATCTCGGTAGTCAGGCCGGTGATAACCCTCGATATAGAAGGGCTGAGTGGCTTCGCGGATGACGACGGACTTCT
>PKWK01000053.1 GCA_003133205.1 Granulicella sp. | reverse complement strand
TCAAGTAAATACCCCTATTGCCCATTGACCATGTGAGATATTCCCGCCCGCCACAGATCCACTGCCCAGCAAGTGATACGGGCAACCCGCTGAGTTAGGCGAATTAGCTGCGTCCGTCAGCCGTTGCAATCTCGACCAGGGCCGGCGCATCCATCGTCCGCTTCAACTGTCCGCACGCCGCATAGATATCCCGCCCCCGCGGCCGGCGCGTGAACGTCGGAATCCCGCCATCGATCAGCATCCGGTGAAACACCGCGACATCCTCCGGCTTCGGCTGGTGGTAGTCAATCCCCGGTCCCGGATTCCACACAATCAGATTCACCTTCGCCTTCATCCCCGCCAGTAGCGCCAGCACCTCGCGCGCGTGCTCCGGCCGGTCATTCACCCCACCCAGCAACACATACTCAAACGTCACATACTCGCGCTTGCCCAGGGGAATCGACCCCACCGCCGCCAGCAGTGCCGCAATGTTCCACTTGCGCGTCACCGGCATGATCTGCTCGCGCACCACATCGTTCGACGCATTCAAGCTCAGCGCCAGTTTGGGCCGCACCGGCTCCTCCGCGAATCGCCGGATCGACGGCTCAATCCCGCTCGTCGACACCGTCATCCGCGACTCGGGAATCCCCATCGCCCGCAGCACATGCACGCTGCGCATAAACGCGTCGTAGTTCAGGAACGGTTCGCCCATCCCCATAAACACCAGGTTGATCCGCGACGGTGTCTCCACGCCCTTGCCGCTGCCGATCCTCACCCTCTGCCGGTTCAGCACCGCCGCCACCTGCCCGGCGATCTCTCCCGCCGTCAGATTGCGCTTGATTCCCAGCTTCGCCGTCAGGCAGAACTGACAGTTCACCGCGCACCCCACCTGGCTTGAAATACAAATCGTCGCCCGCTTATACCCATCCTGGGCGCCGATGTCCCCTTTGTTTGTCATTCCGTAGCGCAGCGGAGGAATCCGCTTCTCGCCGACCTCCACCGGGTCCTCCGGGTCACCCTCCTGACCCTCCTCTTCAACCGCAGCCTCGCTCCCATCCCCACGCTCGCCGCCATCCCCACCCGGCATCCAAACCGTCTCTACCGTCTCGCCATCGGCCAGCCGCACGAGGTACCGCTCCGTCCCATCCACCGACTTCGCNNAGCGCATCCCCCAACTGCACCGCGCGATACTTCGGCAGCCCCAGCTCCTCCACAACCGCGCGCAACTCCTCCGGCCCCATCCCAAACAGCGCCTTCACGCCGCCTTTCGGGCAGTCATCCTGCAAGTCCAAAATCGGAGTTTCAACATCGACCGGCCGCATAAATCCCCTCAGTTTCCCCATCCGCGTTCATCCGTGCAAATCCGCGGTCGTCTTTGTCTAGTCTACCCGCCCGACGTGCGCCGGGGCCCTCTCCAACATCCAATCGGCTGTGACACAATAAAGGTCTCAAGGAGTCGCATGTCCGCAACCTTCGCCGCCAAGGCCACCACATCCCCCGCCCGCAACATCCGCCGCACTCGTCTGCCCAATGGCCTGCTGGTCCTCACCGAGAGCATCCCCCACGTCCGCTCCGTCTCGATGGGCGTCTGGATTGACTCCGGCTCGCGCGACGAGTCCCCCGCCCTCAATGGCATATCCCACTTTGTCGAGCATATGGTCTTCAAGGGCACCACTTCGCGCTCGGCCCACCAGTTCGCGCGAGAGGTCGACTCCATCGGCGGCAACCTCGACGCCTTCACCGGCAAAGAGAGCATCTGCTTCAATATCAAGGTTCTGGATGAGAATATTGCACCAGCACTTGATCTTTTGACCGACCTGGTCCTCCACCCCACTTTCACCCCCGAAGACATCGCCCGCGAGCAGGGAGTCATCCTCGAAGAGATCAAGATGGACGAGGACAACCCCGACTACCTCGTCCACGAGACCTTCACCCAGAACTTCTGGAAGGGCCATTCTCTTGGCCGCCCGATCCTCGGAACGGTGAAGACCGTCGCCAGCTTCAACCAGCAAATCGTTTTCGACTTTTACGCCGGCCGCTTCACCCCGCGCAACATGGTCTTCTCCGCCGCCGGGCATTTAGATCACAATGTATTCGTGGCGCAAGTTGCCGAGCACTTCAGCGGCCTCGCCGCCAGCAGCGACAGCCCGCTGGCCCATGTCCCCGCCCCGGCGACCTACCCCCACATCACCCTCAAGCGCAAGAAGTCCCTCGAGCAGGTCCAGTTCTGCCTTGGTGTCCCTGCTCCGCCGGTCGATTCGCCCGCCCGTTACGCCGTCTACCTGCTCAACACCATGCTCGGCGGCGGCATGAGCTCGCGCCTCTTCCAGTCGATACGCGAGGACAAGGGCCTGGCCTACTCCATCTACTCCGAGACCAACCCCTTCCGCGACACCGGGTGTCTCGCCATCTACGCCGGAACCTCCGCCGAGAAGACCCCC
The DNA here is from genome assembly GCA_003133205.1 of Granulicella sp. The sequence continues at coordinate 8,210 of PKWK01000053.1, read as the reverse complement.
GAGGTTCTCCGCCTTACCATCGAAGAACTGCGGCGGCTCAAAGAGAACCCCGTTCCGGAGGCAGAGTTGAAGCGAGCGCAAGATCAGCTCAAGAGCAACATCGTGCTCGGCCTCGAAAGCTCCTCCAGCCGCATGGCCAACCTCGCCCGCCAGGAGATGTACTTCGGCCGCTTTTTCTCCGTCGACGAGATCATCGCCGAAGTCGACGCTGTGGCCTCCGCCGACGTCCAGACTCTTGCCCAGCAACTCTTCCGCCCCGACGCCATCGCCCTCACCATTCTCGGCAACCTCGGTAATCTCACCGTCGATCGCGCCGCCCTCGCCTGCTAAGATGCCGCCGAAACGGTCTTTTCGGATTAGCGTGGGGTTTCAACCCCACGAATCAACCCGCCTGAAATCGGTCCGGGCTTCAGCCCCGGGCCTTTAGTCCCCCACACTCTTCTTCGGACCCAGCGTACGCCGCCAGTTCAGCACCACGTCCGTCGCCAGCAGCGGAACCAACGTCAGTGCCATCCGCAAACTCAAAACGTCTATACTCTATAGCTGTCAACCTGTTGAGGTATCCGTAGCTCATGAAGACCACGCCCCGCACGCTCCTGTTCCACAGCCCCGCGATCCAGCACCTCGCACCGCGAACCTCGAACCGCGAACCTGATTCCGGCTTCACCCTCATCGAACTCCTCATCGTCATGTCCATCATGCTCATCATCATGGCGTTTGCGGTCCCCCAGATGCTGAAGGTCAAAAAGACGGCTGACGAGACGTCCGCAATTCAGACCATGCGCACCATTGGATCGGCCGAGGCGAGTTTCAACGGCGCCTACCAGGGAACCGGATACGGCTGCCCACTCTCTGTGCTCGGCGGCGATCCCAAGTCAGGCGCGCCCACCGCTCAGGCCGCGCAGCTCATCGATTCGACGCTGGCCGCCTCGGGACAGAAGTCCGGATACACCTTCACCGTCACCTGCGGCAGCAAGGTCACGGTCAGCAATCAGGATGTCTATAACTCGTACGAGGTCACCGGCGTGCCTCAGACGGTCGGCAAAACCGGCGACCGAGGCTTCTGCTCCGACGAGAACAACATCATCAAGTACGACCCCGCCGGCGGCACCAACTGCACCATGCCCATCCAGTAGATGGCGTAGGTTCCACCTATGACGGAAGACAGCCCGACCCCGCCGCCACCCCCGCCGCCTGTGGGGACTCCACAACCTTATCCCGCATATGGACCGCCTCAGCCGGCCCGCCGCCCAGCCTGGTTCTGGATCGCCATCATTGGCGGCTGCTTCGTGCTGCTCATTCCCGTGCTGCTCATCGTTGCGGCGCTCGCCATTCCCCAGATGTTAAAGGTCAGGAAGGTCGCCGACGAGACCTCCGCAATCCAGACCATGCGCACCATCGGATCGGCGGAGATCAGCTATAACGCGGCGTACTACGGATATGCCTGTTCGCTCGCAACCCTCAGCGGCGATCCCAGTTCCGGAGCCCCCACGGCACAGGCCGCCCAGTTGATCGACCCGGCGCTAGCAGCCAGCGGCCAGAAAGCCGGATACACCTTCACCGTCACCTGCGGCGGCAAGATGACCGTCAACAACCACGACACCTACACCTCGTACGAGATCACCGCCGTACCCCAGACAGTCGGCAAGACCGGCGACAGAGGCTTCTGCTCCGACGAGAACGGCGACATCAAGTTCGACCCCGCCGGCGGCACCAACTGCACCCAGCCCATCGAGTGACTCGCCACCATCCTTCGAATCTGTCATTCTGAACGTAGTGAAGAACCCCCGCATTTCGCTCCTTACGCCTTTACTGCTCGCGCTCCTCTGCCTCTGCACCGCGCTGGCCCCCGCTCAGCCCCAGCAGGACCTCGTCCGTCGAGTCGACGATCATTACAATCACCTCCGCACCCTGCGCGCCCACTACACCGAGCACTACACCGGCATGGGCCTCGACCGCACCGAGTCCGGAACCCTCACCCTCAAAAAGCCCGGCCTCATGCGCTGGTCTTACGACAAGCCCACCGGCAAGGTCTTCGTTCTGGACGGTAAATTCGCGTGGTTCTACACACCCGGCGACGCCCAGGTCTCGCGCACACCCGCCAAACAGCTCGACGATCTGCGCTCGCCTCTGCGATTCCTCCTCGGCCACACGCAGCTCGCCAAAGAGCTCGACCACATCACCACGGCCCCTGAAGGTGCAAACTTCAAGATCGCCGGCGTCCCCAAAGGCATGGCCCAACGGGTCCACCAACTGACTCTCGTCGTCTCCCAAACCGGTGTCATCCAAAACATGAAGATCGAGGAGACCGATGGCTCCACAACCGACTTCACCTTTACCGGAATCGAGGAGAACGCCGCGGTCAACCCCTCCGACTTCGTCTTCACCCTTCCCCCCGGCATCTCCATCGTCGACGGCCAATCTCCCATCTAGCCGGGCACGCTTCATCGTTTAGAATTGCCGCAGCATCGGATATCGGAAACGTTCGCTGCACCCTTGAGGAGTTTCGTGAGACGCGTTGTTCCATTGGCGGTGGCCCTATTTTTGCTTTTGTCTGGGTGCTCGACGCCGGCTGCTTGGGTGCAGACGATTACCAGTGTGACCCCGTCGAGTTCGGGAACCCCCAATTCCGTCGCGACGCTCGGGAATTACGAATTTGTGTCTGTGCAAGGCACTGGGCAAATCTTCACCTACAACATCGCCGGGGGATCCCAACTGCTCGCGGCCCCGCCCTACGCGACACCATGCAAAGATCCGAGCGGCATGGTGCTTACGACGATTGCCGGCAACAACGTGATGGCTGTGGTTTGTTACGACACCTCCACGCTGCTGACGCTCACGGTTCACAGCGACGGCTCGCTGAGCGCGCTGGGGGCGGCGAGTGGATTGACCATGCCATATCCCGGCATCGCGCTCGACGGAACAAATGTGCTGGTCCCGCTGTTTGGCCAGAACCTGGTGGCGAATGGCGCGGTTGCGAAGGTGAACATTGCATCGCCCACACAGCCGGTGATTACGGGCTCGGCGACGCTGGCTAGCCCCGTGTCCGGCGGATTCGTAAATCCGGGATACCTGGCCGTGGCGGGCGGGTACGTCTTCGTGGCGGCAGGCTCTGAGAATGCGCCACTGGGCACGTCCAGCACAATCCAGGTGGTGAACGAATCGACGATGGCGCTGCTGGGAACTCCTCTGGTTGTTGCGCATTCGCCTCAGCAGATCGCGCTGCACGGAACGGTGGCTTACGTGACGTTCTTCGACACACCCCAGTTGGAGTCGATCGATATTTCAACCCCGGCGAATCTGCATCCGCTTGAGGTAGCTTCGCTGGCTTCGTCAAATTCGAACTGCCATGCGATCCCCATCATCGCGCGCGACAACTTCGCGTACATCGGCTGCTATTCGGAGGGCGTCATCGATCAGTTCGACATCACCAACCCATCCAACATGCGGCTGGCGCAGAGCATCGTGGGCATCGACTCTCCGCAGCGGCTGGACTTCGCGGGGAATTATCTATTGGTGTCCGGCTCCGAGAGCGGCGGTCGTGTCTATCAGATCAATACTGGCGCGCCTTAGCAACTCTTTGCGCCGAACCGCGGCATCGCTGCGCCCACGATGATGAGCGTGCAACCGTAGTGCGATAAAATCGACCTAATCGCATATTCGCTCAATCGCATAATCAAAAGGTTCAACTCGTGTCGAACGCCGTATCCGCAACCCTCCTGACCACCGCCGAGTTCCACGCGGCCGTCCACGCTCTCTCCCCGCGCGTCGCCGTCTTCGATTGCGACGGAACCCTGTGGTCGGGCGACGCCGGCTCCGGCTTCATGCGCTGGACCATTGATCAGGGCTTGCTTTCCCAAGATGCAATCGCCAGGCTCGACCAGCGCTACAAGGGCTACCTGGCAGGCCAGGTCTCCGAGCTCGCCATCTGCGGCGAGATGGTGCAGGTCTACCAGGGCCTCCGCGAATCCGACATGCGCGCCGCCGCCGCCGAATTCTTCTCCACCCGGATCGAGCGCAACATCTTTCCCGCGATGCTCACCCTCATCCGCCAACTTCAGGCCGCCGGCACCGAAATCTGGGCGGTCAGTTCCACCTGCGATTGGGTCATCGACGAAGGCGTCCGCCGCTTCGACATCCCTGCCAAACGCGTCCTCGCCGCCCGCGTCGCCATCGCCAACGGCCTCGTCACAAACACCATCCTCGACGTTCCGACCGATGAGGGCAAAGTAACGGCCCTCGCCCGCGTCGGCCTCACTGCGCCCGACGCCGTCTTCGGCAACTCGGTCCACGACGCACACATGCTCGCCATCGCCCGCCGCGCTTTCCCGGTCAACCCTTCACCAGCCCTGCTCCAACGCAGCGCATCGGAAGGATGGCCCGTCTACTACCCCGCCAGCGTCGCCCCCGCGTAGGCTCAACCGTTTTTCGCCGTTATCCTGAACGCAGTGAAGGACCCCTGTATTTCGTCGTTAGAAAATTAGAACGGACCACCAATGCTTTTAGAAGGCCTGCACATCCCGCTGACCACCCCGTTCCACCCGGATGGCCGCCTCAACTCCCACAAACTCGCCTCCAACATCTCCCGCTATTCGAAGACGCCGGCCGCCAGTCTTATCGCCCTCGGCCCCAGCGCCGAGCCAACTCTACTCTCCGACGACGAGACTCGCGAGGTCCTGCGCACCGCCGCCCAGGCCGCCGCGCCTGAAAAGGTCCTCATCGCCGGCGTCTCCCGCGACAGCGTCCACGCCGCGCTTGCCCTCGCCGACTTCGCCGCAGAACTGAGCTACGACGCCGCACTCATCGGCATACCCTCGATCACAATCGATAAAACTGAACTCCTCACCTACTTTCGAACCATCGCCGATCGCTCGCCGCTCCCCATCATCCTCATCAGCTTCGACGGTCGCAGCATCCCCGTTGACGCAATCGTCGAACTCGCCGCCCACTCCAACGTCATCGGGCTTCTGAATGTCGAATGCAACTCAGATGCGATCACTGAAATCCTCGCGCGCGCCGCCGCAATCAAGCGTGAAGTCACCGTCACCCCGACCTTCGCCGCCGTCACTTCGCGAATGAAAAGGTCCGCCGCGAGCCATGCGCCAGCAACGCTCATCTCCACCGGCAGCCTTACCGGGGCCACAACCGCAGTAGCCGAGCCGCCGCCGCACCAGGCCCTCCGCACTCGCAGCAAGACCGTCGGCTTCCAGGTCATCGCCGGCGCCACCACGAACCTGCTAACGTCCCTTCGCGCCGGCGCAACAGGCATCGCTCCCGCCTTCGCAGCGTGCGCACCACAGGCTTGCTACGAGGTCTTCGCCGCATGGAAGGACGACGACCAGCACCTCGCCGAAGAAAAACAAATCCGCCTCATCGAAGCGGCTCGCCTCACCGAAAACGCCCCCGGCAACCTGAAGTTCGCCTGCGACCTCAACGGCTACTTCGGAGGACTGCCTCGCCTTCCGTATCTACCGCCCACAGGCGAGCAGCGCACCGACCTCGAGATTCAGATGAAGGGCCTTCGCAACTAGCCGACAAAACTGGGTGCCCCACATCTGGATTTTCAGATGCGGGTTTCCACTTAAGCCAGTGCCGTAACCCGCATAGCATGCAGTTCCTGCAGCGCGAACACGCTCAGCGTTCCCTGTTGCAGCGCCGCGATTCCCTCAGCCGCAGCCCGTGCTGCCGCGAGCGTCGTAATCGTCGGAATCCTCGCCAGCACCGCCGCCCGCCGGATCGCCTTCTCATCGAAGAATGTCTCCTGCCCGCGCGGCGTATTCACGATCAACTGAATCCGATCGCCCTTGATCAGATCGACCACATTTGGCCGTCCTTCCTTCACCTTGTAAACGCGTTCGGGCTGCAGCCCAGCTGCTTCCAGCACCTCAGCCGTTCCGTGAGTAGCGACGAGATGGAAGCCCATCTCCACAAACGTCCGCGCCAGCGACACAAGAGAGTCTTTGTCGTGGTCATTCACGCTCATGAAGATCGTCCCCTTCACGGGCAGCACCTGCCCCGCCGCAATCTGCGCCTTGGCAAACGCTTCGCCGAAGTTGTCCGCGACGCCCATCACCTCGCCGGTCGACTTCATCTCCGGCCCAAGCACAGTGTCCACACCCGGGAACTTGCCCCACGGGAATACCGGCGACTTCACGTAGTAGTGCGACCCGGTCTCGAGGTCCGCACCGCTCTCCACCTGCTCCGGCAGCAACTCCTTCAGCTTGCGTCCCACCATCAGCCGCGATGCAATCTTCGCCAGCGGCAGCCCCGTCGCCTTCGACACATACGGAACCGTGCGCGACGCCCGCGGATTCACCTCGATCACGAACACCTTGCCGCGCTGGATCGCAAACTGAATATTCACCAGCCCAATCACGCTCAGCGCCATCGCCAACTCGCGTGTGTGCTTCCGAATCGTCCGCAGCACATCCTCGCTTAGGTCCACCGACGGCAGCACGCACGACGAGTCGCCCGAGTGAATGCCCGCCTCCTCGATGTGCTGCATAATGCCCGCGATCACGACGTCGTCACCATCGCACAGAGCGTCCACATCACACTCAATCGCGTCTTCCAGGAAGTGGTCGATCAGCACCGGCCGCTCCTGCGAATACTCAATCGCCGTGCTCATGTACTTGATCACCGCGTCATCGTCGTATGCGATCACCATCGCACGCCCGCCCAGCACATAGCTCGGCCGCACCAGCACCGGATAGCCCACGCGATTCGCGCCCGCGACAGCCTCTTCCACGCTGGTCGCCATCGCGCCCTCAGGCTGCGGAATCCCTAGTTCCGTGATCAACTTGCCAAACCGCTTGCGGTCTTCCGCCAGGTCAATCGACTCCGGCGAAGTCCCAATAATCGGCACGCCCGCACGCTTCAGCGGCAGACTCAGGTTCAGCGGAGTCTGCCCGCCGAACTGCACGATCATCCCAATCTCCGCGCCACCCGAAGCCTCGTGCTCATACACGGCAAGCACGTCCTCCAGCGTCAGCGGCTCAAAGTACAGCCGATCGCTCGTGTCATAGTCGGTCGACACGGTCTCGGGATTGCAGTTCACCATGATGGTCTCGAAGCCGTCCTCGCGCAGCGCAAACGCCGCATGGCAGCAGCAATAATCGAACTCAATTCCCTGCCCGATCCGGTTCGGCCCGCTGCCCAGGATGATGATCTTCTTGCGCGGCGTCGGCGCAGCCTCATCCTCCTCGTCGTAGCAGCTATACAGATACGGCGTATAGCTCTCGAACTCCGCCGCGCACGTATCCACCAGCTTGAACACCGGCTTCACGCCCAGCTTCTTCCGCAATTCCCTCACCTGAGCCGTACCAATCGCGCCCTCCAAGCCCCACTCCGAAGCAAGCCGCTCGTCCGACACGCCCATGCGCTTCGCCGCGCGCAGTTCGTCCGCAGTCACAGCGTCTACCCCTATCGCCGCAATCGATTTGATCTCATCCGTGATCTGTTTCATCTGGTTCAGGAACCACGGGTCCATCGAAGTCATACGTGCAACCTCGCGCACGCTCATCCCGCGCTCGAACGCATATCGCACGTACGCCAGCCGTTCCGGATGCGGCGTCACCAGGCGCTGCGTCAGCCGCCGCGGCTCGATGTCTGCCGCCGACGCCTTCTTGCCCGTCTCCAGCGACCGCAGCGCCTTCATCAACCCTTCCTTGAAGGTCCGACCGATGGCCATCACCTCACCCACCGACTTCATCTGCGGCCCTAGGCCCTCATCCGCGCCGGGAAACTTTTCAAACTGCCACTTCGGAATCTTCACCACCACGTAGTCAATCGTCGGCTCGAAGCACGCGGGTGTCGCCTTCGTAATGTCGTTCTGAATCTCATCCAGCGTGTACCCCACCGCCAGCCGCGCCGCAATCTTCGCAATCGGAAATCCCGTCGCCTTCGAAGCCAGCGCGCTCGACCGCGACACCCGCGGGTTCATCTCGATCACCGTCATCCGTCCGTTGCGCGGATCGACCGCAAACTGCACGTTGCTCCCGCCGGTCTCCACGCCAATCTCGCGAATGCAAGCAATCGCCGCATCGCGCATCACCTGGTACTCGCGGTCGGTCAGCGTCTGCGCCGGCGCCACCGTAATCGAGTCGCCCGTATGTACGCCCATCGGATCGAAGTTCTCGATCGAGCAGATGATGATGACGTTGTCTTTCGTGTCGCGCATCACCTCCAGTTCGAATTCCTTCCATCCGAGA
>PKWK01000381.1 GCA_003133205.1 Granulicella sp. | reverse complement strand
TGGTTGAGGTCAAGGCACGCGCGGTAACAATTGTGGACATTCGCACTCTTAAACTCTATGCAGAGAATCGCCACTGAGCCGCCAGATCCAAACGGTGCAGTAGATGCCGATTTCGATGAGGTGGCTCCCTTGGTCACGGGAGCTTTGGCACATCGTCCAGAACATGCAGTTAGCCAAAACAGAAACCCCATAGCGCTTACGAGCGGGAGATGCATGGTCCGAGGCTTAGACGCAAACAAAACGAGGAAGTCAGAGCCAAATCGCAATTCTCTAACTTATCCGACAATTCGGAAACGATTCGCTTCATTTTGCGGGTTGGTTGACGGATCCGGCAATTCGTAGACGGATGGATGCGCACACGGGATATGCAGACGGAAAGCAATTCGCCTGATGGCAAGTGGATCTGAGACACACCGGGGTGAAGTCCCACCGACATTCGAGCTCTGCTCTTGTCACGACCCGGTAGGATTACCTTTACATTGACTACCAACCGGCGGCTAGCGCATTCAGTTTTGAGGTTGAGGCCCCATTCCCTGCCGTGGTTTGCGAGCTATTTTCGACGAGCGCTAAACTCAGACCCCATAGCAGCCATGGCACCGCTGTTCAAAACCAGGACAGCACGTGGGAACACGATCGTTTCCTCGATTTGGATGTGCTCTGCATAAAGCTGTTTTAGCTCACTTGTCTGGGATAGGAGCCGCTGTTGCTCGTCCGGCTCCAGCGTGCCGGCCGATATCCATGCCGTGTACAGCCAATCCACAGATTCATGCAGATGAGCGGCATGATGATGGTCGCTTTCGAGGCGGTCAATCTCTTGGAGACTGCCGGTAGCGGCTTCTGCGCGAAGCCGCGGGAAGAGGGATTCTTCTTCATCCGATGTATGCCGTTCGCCACCCGCGTGAAAATACTGCAGCGCAGCCTGTACGGCAGACCGTTCCTCGCCCGTCAGGCTTCGGATGTGGGCACGATCCGCAACCAGGCATAGAATGTTGAGGAAATGCTCAATCCGGCGGTGGCAGTCCTTCAACATACCAATCGGATCGTCGAACCCGCTATCCGGTTTCGCACCTATCTGAATCGCCATCTTTGACCTTCTTTCTTTGATTGTCGCCTATTCTCGAATTCCATGTCGCACAGCGCTTCGGCTGCAATCCATCATGCCCCTTGCAGCACGTGGAGTGTGGATGATGTCTTGATAGTGAGCGGCGGTTGGATATAGCCTTTGGGGATGTAAGAGCAGCAAGGCTCCTCCGCGTTTGGGTTCCGCGTCAGCGCATAGGCACGGGCTCGTGATCCTCCGCATATTTCCTTGAACTCGCACGCTCCACATTTGCCTTCCAGCCTTGCGGTGTGTCAAGGGCGGAGTAAAACCAGACCACTGGGGCGTAGGAAAAGTAGGCCAGTGGTTGCAGTATCAAGTTGTTGAGTATTCGGGGTAGAAGGGCCTCTGGAGCGTAGCGGAAGAGGCCCTTCTACCCCGAGGCGGGTTGGGAGTGGCAGAGTTCAGCGATCGGAGGATGGGTTCCGTTTGCGGCGGCTCTGTTTGAGGCGATAGCTGTCGCCGTTCATCTCCAGGATGTGTACATGGTGGGTAAGCCGGTCGAGCAGAGCGCCCGTCAGCCGTTCGGAGCCCAGAACCTCGGTCCATTCCTGGAACGGCAGGTTCGAGGTAATCAGGGTCGAGCCGCGCTCGTAGCGCTGACTGAGCATTTCGAAGAGCAGTTCGGCGCCGGTCTTGGAGAGAGGCACGAAGCCGAGTTCATCGACGATGAGCAGTTCGTAGCTGGCGATCTGCTTTTGCAAGCGGAGCAGCTTCTTCTCGTCGCGAGCCTCGATCAGTTCGCTCACCAGTGCGGCGGTAGTGGTAAAGCGCACGCGGTGGCCGCGTTGGCATGCGGCCAGTCCCAGAGCCAGGGCGATGTGCGTTTTTCCCGTGCCGCTGTTGCCCAGCAGCAAGACGTTCTCGCGCCGGGCGAGGAACTCGCATCGCGCCAGTTCCAGCACCAGGGTCTTGTTCAGCGAAGGGATGGCCAGGAAGTCGAAGCTGTCCATGGTCTTGACGACCGGGAACTTCGCCTGCCGGATGCGGCGTTCGGTGGCCCGGCGCTCGCGGTCCAGCAACTCCAGTTCAGTGATACGCAGCAGGTAGTGTTGATAATCCACCTGCTCGACGGCGCACTGCCGCGCCATCTTGTCGTACTCACGCAGGATGGTCGGTAGCCGCAGTTGCTTCAGGTGATGCTCCAGCAGCAACTGCGGCGTATCGGCCGTGTGGGCCGCAATGTTCTCGCCGGAAGCCTCTGCGCCGCTCATGCGCACACCTCAGCCATCAGCGTCATGTAGTCGGCGGCCTGTGTGGTGCGCACCTGAGCCAGAGGCAGGTGAGGATAGTTGTCCATGTCCAGCCGCGGCGGTCTTCGTTCGATGCGGCACAGCAGCAGATGACGAACAGCATCGCAACTGATCGTGCCGAGGCCCAAGGCATCTTCGATGGCATGAGTTACCTCCGTGAGGTCGAAGGTCTCTAACAGTCGGAGTACCTGCACATACTCGCGGCTGCCATGCTTCCTGAGTCTTGCTTCGAGCAGACGCCGCAGTTGCCGAAAGCACTCCGGCAACTGCCATCCCGCCAGCGGAGCTGCCTGGTCCAGAGCTCGCGTCTTCTGTTCGAGCAGGGCGAGGTAGTGCAGTGGATCGAAGACTACCGTCTCGCGTTCATAGCTGCGCTGGTGCCGTGCGATGACTTCACTGCCACAGGCGATCACCACCTGGTGCACGTAGCCCTTCACCCATACCTGGCGATGTCCG
>PKWK01000216.1:9523-10240 GCA_003133205.1 Granulicella sp. | reverse complement strand
TATTTATGCAACCAGTTCTAGGCAGCGACCAGCTCTTGCACTGCCCGGTAATCCTGGCCACTGGACAGCACGGCCCATGCGATCCGTGCCAGTTTGTTGGCTGTCGCGACGATCAAGACGTTTCGCGGTGCCCTCGTCTCAAGCGACGTCATCCAGGCACCCATCGCGATCCGCTCTCGCTTGGATCGCAACACGACAGCGCGGGCTCCATGGATGAGAATCTTGCGCAAGTTGGGATCAGCTTCACATCATGGCCCTGTTCACGCAGCGTACGACCAAGAAAATGCGCTCCGCCACATGCCTCCAGGCCGATCAGCGTGGTCTGCAGGTTCGCCGTGAACGCAATCAGCTGCTTCTGAGTGAACTTCTTCTTCAGCAGCACCTTGCCGTTATCGCCGAGTGCCACCAGGTGAAAGGTCGTCTTACCAAGGTCAATACCAACCGATCGAATCTGCATGTCGATGATCCTCCTTGAACCTGCCTACAAGATCTCCCGGTGGAGATCAAGCGGCGGACCATCTCAGTAACCCGGACTATGCGGGAACTTCGCATTTTCACCTATAGATTCCGAATTGCTGAGCACGAGTTGCTTTAGCGGAAGTCAGGCGGGGATTTGTGCCTCTCAGCCATGTCATTTGGGTGGGAAAGAACTTCTATGGGGCGGCCTGTGCCCTTGAGAGAAACAAGACAAATACGGCAGGGCAATCGCATTTGAAA
>PKWK01000216.1:0-9502 GCA_003133205.1 Granulicella sp. | reverse complement strand
ATTCCAAATGCGATTGCCCTGTCATCTACGGAGATTCTGACTGCGTCAGAATGACGGCCGGTGGGGAGGACATGGATGCGCGGGAGCCTGGGAGTTGGGTGGCGCCCCGGGGCAAAATCCGGGGGTTCTTCGCCTTCGGCTCAGAATGACAACTTCAAAAGGTTGAGGTTGAGGTTGAGGTTGAGGATGAGGATTGGGTCGATGGGGGTAGGAGGAAACCCACATCTCAGAGGCGAGATGTGGGGCACCCGGCGGGCTCTTCAGCTCTGAGCAGTTTTCTTGCTTCGAGGCGGGTGACGCGGGACTTCCACCAGGCGGTGAGTGGAGGGATCAGGATGCTGCTTACGATGATGCTGGCGCCGACCAGGACTGTGGCCGGTGCGGCCGCGTTCGCGTAGTGCGGGTTGGCGGCGGCGACAAGGATCGGAACGGCGGCGGTGTTGCCTGCTGTGGTCGAGGCCGCAATGCCGGCGGTGCCGTTGCCGCCGATGAGACGGTCGACGAAGATGAGGCAGGTGGCGCAGACGAGGACGAGGACGAGGCCGAGCGCGAGACCGAGGAGGCCTGCCTCCCACACGCCGTGCAGGTTGAGCGTCGTGCCAAGCGCGAAGGCGAAGAACGGAATCAGTACGGTTACGCCGCCTGAAAGGAGGGTGCGCAACTCCGGGTCGAGATTGCCGAGCAGCATTCCGACGGCGAGTGGGAGGATGGCGCCTACGAGGGTCTGCCAGGGAAATGCCGAGAGGCCGACCGCTCCGAGAGAGAGCATGGTGAAAAACGGGCCCGACTCCAGAGCCATTACGGAGTAGGCCGCGGAGTCTTCCGAGCTGCCGTACTGTTCCATAAGAGACATGTAGAGGCCTCCGTTGGTGTCGTTGACCGCGGCGACGACGGCGAGGGCGGAGATGCCGGCGAACCATCCGGTGCGGATGGGCTCGACCCCGATGAGGTGGCCAAGGCAGAAGCCGGCGGCGAGACCGAGGGCGAACTTGGTGGCCATGAGCGCTCCGCCCTTGCGGATGACGCGAGGCAGCGAACGCACGGAGATCTTCGCGCCGATGCAGACGTAGAAGACGGCGAGGATGGGGAGCGCTCCGGTGAAGAGCGCGCCGGTGAAGGAGCCGAAGAAGGCTCCGGCGTGGGGAGCGAAGGTGGTGATGACCGAGCCGACTGCGAGCGGCACGATCATCATGCCGCCTGGTACTTTTTCTATCGCTCGCTTGATTGGTATCTGCATGGCCAGGATTTGCCCGTCGGTTCGGTTGAAGCGTTCCTTACGAGCGTATATCGGTTGCGGCGGCGTCCGCTTAGGTCGGGCCTTCAGGGGGCTGAAAAACAAAAAGCGAATCACAGAGAACACAGACACAGAGAAAGGCCCGGGGTTATACGGCGCTTCCGTATAATCAGGGGTCGTCAGGAATGGAGATTCGAGTGAGCGGATTGCAGGGTCGGGTTGCTTTGGTTACGGGAGCGTCGCAGGGGATTGGGCGGGCGTGTGCGATTGCGCTGGCGGAGGCTGGCGCTACGGTGGCGCTGTGCGCTCGGAATGTGGAGAAGCTGGGCGAGGTTGCGGCGGAGATCAACGGCAGAGCGGGGCGGGCGGCCGAGGCGGCGGGTGAGATGGACGATGCTGCTGCGATCTGCGGCGGGGCTGCGAGCGCGGGTGTGACGGAGCCTTCTTCCGGCACGGCGCATGTGTTCCGGCTGGACTTGGCGAACGCGGAGTCAGGCGGAGACTCTATCAAGGAGTGTGCGAAGGCGGTGATCGCGCAGTTGGGCAAGGTGGAGATCCTGGTGAATAACGCGGGGATTACGCGCGACATTCTGACGCTGCGAATGAAGAAGAAGGACTGGGACGATGTGCTGGCGACGAACCTGACGGGGGCGTTCCTGATGACGCAGGCCGTGATGCAGTCGATGCTGAAGGCGCGGTGGGGGCGGGTGATCAACATTACGTCGGTGGTGGGCGAGACCGGGCAGGCGGGGCAGGCGAACTATGCGGCGTCAAAGGCGGGGCTGATCGGGCTGACCAAGTCGCTGGCGCGGGAGCTGGCGAGCCGGACGATTACGGTGAATGCGGTCGCTCCAGGGTACATTGAGACGGCGATGACGGCGGTGCTGAACGACGAGCAGCGGACGGCGATGACCTCGCAGATTCCGCTGGCGCGGGCGGGGACGGACCGGGATATCGCGGCGGCGGTGGCGTTCCTGGCGTCGGAGGAGGCGGGGTACATTACCGGGCACACACTGGATGTGAATGGTGGGATGTATATGGGGTAGGAGCGAGTGGTAAGAGGTCAGTGGTAAGTGGTCAGTTAGTTGAAAACAGAGGGGATGTCGGTGGCGGAGGATGGGCTGGTGGGGTTGGTGATTGGCGTCACTGCTAATAACTCTGCGGGTAATGCATAGTGTGGTTCACAGGGGCGTGAGGTTCAAGTAGAGGTTCATGGGTCGGGGACTAAGTGCGGGGGATGAACCTTGGCTGGTTCGGGAATCGGGATGTACCCCGAATTAGTGATTGACCCGGCGGCGCAAGATGGTTACTTTGTGGCTAATGACCGATATGCAAACAATTCCGACTCCGCTGAGCAGCAACCTTCCACCTGTCGCCACCATTGCGATGAACATTGGGGGGACGATCCGGGCCTATCGACTGCAGAAGGGGATGTCGCAGGGCGATATCGAGAAGCGGACGGGGCTGTTGCGGTGCTATCTGTCGCGTGTCGAGAACGGGCATACGGTGCCGTCGCTGGAGACGCTGCAGAAGATTGCGTATGCGCTGGATCTGCAACTGGCGCAGTTCTTCAGCGATGAGGCGGTGAGCCGGGAGATGTCGACGCTGCGTTTGAGTGAGGAAGAGATTCGCTTCCTGACGCAGATTCAGCGGTATGCTTCGCGGCTGAGCGAGAACGATCGGAAGCTGCTGCTGGCGATGGTGCGGAAGTTCGCGCAGACGACGCTGGTTTGAAGCGAGTGGTCAGTGGTAAGTGGTCAGTGGTCAGTTGAGAACGGCGACCACGAGCGGCACTCGCAATTCACAAATCAAAACTTGTTCATGTTGGCGATCCAGTCGCCGAGGAGCGCCAGGGCGAGGCATGCCGTGGCGAAGGTGATCTTCTGGCGGCCGAGGTAGCGTTCGCGGCCCAGGGTCATGGACGGGACGAGGGGGGCGCCGAGCGCCAGGCCGCTGAGGAATCCACCGATGTGGGCCGAGTTGTCGATGTGGATGCCGACATTGACGACCATGGTGCTGAGACCGATGACCAGGTTGATGGCGGCGAACTTGACGACGCTGCTGCGTAGCCTTCGCAGTTCTTCCCAGGGAAATGGAAGGCGGCGGTTGGAGAGCAGGACGATGAGGATGCCAGCGATGCCGAAGACGGCGCCTGAGGCGCCCGCGCCCGGGATGTGCAGGAAGATCGGATCGTTGTAATGGATGCTTAAGGCGACGTTGGACGCCATGCTGAGCAGGTTTCCGGCGATGCCGGTGATCATGTAGACGGCGACCATGCCGTAAGGGCCGATCAGTGGTTCGCCGAGAATGCCGAGGTTCCAGAGGCACCACATGTTAGTGGCGAGGTGCAGTAGGCCTACATGGACGAAGGTGGCGCTGAGCAGGCGGTACCACTGGCCGTGCAGGACGAGCCAGGTGTCGTTTGCGCCGTAGTGCAGCAGGGCGCGCTCGGAGGGCAGCTTGGGGTCGACATGGTGGGCGATCATCCACAGGTAGACGGCAATGTTGACGGCGAGCAGGAGGTAGGTGCCGGGGGCGGAGCGCGGGTCCCAGACGCTGAATTCACGGCGGCGGCGGACCTGGGCGGGCGAATATGCCTCGGCGGGCGAGTCCGGGTGCGTGGGCGGGATCATCTCGCCGTCTGGAGGCGATTGCGTGGGAGACATGGTGGTCTTCTTACGCTATCGCATTTTTGGGGGTCAATGTGGGGAGACACATGCAAATCCGCGGTTGTGTTGTTGTATTTCTTGCGGTGGAACGCGTCAGGCGGCGTTCTTCATGATGCGTTCGCGGATAGCCGGAATGCGCTGTTGTACCAAGTCGGAGACCAGCACGGGGATGGGTGTGGCGATGGCGACCAGGACCCAGAGCAGGAACGAGATGACGAGGCCGCCGATGGCTGCTGCTTCGAGCGACACGGTGATCGGCGTGTGATAGAGGTGGCCGTGGAGGCTGCTGCTCAGGTGGGCGATGGATTCGATCCGGTGAAGGACGGCCGCGGCGAGCATGAAGGCGAGGATGGACAGCGAGGAGACGGAGAGAAGCAGCACGTCGATGGTGCGCGCGAGGTGCTGGCGACGACGGCAGTGGGCGCAGTCGGAGAGGTGCTGATCGTAGTCCGTGCGCATGGCTGGGGAGAGGCCCGAGATGTCGTATCGCCAGCCGGCGAGGATGTTTCCGATGAGCGGATCTGTGCAATGCGGTACGGTCATGCGGCGCGATCTGGAAGAGCGTGAAGCGAAATTAACCATAGGGGTATAGACATCATTCTACTAGATTTGATAGCTGCATCCGGAAAAAGATGCAGTCTGGCCCGTTATGTCGGATTATCCCTGATGCGTCCCTTATATTGCCCAACTGGGGCCGGCCGTTCTGTGTCGACGGTCACACTATGAATAGAAGGGGGTTAGAGGCAGATCGGGGGGAGCGGGGCGGATTGCTGGGCGAGCAAGACCCGGTTGCCGAGCAGGGTCATGCGGCCCCGAATGGCCTGTTCGGCGGAGATGAGGGCCAGTTCGGGGGCGTTGTTGGCCTCGGAGAGGTGGCCGAGGACGATCCAGGTGGCGGCGCAGTCGTAGTCGCGGGCGAGGAATTCGGCGGTGGCGTCGTTGGAGAGGTGGCCGACGCGGGAGAGGACGCGCTGCTTGACGGCCCAGGGGTAAGGGCCGTCGCGAAGCATTTCGAGGTCGTGGTTGGATTCGAGCAGCAGGACGTCGATGCGCTTGAGGGCGGACTTGACGTTGGGGGGCACGTAGCCGAGATCGGTGGCGATGGCCATGCGGATCGATTCGGAACGGGACTCGAAGACGAAGCCGCAGGGGTCGGCAGCGTCGTGCGGGATGGTGAAGGGCGTTATGGAGATGTCGCCGATGGAGAAGTTGGTGCCGGAGTGGAAGTATTCGACCGCGGGGAGGAAGGCGGGGTCGGGTTTGGGTGCAGGGGCTTCTTCTTCGTCTTGGTCGGGATCGGTTGCAGGTTCGGCGGAGGCCTGAAGATCCGTGGCTTCAGCCCAGGTCTCAGAGGCGAGACCTGGGGCACCCAGTTCTGTGGGGACCGGTTCGGTAGTGAGTTGGGCGGCGATTGCGGCGGCGCGGGCTTCCTTTTCCTTCTGGACGTGATCGAGCCACTTGGCGTAGGTCATGGTGGTGCGTGGGGTGACCATGCGGACCCAGGCGCGGTGGGTGGGCTCGGTGATGAAGACGGGGATGCGCAGGCGGCGGGCAAGAACGGCGAGACCGGCGATGTGGTCCTGATGCTCGTGGGTGATGAGGATGGCGTCGAGCGCGGCAGGGTCTTCGTTGGCAAGGGTCATGCGCTTGAGGAGTTCGCGGCAAGAGAGGCCGGCGTCGACCAGCAGGCGAGTATGCGCGGAGGCGATGACCGTGGAGTTGCCCTTGGAGCCGGAGGCGAGAACGGTCATGCGCATAGATTTCAAGATACGCCGCTGTGGTGTGAATTTGTGGGATGCGAGACGTCGGGTGTGCCTTAACGGGTGCGGGGTGCGGTTCGGGGAGAGACTAACCCCACGATAGCGTTGCCTGCGGCTCCGCGATCCCTTCGACAAGCTCAGGGCAGGCTATGGGGCACCCGCGTTGGGGCGGAGGACGTAGATGCGGTAGCTGGCGGGGGTCTCTTCGCGGCTCCACCAGCGGGCGGTGCGGGTGGGAGACCATTGGGTCTGGAGGGTGTAGCGGTCGGCGAGAAAGCTGGCGAAGGCGGGCCAGCGGGCTAGTTTTTCGAAGTTGTCGGGGCCTTCGATGTGGAGGTGGCTGGTGACGACGATGACCTGCGGCGGGTTCGCGGCGATGGCGGAGGAGAACTGGGCTCGGGTGTCTCGGAGGATGGGGATTTCATCGGGCGGCTGGTGGTCGGAGACGGCGCCGAAGAGGAGGAAGTCGGAGAGCACGCCGGTGGCGGGTTCGAGGCGCATGCGGTAGAGGACGTTGCCGCAGCCGGAGATGGAGTCGATGCACTGGATGTGGCCGGAGAGGGCGGGGCCGCCCAGGGTGGTGAGGCTCTGTTGGAGGGTGGTGATGAAGTCGGTCTCGCGCCAGCGGTAGCGATGGATGAGGATGGCGGATTGTGGGGCGAGGGCAAAGGCTCCGAAGAGGAGTGCGAGGGTGGCGAGGGCGCTTGCGGCTCGGCCTGAACCCACCCATGACGATGAAACCGTCATGGATGGGGCACCCGGCGTAGTGGCAGTTGTGAAGTCGATTGCCATAAGAGGCAGGAGAAAGACGAGGAGCGGGTAGCGGTAGTAGGGCAGGGCGCGCTGCTGGGCGATGCAGTTGAGGAGTCCGAAGAGAACTCCGATGAGGAGCACATTGCGTTCCCAGTTGTCGCTCCAGTAGAGGATTCTCCCCTGAAGTGTGAGCACGACGAGCCATGCGATGACGATCGGAAGCAGAGGCGAGATGCTGTGGAGGAGGACGAAGCTGAGAGGACGATGGCCGAGGCTGGCGTAGTAGGGGATGATTCCGTGGAAGCCTGCGAGGAATGCGGCGAGCGCGTGCTCCCGGAGGAGGAAGATGAGGGCGATGGCGGGTGCGATGAGCGAGGCAAGGGCTGCGGGTGCGACGAATTGGATGAGGACGCTGCGATTCGCTCGGCTTCGCCCGAGATGCAGGAAGGCCATGCGGAATCGTCGCAATGCGGTGGCGGCGAGCAGAAGTTGGATAAGGCTCAGCGGCAACGCGGTGGGCTTGATGGTGAGGGCAATGCCGGAGAGCAATCCGAAGGCGGCTGCTGACCAGGGTGAGCCCTTGCGAACCGCGACGAAGAGGAAGGCGGTGGCGGTGAGGAGAAGGACGGCCATGGTGAGATCGCGCTGGCCGCCTTCGGCGAGGCCGTCGCGGCCGTGGATCAGGATGAAGAGGGAGGCGGAGAAGAGGCCGGGGAGCCAGTTGTGTCCGGATTGTCGTGGCGCCTCGGAACCCATCCTTTGCGATGAGACCGCAAAGGATGGGCCACCCAATCCGGAGGCGCGGCTCGGCGTAATCACGAAGAAGGATGCGGAGGCGATGGCGAGGAGGGTGAAGTCGAAGAGGCGCCAGGCGAGGTCGCCGGTGCCGAAGAGATGCATGGCGGCGATTTCGATGAGGAACGAGCCGGGCATGTTCATATCGCCGAGGTCGCGATAGGGGGCCCAGCCATGCTGGATGAGGAAGCCGATGTAGTGGATGAGCGAGGCGTCGCCGACCAGCGGCCAGCGCCAGCTCCAGAGGAAGAACAGGAGCGCGGAGAGGGTGAGGCTGGTGGCGACGGCGACGCGGAAGAGGCGAGCGGGCTCGAAGCGCACGGGTGGCTTTCTACGCGGTTGGGCGGAGCGGGGCGAGGAAGTTGACGGTGGCGCGGAGGACGGTCTGGTTGTTCTGGTTGATGGCGTGGGTGCGGGTGCGAACGACACCGTAGTCCTTGCGCGAGTTGGCGTGGCGGACGCCGACGACCTCGATCTCGGTGCGCAGGGTGTCGCCGGGGCGGACGGGCTCGGTCCAGCGCATCTCTTCCGCGCCGGCGCCGATCATGCCGCCGGAGACGCGGATGGAGAGTACGCGGAGGCGCATGACGATGGCGGCGGTGAGCCATCCTGAGGCGGCCAGTCCGTGGAAGAAGGAGCCTTCGCCGGCGGCTTCGTCGAGGTGGAAGGGCTGCGGGTCATACTTCTGGCCAAACTCCTTGATCTCGGCGGCGGTAACTGTGTAAGTGCCGAGGGAGTCGAATCGCTGGCCGACGTAGAAGTCCTCGAAGTAAAGATCCTTGGGCATGTCTGTGTCTCCTGTCAGCTACGAGTTTACGGGATGGGAGATGAAGTTGGCTGTGGGCCGATCCCTGGTTCGAAGTTTAGACAACTTCGGCATCCGTTGGCTCTTCGAGTGCCTTCTTCTCCGGATCGCCTTCGGGAATTGGGGGAAGGAGATGGTGGGGCAGGAAGAAGGAGTTTGCGATGAGCGTGGGGATCACCGCGCTGGCGATGACGGTTCCGACCAGGAAGGAGTACTGGGCCTGGGTGATGACCTTGTGATTGAGGCCGAAGAGGGCGGAGATGGTGCCGAAGGTCAAGCCTGTAGACATCATCAAGGTGTAGTAGACACCCGCGGCGCCGTTGTATCGATGAAACCGGACGGCTGGAAATACGAAGGTGATCTTGGTGAGCATCTTGGACAGAAAGAGAATGAGGAGGGTGAGCGGTGCCGCGAGCAGTACCGGGATCGAGACGAAGGAGCCGGCGCGGATGAAGTAGAAGGGCGTGAGGAATCCGAAGGTCAGGGTTCGCAGGCGGCGGATGAGAGCGTGATCTTTGCCCACGGTGCCGGCCAGCACCATTCCGATGAGGTAGGCCGGGAGTACGGGTTCGCTGCCGGCCCAGAGGGCGAGACCGCCCAGGGCGAAGAGGAAGAACAGAAGATACTTGGCTTCGAGTTCCGAGACGCGGCCGCCGTATTTCCGAAAGAACCAGGGGGTGAGCGATGGGAGAAACGCAAAGGCGACGATGGACACGCCTACGAGGATGAGGGTCTTGAGGGTGAACGGAGAGAAGATCAGGCCGAGGGCGAGAACGGTGCCGAGGTCATTGACGAAGCAGGCTGCGAGGATCGCTTTGCCGTACTCGGTTGCGTTGAAGCCCAGTTCGAGCATGACGGCGTAGACGACCGCAACCGATGTCGTGGACAGAGCGACGCCGCAGAGCCAACTGGCCATGATGGTCCAATGCAGCAGAAAATGGGCGACCAATGTGCAGCCGAGGAACGGCCCGAAGAAGCCTGCCAGGCCGATGATGAGCACTTCGCGCCACTTGGTCCGGAAGATCGATGGGTCGAGTTCGGTGCCTGCCAGGAAGGTGAGTACGATCGCTCCTGTGCCCGCGAGAAAGGTGATCCATTCGGTGCTGCCGAGCAGGCCGCCACGGGCGAAGCTCGCTCCGATGGCCAACTGGGCCACGGTGCCGATGACGATCTCGGAGAGTGCGGTGGATATGTGGAGCCAGATGGCGAGCAAGGTTGCGACTAATGCAAGACCGACCCATAGCGCAGAAAGAACCCATGTGTTCATGGACTCAACTCCCAACATTCAACTCGGGGATTGCGCTGTGGATCTGACTCCGCAACAGGATTCCCCTGTCAGGAGTCATCATCTGTCCGACCGGGCGGAGGGACAGCGGTTAAAGGTGAACTCCTTCACCGCAACACGCAAGTAGTACATCGCGGGGTGCGTCGGCGCGTCAAGCGGAAAGAGTGGTGGCGCGTGCGACAGCAGATTCCTCCGCTTCGC
>PKWK01000403.1 GCA_003133205.1 Granulicella sp. | reverse complement strand
TGGTGACGATGACGGCCTCGCGCCCGGCCTTGGCCTCCTGC
This sequence comes from Granulicella sp., assembly GCA_003133205.1. The sequence continues at coordinate 44,208 of PKWK01000403.1, read as the reverse complement.
TCGGCGATCTGGAGTGACGTGGCCACCGCGCCTGCCGCCGACACACCGACGAGCAGACCGTCGTGCCGGCCCAAGCCCTTTGCCATCGCGTACGCGCGTTCCGTCTCCATGAAGATGTTGGCGTCGGCGAGTTTGGCGTTGTAGATGGGCGGGACGATCGCTGTGGCCATGTGTTTGAGTCCCTCGAATCCGTTGAAAGGTGAGTCCGGCTGCATGGAGATGCACTTGATCGCCGGGTTGAGTTCGCGCAGACGGCGCGTGGTGCCCATGAAGGTTCCACTGGTGCCCAGGCCGGCGACGAAGTGCGTCACCTGGCCCTCGGTCTGCTTCCAGATTTCGTTGGCCGTGGTGCGATAGTGGGCCTTCCAGTTCTGCTCATTGCCGTACTGGTCGGCGTACATGTAACGGTCGGGTTCATCGGCTGCCATGGCACGCGCCTTGCGAATTGCGCCGTCGGATCCATCGGCCGGATCGGTCCAGATGACCTCGGCGCCGTATGCGGCGAGGATGCGTTTCCGCTCCTCTGAGACGTTGGAGGGGACGCACAGCGTGACCGGAAAACCCAGCGCGGAACCCAGCATGGCGTAGGCGATGCCGGTGTTGCCGCTGGTTGCATCGAGCAACCCACGCCCGCCTGCGCCGCGCTGGTGAAACTTGAGCAGGCCGCGCTTCTCCGCGTCGAGCACAATCGACGCTGCGGCGCGGTCCTTGATGGAGCCGCCGGGATTCACCCACTCGACCTTGCCCAGGATCTGGACGCCGGGCAGGTGCGCCGTCAGCCGCTCCAGGCTGAGCAGCGGGGTGTTGCCGATGCGTTCGAGCAGGGTCACACCGAGTGACCGGGTCGTGGCAATCATCGAGAAATTCCCTTCATCTGTGTACTGCGCATCTATCCCTCTGCATGGGCCCGTTTGCTTGTTGCCTTAGCCTGTGCGGTTGGCCTGATCGCCGAGTGCCGTTTGAAGGCTGCCAGCGGATGTGCGACAGTTAAACCAAGTCTAGCGTATCTAACCTATGGCAAAGAAAACCCCGCCCCGAAATTTCACCGACGCACTTGCAACCCTCGCCGGTCACCAATTTGATGTATCTGCAGCGCGAGACGGTTCAAGCGCCGGCTCTAAAGCCTTTCAGGTCCGCAAATATGGCGTGGCGGCGGAGATTTCGGCCGCCGCGGACGGCACCACTATGGTGCTGGCTCGGCCGGGATGGCTGCTGGGCGGGCAGATCTCGCGGTTGGTCGATAAGGGCTACCAGAAGTTTCTGAAGACGCCGAAGATGGAGATTCCTGCAACGGCGGACCATCTGCGGGCGATCCACGAGTTCAGCGAAGAGCTGAACCAGGCGGCCGGGGCGACCAGCCTGTACAACGAATCGCTGGGGACGACCAGCGACCGGTATTTGTACGATCGGGTCAAGGGGCGGGAGTAGGTTCGGACTCGGTATCCCGTTCTTTGCCGGTATAACGCGACTCGGAAAGACGTCAAGGCCCTATCATGGCTAATGCAGTCTCAGACCAACATAGATCAACATTGTCGCTGCTAAAACTGTGACTCCAAACAGCAATCTGTTCCAATAGATGCCTGCGAACACGGATAGCGGAATAGCAACAAGCAGACCGAGCAATACAGGCAAGGGTTTCAGCGCTGAAACTGACTGTAAATAGGGCGCAGCAAACCAAACAAACAGCGCCCACATGCAGTCCACGATCGCAATAGATCCCGCAACTACTGCCAAGCCGTCACGTTTCATTGCTCATGCTCCAAGTGCTGTCTGGCTGCACCAATTTGCCGGTAGAACGGGATTCTTTCTTCACTTGCCGCGGTCGCGCTGGAGTTCGCGGTAGGCTTCGCTTTTGCCCATGCCGCGGGCGCGGGCGATTTGTTTGAGTGCGTCTTTTTCGTCCAACCCTTGCGTTTTCATTAGCTCGCGAACTTCGGCGGCGATGCTCTTTGGCTTGTGCTCGGCTGAGGCTTCGGCGGCGGGTGCGAAGAGCAGCACGATTTCGCCGCGAACACTGGCGCGACTGGCGAGCGTGGTGCGGACTTCGGCGACCGGGCCCCGGAGAAACTCTTCGTGCAGCTTGGTTAGCTCGCGCGCCACGACAACATGCTGCGCCGCGCCGAAGATGGCCTCGACATCGGCGAGCGTGTCGAGAATCCGGTGCGGCGCTTCGTAGAAGATCAGCGTGCCGCCGGTGTGGCCGCGCAGGGCTTCGAGCGCGGTGCGGCGCTGGCCCTCCTTCGCCGGCAGAAATCCGTGGAAGGTGAATGATTCGCCTGTCAGGCCGCTGGCGATGAGCGCGCTGATGGCGGCGTTCGCTCCCGGCACTGGAAACACCGGGACACCCGCCGCAATGGCCGCCGCAGCAATCTGCCCGCCGGGGTCCGCAATGCCGGGCGTTCCCGCATCGCTGACCACGGCGATACGCGCGCCGGCCTTGAGCGCGGTGGCAAGCTCCATGGCCCGGCCCGCCTCGTTGTGCATGTGATAGCTGACAGTGGGCGTGCGGATGTCGAAGTGGTTCAGCAACTTCTGGGTCTGGCGCGTGTCCTCGCACGCAATTTTGTCTACAGATCGCAGCACCCGCAGCGCCCTCAGCGTGATGTCCTCGAGGTTGCCGATGGGCGTGGCGACGAGGTACAGCCCGGGAGCGAGCGGACGCTGGCGGCCCGCCTCGAACTCGCTGGCTTCGGCGTCAGAGTGATTCAGTTCTTCAGAGTCGTTCCGATCCACTACCTCGCCGTCCTCGCGTTCCAGATCGGTGTTCATCCGCGCTCATCCGTGGTCGGTCTTGTGGTTCGATTGTTGCCGAAGGGACAGATCGGCGGTCAGGATTCCTCGACACGCCGTACGCGCCGGCTCTGGTTGAGTAGGCCCATCGACTGCGACAGGTTCTGCGGGGTGACGATGCCCAGGATGCGTTCGCCATCCATCACCGGGACCAGTTGCGCGCCCTCTTCGCCCATGATGCGGCGCAGGGTCTTGACCAGCGAATCGTCCGGTAGCGCGGTTTGGAAGTGCTTGGTCATCACGCCCTGCACATAGCTGTTGCCGGTGGTGGCCAGCGCTTCCAGGATGTTCTGGCGCGAGACGGCGCCGACCAGGTTGCCTCCGCGCACCACGGGAAAGACATCCTGCAGCGTATGGACCGCGCGCTGCAGCGCGTCTTCGAGCGTGTCCGAGGCGGAGAGCGTGCTGAACTGGGTGAGCATCACGTCGCGCATGCGCACGGTGTCGACTTCCGTCTGGGCGAGCAGGCCGGTGTTCTCCATGTGCGCGCCAATCAGGACGAACGCGCCCATGATGACGAGCCACAGGTTGGCCAACAGGAGTCCGGCCACCACCAGGGCGATGGCGATCCACTGGCCTAGTCCGCCGCCTAATCCAAAGCCCAGGCCTGCGCCCAGTTTCGTTCCCGATTGAGTGGGCTGGCGTCGATCTTTGCCGCTGGGCGCTCCGTCCGCGACACCGGGGCGGAAGACGCGCCCGCCATCCAGCGGAAGCGCTGGCAGAATGTTGACCAGGCCGAGCAGAAGGTTCAGCCAGACCGCGGCACGCAGCAGGTGCGTCGGCGAAATCCACGGCCTGTCAATCAGGTTGATGCCGGGCGCCGAGGCGAGCACGATGGCTCCGAGCAGCAGGCTGAAGCCGATGCTGGCGACGGGCCCGACCACGGCCATGCGCCGCTCGATCGCGGGCTCGGCGGCACGCCCGGTAGCTTCGAGCGTCGCGTAGGTCATCAAGCCGCCGGTGGGCAGTAGTAATATGGCGCGCAACTCCAGGCCGAACCAGACCGCCGCCAGCGCGCGCGCAAGCTCACGCACTGCCACCGCGAACAGAAGCAGGAGCCAGAGCATCAGCACGCGCCCGGTGCTCGATCCAGCGACCGAGCCCACGGCAATCGCTATTGCGAGCAGGAGCAGGAAGAACGCATGAATGCGTACCTCGACTCCAAAAAAACGGCCTACCGGGAAACTCCATCCGCGCATTGCTCCATTGTATGCGCTCACAGTTCGCGGAATGCGAGAGAGAAAAAGCCGAGGTTTTGGCGGTTGCCGTCATAATGGTCGGATGCGTGTTATCGCCGGGACCTATCGCTCGCGTCAGTTGCTTGCCCCACGCGGCACTGAGACGCGGCCCACCAGCGACCGCCTGCGCGAGACGCTGTTCAACATCCTGGCGATGCGCGTTCCCGGATGCCGGTTCGCCGATCTGTACGCAGGCACCGGAGCGGTCGGCATCGAGGCGCTTAGTCGTGGCGCGGCCCACGTGTGGTTCACGGAGAAAGCAGAGCCGGCACTGGCGGCCATCCGCGCCAATCTGCAGGCGTTGAAGATCGCGCACGGCTTTACGGTGGAGGAGCGCGGGACGGGGGCGCTGCTGGAACGGCTCGCCAAGGCTACAGAATCCGTCCGGCTCGACCTGGTCTACCTTGACCCGCCCTGGGAGGCTGAGGCGGAATACGCGAACACGCTGCATCTGCTGGGCAGCGCACGCGGACGCGCAACGCTTGCTCCCGGCGCGCTGATCGTCGCCGAACACAGCAGCAAAGCGCAACTTGCGGCGCGGTATGGCGAACTGGTGCAGACACGCACGCTCAAGCAGGGCGACGCGGCGCTTAGCTTTTATGCTGTACCAGCGGATTGAGGGCGGTCAAAATCCGCCGCCGGTGTGCGTGCCGGTGCGAAGGTCGACGGCGAACTCGACCTCTTTGTCGGTGGTGAGGTTCCAGCCAAAGCCGTGGAGCACAGCGGTTCCGTTTTCGTCCGCGCGGACGCCTGTGACTCGGATTCCTTCCCAACTCAGTCGCGCGGTCTGCCAGGCGAGGCCTTCCCTGCCCCACGCCACCATTGCATGGAAGCCGACGAAGATGAGCAGGCCGTGCTCGGCCAGCACGAGCACCTCGGCGACCGGCTTCAGGGGGATGTGAGTCGAAAGCTCTGGTGACGCGGTGTCGAGGACGTAGGCGTAGCCGCCGGCGACAGCGCATAGCTCGCGCGGGTTGGGACAGGCGAAGATTCCGGTCGGCATCGAGGGGTCCGTGAACCCAAGCGCGCAGGTCGCAAGGAATGTGCCGCCAATCGCTGGATGCACCTGGACCAAAAGCGCGCCGCGCGCCATCGCATCTTCCTCGCCCGCAACTTGTTGGGGGTAAGTGAATTGCCGCGCAGGAGCGATCAACGGCGGCTTGGCGAGCACCTCCGCGCGCCAGTCGTGCGGGAGTTCGAGGTTGATCATCACGACAATCGCCTTATGTGGCGGGCGACCCACTCGAGTTGTTCCAGTGTGTCCGGCACGGGCGATCCACGCGCAATTTCGATCTGATTCCATGCTTCTTCGGCTGGAATTCCGGATCGGATCAGCAGACTTGCCGATACCACCGAGGCGCGCCCGATACATCCGCGGCAGTGAACCCCGATTCGCTTGGCCTCCGCTATGGACTTCTCCAACTCAGCGAGAAATTGGTTGAATTGCTGAAGATTCGGTACTCCCCGATCCTGAATCGGAAAATTGATGAAGTCTAAACCAGCGCGCGCCGCTGCCGCCTGTTCCAACTCCAATGCCAGTTCCCTCGCCTCGGGTTCCTCCAGCATCGACACAACAATGTCGATTCCGGCTTCGCGCAGAGCCAGCATCTCCTCGCCAAGCCGCTGACCGCCGTGCGGCCTGGGCACGATCGCGAGTTGCGTAGTGATCCAATAGGGCTCGGCGACCATCAGCGCACCGCGGCTGGCTTTAGGCAGTCAAGAGCCTGGGCGATGTCGGCGATCAGGTCTTCGACGTGTTCTAGCCCTGCGCTGAGACGGATGAAGCCTTCGGGGACGGCGTCGCCGCCCCAGCGCGCGCGGCGCTCGGCGCAGGTGCAGGTGCCGCCGAAGCTGGTCGCCTCGGTGATGAGTTTCGACTTCGCAAAGAATGTCTCAGCGGCGGCTTTGTCGGCGAGGTTTAAGCTCAGCACCGCGCCGAAGTACTGCATCTGGCGCGCGGCGATTGCGTGCCCGGGATGCGCGGGCAGGCCGGGGTAGAGCACGCTTTCGACGACGTCCGTCCGCGTAGTGAGGAACTCGGCGATGCGCTGGGCGTTGGCACAGCTTCGTTCGAGACGCAATGGGAGCGTCGCGATCGAGCGCAACGCGAGCCACGCCTCCATTGGGCCGAGCACGCCGCCCATGAGCGTTCGCCACTCCTCGATCTTCTGCAGCAGTTCACGGTCGCGCGTGGCGACGTGGCCGAGCAGGATGTCGCTGTGGCCGGTCATCGACTTGGTGTCCGAGGCGACCGAAAAGTCCGCGCCGAGCGCAAGCGGACGCTGCCCCAGCGGCGTCGCGGTGGTGTTGTCGACGGCGACCAGAGTTCCCGCACGGTGCGCCCGTTCGCAGAGCGCGGCGACGTCGCAGATCTCCATGGTCGGATTGCTGGGCGTCTCGATCCACAGCAGGCGCGCGCCTTCGAGGTGCTCGCCCTGGGCGTCGTTGGCGGTGGGGGCGAGCCGGACCACGACTCCCATCTTGGCGAAGTAGTTCTGCATCAGGGCGCGCGCGGCGAAGTAGGCGTTCGCCGGCAGCACCGCCACATCGCCCGGGCGCAGCACGGCCCCGAAGATCGAGGAGCACGCCGCCATTCCTGAGGCGAAGACCAGCGCGTTGGCCCGGTAGCTTTTGCCTGCCTCCGCATGGGCGGGTGCGAATTGGCCGGACTCCATCTGGCCGATGGTGCGTTCGAGCGCGGTCCAGGTTGGGTTGTGCGAGCGCGCGTAGCTGTACATCGCGTCGGCCGGATCGCCCGGCGTGTGGTACGGCGCGGCGAACACGGGACCTGGGTGAAGCGGCTCGCCTGCAACTGCGGGCGTCAGTGTGGAGCGAATGATCTTGGTGGAGTCATGCATAGGCGTTGGCCTAATCCTAATGCTTCCCTGCGAAGTGTTCCCAGCCGCCCGGCTTCAGGGGTCGGCGGCGTCCGGCGGAATCTGCGATGGAGATCGCAGCCCCACGCGTCATGCTGCCGATGCGGGTGACGCGGACCCCGGCCACGCTGCGCGGCATCCGCAGTTCCGGCGGAGCGGCAAACAAGAGCTCATAGTCTTCGCCGCCGTGGAGGGCGAGTTCGATCGCGCGGTCTGGCCCGGCCTGCATCGCCAGCGGGTGGATTGGCAGCGCGGAAGCCTGAATCTCCGCGCCGACGCCAGACTCGCGGCACAGGTGGGCAAGGTCGGTGGAGAGCCCATCGCTGAGGTCGATCGAGGCCGTGGCGAGGCGGCGCCGCAGCAGAGCCAGACCCACGTCGATGCGCGGATGCGGGTGCATTTGGGGCTGCGTTCCAGAGCCGGGTGACCCATCCTTTCCGGACTTATCGGAAAGGGTGGGTTGCCTCTTACTGCCTCGCCTCTCCATTGCAGCCAACTCGGCAGCCGCGCCGCCCAGTTCGCCGGTTACATACAGCGCGTCGCCGGCGCGACCGCCACTGCGCCTGAGGGCACGTCCCGCTGGGGCTGACCCGACCAACACGATGTCCGCAAGCACCAGCCCGCACGGCGACTCGGCGGTATCGCCCCCGGCAAGCGGTACGCCGTATTGTTCCGCCAGGCCGCGCAGCCCGGCGAAGAACCGGTCGACCCAGCGGCGTCCGGCGCGACTTGCGAGCATGTCGCCGGGCAGCGCGAGCGAGAGGAAGGCCGCCAGCGGACACGCACCCATCGCGGCCAGATCGCTGAGGCCGCGCGCCAGGACCCGGTGCCCGACCGACTCGGGCGGATGCCAGTCGCGGCGGAAGTGGCGTCCTTCGAGCGTGAAGTCAGTGGTGACGAGGACCTCGTGCCCCTTCGGCGGGCGGAGGATGGCGCAGTCGTCGCCGATGCCGAGTACAAGGCCCATGTTCCGCGCTAAGCCGCGGCTGCCGTGCCCAGCCGTTCCGGCGCCTGCACCTCCTGATCGGATGCGTTCGATCAGCGCCAGTTCCCCCATCGCTTTCTTCATCGTGAGGCCAAGCATAAACCCGGGAATGGGTCGCTGGAGGTCTTCCCGGCTGGGCGGAGGCGAAGATATCGCGTAACTGACTCAAAATCAAAAAGTCGGTAATCGGACAGCTTTTCGGCGATTTCGGGCGCAATCGGATTGCGTTCCCCCCTTGGTGACTGTTAAAATCTGAAGTAACGTCCAAGTGAGAGGTTGTACTCCAGTCGGCAATCGCGAATGGCGATTGCAAAAGTTCATTCGACTGGCTTCCCTCTCTCCGTGCCGATCTCTTCGCGAACTCTCGCGGGGAGAACGGTCAATTCAGGGCCCGGGTTGTGTGTTTGAATCTGAAAAGCTTCCGTCTGAAAAAACGTCATTACATTGTGCTCGTCAGCCGCGACGAAAATGGCCGCCTGCGCAAGCTCCCTGTGCCTCTCCACTATGCCTATGTCTTTGTAGCGGCTGCGGTTATCGGGTCGTTCACAATGGCCGGGCTGGCCGGGTCGTACTCCCGGATGCTGATCAAGACCGCCCGTTTCAACCAGTTGCGCAACGACCACGACACGCTCCAGAAGGACTACGTACACCTGGAGAAGCAGGCCCACGAAAAGGACGTCCAGGCGGCGTCGCTGGGATCGCTGGCGACCGAGGTTTCGGCGCTCTACGGCCTGACCGCGAGCAAACTCGCCCTGCCCATGGGGCATGGGAAACTGAAGCCGGATTCCAAATCGGCTGGAGCGAAGGCCGAGGCCGGTGCGCTGATCACGGACAGCGCTTCCAGTTTCTCCGACGAAAGCTATTACAAGTCGCTCGACACGTTCTACAGCCTGCGCAACTCGGCGGTCAGCGGCGCAGCAACCCACGCGATCGACGGCGCTTCGGCGCTCGGCGCTCTCCCCAGCATCGGCGGGGTAGGTCTGTCGGTCGACGCACCATCGCTATGGCCGGTCTTAGGGCCGATTCGCAGCAGCTTCGGTGAGCGTGAAGATCCTCTTTCCAGTAATGGCGAAGGTGAGTTCCACACCGGCATCGACATCTCCGCGCCAATGGGTACGCCCATCCGCGCCACCGCCGACGGCACTGTAAAGTCGGCCGCGATGGAAAATGGATACGGGCGCGAGGTGGTGATCGACCATGGACACAACGTCGAGACTTGCTACGCGCATATGTCCGGGTTCACCGTCATGGCGGGCCAGACCGTGGTCCGCGGACAGGTGATTGGCTACGTTGGGATGAGCGGACGGACCACCGGCGCTCACCTGCACTACGAGGTTCGCATCCACAATACCCCGGTCAATCCGCACAAGTACCTGCGCGCCACGCTCGGCGGCCTTGGCACCGAAGCCGCCGGCTCCTAGAAGTTTTCCGTAGTCGCAAAATTGGAAACCCCATGCCTCGGAAGCGAGACATGGGGTTTTTGGTAGTGGGTCAGTTTGAAGTCGATGGCAAACGAAGTTGCCGAAATCCCCGTATTTTGGGAAGTTCGGCTTCTTCACTTGGCGCTAAGGCCTGTTACCGTCAGTCAGGAAGTTTGAATTCGGCCCCCAGCCTAGAAGATCGGTGCTCTAAACAGGCGTCGTTCTACTGGTCCTCTACGCGCGGGTCGGACTCATGGGATAACCATGACTTTAGAAGGAGGTCGAATGGAATTCGATGATAAGAAAAAACGACACGAAAGGTTCTTGCTAGATCGATTCCTTGAGCACCAAGGAATAACACCCACACGCATCGACGCGGGAGAATCTCCCGACTTCTTAGTCGACATTGATGGGCGTACGGTCGGTGTCGAGGTGACTGAGCTTTTCATTAAGAGATGTAATTCAGAAGCGCGTCTGCTACCAGAAGATCCCCCACTTCAAGCGATAGAATCAATTACCACCCTAATCGTGTCCAAAGTACGCAAAATTTATTTCGATGCTAACAATCCTCCTGTCCTGTCACAAATTCTTTTCTCAAACCGGATCACACCCGATATCGACAAGAGGAAGGGCGATCAGATCGCTAAGCTTATTGCAGATCAGATTCAAAGTATGAGCCGCCAGGATTCGGAGGTGGCCGACTGGAGATCGCGCGAGGATGAGAAAGATGAAAACCTTTTATCTGAGTGGGTTATTTTCATTTCTGCTTGGAGAGTGCCTGAACTGCGTTTCGCTCGATGGAGCCCCACAAACAATAGTGTTGGATTGGTTTCTACCCTAACCCCCGAGCGCCTCCAAGAGGAGATCGATAAAAAAGCCTCCAGGATTAACGCTTACAAAAAACGCGCAGAGGAAATTTGGCTTTTGATCGTTGCTGACCGCACTCGATCCTCGCAAAAATTTTCCGTTATGCCCGACTTCCCTTTAGATTCGATATCTAGCCCCTTTGCAAAAACGTTCTATTACGGCTACGTCTCTGACGAGGTATTGAGCTTTGAAGCAATGAAGCTGCAAACAGGGGTCTGAGGTGCAGTGGAACGGCGGGTGGCCCCGGTCCGGATTTTTGGGCCTGGGATAGCACGAACCTTTTCCTGCAAGCTCCGCAGCAAAAATTCTCAATTGGCGCAAAATCTCCATTGCGTGAACTGTACGGCTGACGCCTGTCTGCTGCTTGAATCGAGGTGCCGGTAAAGTCGGGTTTTCGGAAACTTCAGGCGTTCACTTCAAATTGACCAACATCGGTTGGGCGTGGGTATTTAGCGCGGCCCTTCAGCCCGCTTCCGTTGTGGGCGACGTGACCTGGGGCTATGCCCCAGGCTACGGTAGCGCGCGCCTTCAGCGCGCTCTTGATTGATCCAATGACTTACCTCGGGATCATCTGTCCATCGGTCGTCCACGTAGAGCGCACGCAGGGATATGAGCCGGGCTTTCAGAGGCGCAGACAAAGTGTTCGATAGCCATGCACAGTGACCTCTGGGGCTAAAGCCCGTCTGATTGTGTGGCTCTTACGGCGGGGATGAACAGGCTGCGGAAAAGGTGGTTTTAGGGCCGAGAGCGCAAGAAGCGTGTCCCGGGGGCTAAAGCCCGCTTCGATTTTGTGCCGGTTACGCCGGGACTAAAGTCCCGGCCTATCTCAGAAGCAAATTTTTTAGCCTGTAAAGCCCGTCTGATTCTGTGGCTCTTACGGCACGGGTAAAGCCGTGCCCTTAACGAAAACTCGCTCTTTCAGCATCCTCTTTCGGCCCGCTTCCGATGAAGCAGCGCAATGTTAGCTGTGGGTTTACCAGGTGAGGTGGAGGAGGGAGGTGGCCTGGCGCGGCAGGTCGGTGGCGATGGTGACGGAGCCCGTGGTTACGTCGAGCCATTCGGGCGAGGTGAGGAGTTGGAGCTGGCCGGCGGACTTGAGTTGGGCGTACTGCTCGGGGGTGGGGTCCTGGGGCGAGCCCATGGCTTTCCAGACGGTGAAGGCGTTGGAATGGGTGTCGTCGATGCGGAAGTGCTGGAGCCGGACTTTGTGGACGCCGGCGGGGATTCCAGAGATGGTGACGGTGACCGGGGCGGAGGGGGCGGGCAGGTCGTCGTCATGGTAGTTCCAGAGCATGACGGCGGCTTCGTGGGCGGCTTTGGTGGCGAAGGCGTCGACGTCTGAAGGCTGCGCGCGGACGCCAGATTTGACGATGTCTGCGACGGGGATTTGGGCGGAGCTGGTGGTGGCCACGCGATCGCCGGAGAAGAAGCCGGCCATGCGGAAGACGTTGAGCACGGGCTTGTCGATGCCGTTGGTGGCGAGGGTGCGGAAGCCTTCGAAGTACTGCTTGCTTTCGAACTCGAACGACCACGAGACCATTCCGATGAGATTGACCTTGTTCTGCGCGGCGAGATCGAGCAGGCCCTTCATGGCCGTGGCGGTGTAGCTGGGATAGAGCGGTCCGTTGCGATAGGCGTTGGCGGGATTCTCCTTGGCGGAGCAGGCGGCGCAGCCTTCGGGATCGGCCTCGGAGAGGATGATGGGGAGGTTGTGATATTTCGCTGAGGCGGCGACGGTGCGGAAGCCGTTGGCGGCGGCGTTGAGCTCGTTCGAGAGGCCCATGCGGACGTGGCCGGCTTCACCGGGAGCGGCAGGGATGAAGCGGGGGCTGCCCTTGGGGTGGAAGGAGATGAAGTCGAGCGGGATGGGCTCGCCGGTGGCGGCGTTCTTGTCGTTGGCGCAGTGGTTGAGGAAGTTGGTGAGGAAGCTGATAGCGCGCTGGCTGCCGGGGCCGGTGGAGCCGGGGCCGCCGACCTGGGCATTCGGCAGCGCCTTGCGCACGCCGGCGACGGAGTAGTCGTAGAGCTTGAAGTACTGCTCGGGTGTGCCCTGCCAGTAGGAGATGTCGGGCTCGTTCCAGACCTCGAAGTACCAGGTGGCGACCTCGGCCTTTCCGTAGCGCTGGACGAAGTGCTCGGTGACGCGGCGGACGAGTTCGCCCCACATTGCGTAGTCTTTGGGCGGACTCTGGACGGAGCCGGAGACGGTCTTGGGGTACGGCATCTCGTAGGGCGTGGTGCCGGAGGCAAGGTCTTTGGGCATGAAGCCGAGCTCGACCATGGGGCGGACGCCTGCGGCTTTGTATTCGTCGAAGATCTGGTCGAGGATGGTGAAGTCGTAAACCGGCTTGCCGCTGGCGTCGAGCGTGAAGACGTTGGTCGACGACCACTTGAGTTTGGCGGTGCCGTCGCCCGAGGTAAAGAGGTGATGGGCGCGGATGTAGACGGGCGCGGGCGAGAGATCGTGCAATTCGGGCAGGAGCTGGCGGCCGTACTTCATGGTAGTGAAGTTGGATTCGTCGTAGCCGAACCAGCTTCCGATGGGTTTGTAGGCGCCTTGCGAGGTGGCGAGATCGACGTGGATGGCGACGGGTGCGGTGTCCGCGGTCGCGGTGGCGGGTGCCTGCGCCTGCACGTAGAAGCTGGAAGCGCAAAGGAGAGCGAGAGCGAATCTACGCATCGAGAGCTGTACCTCATCCTTGTAGGTAATTGAGCGCGGACAGAGGGTCCCGCGGCGGAACAATTCTACAGGCTGGGATGTAAGGTACGCTGTAGCAGCGGTGCGAGGGCGGGAAATGCCAAGTCTTTGGGTGATTCTGTACTGGACGTGGTGCGCGTCCGAGGTGCTGCTGGTGGTGGTGACGCGCACGCGAAGGCACAGCGGCGGAACGGTGCGTGACCGCGGCTCGATCTTCGTGTTGTGGATCGTGATCTTCGGGTCAATCTGGGTGGGTTCGGAGCATGGCTACACCCATGGCTACACGATGTTCGGCGGGGCGCACTGGCTGCGGACGTCGAGCCTGGGGATGATGGTGGCGGGGCTGGCAATCCGGTGGGTGTCGATTGTGAGCCTGGGCAGAGCCTTCAGCGTCAATGTGGCGATACGCGCGGACCAGAAGCTTTACCGGCGCGGATTGTTTGCGGTGGTACGGCATCCTTCGTACACGGGGATGATGATCATCTTCGCGGCGATCGGGGTGCGGACGCGGAACTGGATGGCGCTGGCGATCCTGGTGATTCCGACCTTTGCGGCGCTGCTCTATCGCATGCGGGTGGAGGAGGCGGCGCTGGGGCAGGCTTTTGGACAGGATTATGAGGAGTACAGCAAGACCACGAAGCGGCTGGTTCCCGGGATTTATTGAGTCAGGGTGTGGTGGGGGCGGCGGGGGAGACGGGCTTGACGGTGCCGCAGTCGGGACCCTTGTAGACGGAACTGCTTGCGGCGCTCCATTCAATCTTGATTTCGTCTTGTCCGGGGCGAATCTTTCCGCTGAAGTGAAGGTTTCCTTTGGCGTGTTCGCTGTCGGACCAGTTGACTTCGAGCGTTCCCTTGCCCACGATTGGGCCGGAGCAGACCATGTCGGCGGTCATTCCCCCGGGCTTCTTGACGACATTGACCAACTGGCAGGCGCGGGTGAGATTCTCGGGCACGATGGCGCCGTACTTGTCGATCATCTCCTGGGTGAGGCAGACCTGCGAGGTGCGAGGGGGATAGACGGCGGGGGTGGGTGAGACGGTGGTGGTGACCAGCGTCAGCTCGTAGAGGCCGGGCTTTCTGTCCTGGGCACTGGCGGCGAGCGTTGCGGCGAGGAGACAGCTGAACAAAACGCAGAGTTTATTGGCGTGCATGGGATCTCCGCTTAATCAAGCCTCGACAGCCCGGCTCAACATACGTTCTTGATGAGGCGGGTGAAAATGAAACAATGCCCTGGGGGCGACTATTGCGCGGAGGTCTACGGGTAAACTCGCGGACCCGACTTGCAGTCGCAAGCGTTCGGCTGGTGCTGGCGAGATCGGCTTCTTCGAGCCATTCCTCTGCCAGTGCTCAGGTCAGGATGATATCAGGTCAGCGGGGGGTTCGGCACTTGGCCATGATAGCGGCGTGCAGGCGCTCGCGCAGTTCTGTCGGAAACTCGTAGATCTCGTTTTCGCGATAGATGGCGATGGTCTGGCGGGTGGTATCGAGCACGACTTCGCAGTGGTGGCACTCGCAGATGTGGGCCTGGACCTCGGCGAGGAGCTTGGGGTCGACTTTGCCGTCGAAGTAGTCGGTAAGTTGCGAGAGGAAATCGGTGCAGGTCACGGCTTAGCCCCTCCGTTTTTCTGCCGGAAGTAGCGGCTGAGGCGCTCGCGCAGTTGAAGGCGTGCGCGCAACAGTCTCGATTTGACGGCGGGAACGCTCAAGCCGAGTGCCTCTGCTGTCTCTTCGGTCGAGAGGTTCTCGACGTCGCGCAGGGTGAAGACGGTGCGGAAGCCGGGAGGCAAACCCTGGATGGTCTTGCGGAGAATGTCGCCGAGTTCGTTCTGGCCATAAAGCTGCTCCGGGTTCGGTCTCCATTCGGCGAAATCGCGCGGAATGGAGCCATCTTCCGTCTGGACGTCTTCGTCCATGGAGACGGTCTTGCTGGTCTTACGCTTGCGCAGGCGCATAAGACTTTCGTTGACTGCGATGCGGACCAGCCAGGTGGAGAACTTGGAGTTGCCCTGGAACTGATCCAACTTTTGGTACGCCTTGAGGAACGCATCCTGCGTGATGTCTTCCGCGTCCTCGCGGTTTTGGGTAATGTGCTGCGCTACCCGAAAAATCTGACGTTCATACTGCTGAACGAGCTGCTCAAACGCCGCGGTGTCCCCCTCTTTTGCGCGCGCAACTAACGCGACGTCGGGGTGGATCTCTTCCGCGACTGGAGATTGGATGGCTGGCATAGGCAAAAGTTGCAATTGTCCCGTCTAAACCTTAGGTGCTCGCCTGGCGGAGGGCCAAAGAGGAGACCGAGGTTGCTGACCGCTGACCTCAGTGTAAATGGCTGGCGTACCGTGGGCAATGGGACGGGCTCTCGGGAGCCGGGAATAGGGTTGGCAATGGGAGCAAATCGACGCGCGGAATCTGAGAAGTGGATGTACCTGAAGTGGTTCGCGCGAGTGTGTGACCGGCGCGGAAGGCCGATGCGGCCTTAGAGTCGTATATGTGGGCTTTGGCTGGTTGGAGTGCGGGCGGGCAAGCCGATCGTTGGAGCGTGAAGGAATGCTGGATAGAAAGACTATGTTTCGAGTGGCCGCGCTGTTGAGTTGCCTGCTCTGGCCTGGAAACAGACTTGTGGCGAAGGATCTCTCTGGAACGAATTCGAGCGCACCGGCCGCGGACAAAACGCCGGCGGCTTCGACAAAGAAAAAGCCAGCCGTGAAGAAGGCGACGGCTGCGACGGATAAGAAGACGACATCGCGAGTTCCCGTCAAAGCCAGCCTGCGGAAGCACGTGCCCTTCAAGCCACCTACGGCGCGGAGCATCAAGCTGACCAGCGCATTTCTGGCGTCGGCACAGTTGCGGCCGATGGCGCAGCAACTTGCCGCGACGCGCTCGGCGGCGGCGTACGCTGGAGTGCTGAACTATGGGCAAAGCCATCCAGGCGAGGGTGCGGCGGCGGCGCATCTCGCGCTGGGACACGCGTACATGCTGGACCATCGCTACCCGGAGGCGGTTACGAACTACAGCCAGGCGAAGCGGGCGGGTGAAGCGTTGGACGATTACGCCGACTACCTCGGAGCGCAGGCAGCGATCCAGGCGGGCCGCGCAGGGGATGCGTACGCGCTGCTGGATCATTTCGCGGATCATTATCCGGACAGCATCTTCGTGCCCACCGCGCCCGTGCTGCTGGCGAATGCGCATCTGCAGCAGGGAGACGCGCAGGGTGCGCTGCACGTGCTTGAACCGCTCGCGAGTACCGCGGGGGCCGAGCAAGCTGGCTTCCGCTACGCTCTGGGGCGAGCCTATCAACTGGCGGGAGACGCCGCTCACGCGACGCCTGTCTTCCGCAAGATCTATACGACGCAGCCGCTGACGAATGAGGCTACGCAGGCTGCTACACAACTGCAGGCGATGGGTGCTCCGCTGAGCGCGGCCGAGCGAAAGACCCATGCCGACGTGCTGTTCAACGCGAAGCGATATAGCGAGGCCAGCGCCGAGTACAACGCCATCGGGAAGAACAATCCGCAACTGAGCACGGCCGACCGCGACGCGCTGATCATCTACGCCGCCGTGTGCGACTTCAAGCTGAAGCACCTGAGCCGGCGCGATGTCGAGAAGCTTCCTGAAACCGGCGACGATAGCGCCGCGCTAAAGCTGTATATGCTGGCGGAGTTGTCGCGCAACGAGGACGACCGGGCCGGGCATGATGCGCTGATCGCGCAGATGGTGCAGCGCTTTCCCACCAGTCGGTGGCTGGAAGAGGCGCTCTATTCGGGCGGGAACATGTATCTGCTGAAGCACGATGCGGCGCAGGCGATCAATCACTACAGCATGCTGGTGAAGATGTTTCCAAACAGCACCTACGCTCCTTCTTCGCACTGGCGCGCGGCGTGGATGAACTACCGCACTCGCAACTATGCCGAGGCGGCGCGGCTGATGGATGAACAGATCCAACGCTACGCAGGAGGCAGTGAGATCCCGGATGCACTCTATTGGCGCGGGCGGATCTACGAGGACGAGGAACATAACTTTGGCCAGGCGGTGAACTACTACCGCAGAGTGTCAGAGATCTACACGGACTATTACTACGCCAACCTGGCGAGACAGCGGCTTGCGGTGCTGGGCACGCAGCCCGCAACGCCGCCGGCTCCAGCGCTGAGCGCGGCGCAGAAGGCCCCGGCGCCGGAGTTGACCGGCGAGCTGCCGGAGAACGATACGCATCTGATCAAGGCACGGCTGCTCGCGAACGCTGCACTGAATGAGTTCATCGCGCCGGAGATTCGCGCCAGCCCAACTTCGGATGAGTGGGGCGCGCTGGCGCAAAGCGAGATTTACGTCTCCTATGGCGAGTACACGCGAGCGCTGCAGTCGATGAAGCACAGCGGGATCTCGTTCTTCACGCTGCCGATGGACCAGGTTCCCCAGATCTACTGGCAACTTCTGTTCCCTCAGCCGTACTGGAAAGAGTTGGTGGCGGACTCGGGTAACAACGGGCTCGACCCGTATCTTGTGGCGTCGCTGGTGCGGCAGGAGTCGGAGTTCAATGCCACTGCGGTGAGCCGAGCAAACGCTTACGGCCTGATGCAACTGCTGCCGTCGGTGGGAAAATCGATGGCGAAGAAGCACGGGATCAAGCGGTTCGACACGAGGCAGTTGCTCGATCCGTCGGTGAATCTGGAGCTGGGGACGACAAACCTGAAACAGGTGCTGGATCGCTTTGGCGGGCAGGTGGAGTACGCGCTTGCAGCCTATAACGCCGGGGATACGCCGGTCCGGCAGTGGCTTGCGAGCAACGATTACAAGGATGTTCCCGAGTTTGTAGAGTCGATTCCCTTCTCCGAAACGCGCGACTACGTTCAGGCGATCCTGCGCAACCGGGAGATGTATCGCGCGCTATATCCCGCGCGCTAGCTACCGGGCTGCGAGAGGCCGGCACCGCGCGGGCCGCCCTTCCACTCCGCTCGTGGGTTACGATGTGGAAGGCAAACGCAACGCCCGGATGGTGAAATCGGCAGACACAGCGGACTTAAAATCCGCAGGGAGTAAAATCCCGTGGGGGTTCAAGTCCCCCTCCGGGCACCATAGAATCAGCAGAGGCCGACAACCAGGTTAGGTATCTGACGTAGTCAAACGAGAGCTTGCGACCTGAGGCTTTCACCTTCGGGTAGGATGGCCTACATGAACAGGCGACAATTCATCGCATCGAGTGGCGCGGCTGGGTTACTGGCCCATCAAGGAAACGCCGCGGCGGCGGCGGCCGCAGGCGCTCCATCAACGCCGGGCCTGATGAAGCTGGGCGATCAGACCGCCCCGACGAATGATGTGCATCTGAAGTACCTTGCTCGCTATGGTGTGCAAAACATCTGCGGCTACCCGCAGATCAAGGGCGACCGTCTCTACGCCACTGTGGATGAACTCAGGACGATGATGGATATGGCCGGCAAGTACGGCATCAGCGTGGACTGCACCGCGGCTCCGTTTCTCGAGTCCAGTTTTATTGACACCGAGAAGCATCCGGCGATCATGCGGGCGCAGAGCCCGGAGCGCGACCGCGACATTGAGGCGT
Source organism: Granulicella sp. (assembly GCA_003133205.1). The sequence continues at coordinate 25,779 of PKWK01000403.1, read as the reverse complement.
TGCAGACCTTCATCCGAAACTGCGCGCAGGCGGGCATTCCATCGATCAAGTACAACATGAGCATCCTGGGCGTTCTGCGCACTGGGCGTGTGCCCGGGCGCGGCGATGCGATGAACCACTTCTGGAAGCTCTCTGAAACGCATCCTGCAACGCCGCTCACCAAAGCTGGACGCGTCGACGCAGATGCTTTCTGGGAACGCATTACTTATTTTCTCGACCGTGTGATCCCGGTGGCGAACGAGCACAAGATTCGGATGGCGTGCCATCCACAGGATCCAGGCGTCCCGCCGGAAGGGTATCAGGGCGTAAATCGGGTGCTGGGCACCATCGACGGGCTGAAGAGATTTATCACCATTCAAGAGAGTGCGTATCACGGACTGAACTTCTGCCAGGGAACGATTTCAGAGAATCTCCAACATCCGGGCGTAGAAATCTTCGACGTCATCCGATACTTTGGCGCGCGCAAAAAGATCTTCAATGTTCACTTCCGCAACATTCGCGGAGGGCGAAATGACTTCGTGGAGGTCTTTCCGGACGAAGGCGACGTTGATTTTGTAAAGGCGATCAAGGTGTACAAGGAGATTGGCTATCCTTACATGCTGATGCCCGACCACGTTCCGCTGGCCGAGGCTGACCCTGGCTCGCTGCAATCATTCGCCTTCTGCTATGGATACATTCGCGGCCTGATCCAGTCAGTGAACTCAACCGCATGAACAGAGTCTAGTTCTTCGGAAGTTGCGCGGCGTTCCATCCTCCGCCAAGTGCCATCTGCAACTGAGCACTTGCCACGATGCGTCGCGCGACCAGTGCAGCCGCGGCTCTCTCGTCACCCAACTGAATAGTCTGGTTGGTGAGAACTTCAAGATACTGGGCAAGTCCGCGCCTATAGCGGAGCAAGGAGAGGTCAGTGCTTCGCTTCGCAGCATCCACCGCGCGTTGCTGCACCGTAGCTTCTTCCTCCAGCACGCGGAGCGCCGAGAGCTGGTCCTCCACATCGCGAAAGGCTGAGAGTACCTGTTCGCGATACAGCGCGGTCGCCTGTTCTCTCTGGGCCAGAGCGTAGTCGACTTGCGCCTTCCTGCGTCCCGCGTCAAATAGAACTTCGCCTGCGGACGGGCCTACATTCCACAGGGTGCTGTTGGAGTTGAAGAGGCTGCTGAGAATGCCGCTCTCCACGCCGCTAGCGGCACCCAGCGTTATGTTGGGGTAATAGGCGGCCTTGGCGACGCCGATCAGTGCATTGGCGGCGGCCATACGCCGCTCTGCGCCCGCGATGTCGGGCCTGCGCTCCAGCAATTCGGAGGGCACGCCGGTTGGCACCGCGGGCGGATCGCCGGCGAGGGGTTGCTCGGGAATATGGAATCCGGTTGCCGGCTCGCCCACAAGAACGGCAATCGCATGCTCGTATTGCGCACGCTGCACACCCAGGTCGATGAGCTGCGCTCGCGCTTCTTCCAGTTGAGCTTCCGCCTGCGAGACATCGCTTTCTGTGGCCAATCCACCCTTCATGCGGACCTGCGTAAGTTGAAGCGTCTGGGTGTACGCGTCGATCGTCGTTCGAAGCAACTGGGCCTGCAAATCGAGGCCGCGCAGTTGAAAGAAAATCACAGCCAGCGTTCCTTGAAGGCTCAACCGCGTATTGGCGAGGTCCGCGGCCGAAGCCTGAGCGTTGGCCGCACTCGACTCAATCTGCCGTCGAATTCCTCCCCACAGATCCGGCTCCCACGAGATATTCAGTGGGATCAGGAAGTCCCAATAGTCGTTCGTCTGGTTTGGCGACCGCAGCGGCTTGTTGGCGGAGACACGATCCCGAGTGGCCGAAGCCCCGATGGATACTGTCGGATAGAGGGACGACCGATTTTCCCGCACCAGGTCGTGGGCCTGCTCGTACGCATGCAGCGCTGCGGCGATGCTCTGGTTCGCCGTTGCACAACGCTGCTCAAGATCATTCAGTTGCGGATCACGATAGATCGCCCACCATGCACCGCGGTCCACGCCGTCAGCGGGCTTGGCGGAGGCCCAATCGCCGTTGTGGCCGCTGTCCGAGTAGGAAGGCGGCGCAGGCACAGGCGGCGCCTTGTAGTTTGGCCCGACCTTGCATCCGCCCAGCGCAAGAGCGGCCGCGGTCGCAATCGCTCCAGCAAAAACATGGGCTTTCATGGATTGGTCTCCGCCGGATGATTCGGGTGATCTGCGCCTGGCGTCACGACGCGCACGAGTTCGCCGTCGGTAAGGGAGTCGGGCGGGTTGGCGATGACCGGCTGTCCCGGTGCGAGGCCCCCGAGTATCTCCATGGTCGCACCGGAGTCGCGTCCAGGAGTCACTCGCACGATGTGCACATGATTCGTAGAATCGACGACGCCAACATGAAGCCCGTCCGCCTCAAGAATCAGCGCGCTGACGGGAACGATGAGCGCCGGCACAGCGCTCGACACATTCAAGTGGACCTCGGTGTAGCTGCCTGGCAGCAAGTCGCCCGATCGGTTATCCACATCCACCTCGGCCAGCAGCGTACGCGTTGCCGGGTCCACCGCGTCCGACGATCGCACCAGTTTCCCTCGGAACGTTCGTCCCGGATACTGAGGCACCGTCAACGTGGCCGTAACTCCGTTCTTTGCATCCGGCGCGTAGACCTGGGGCACATTGATAAAGACCCGAAGCGTCTGAATCGCCGAGATGTCGAAAACCTCCTTGTTCCCTGAAATGGTCCCCGCACCCGGCGTCGTCGTGCTTCCTGCGGGCGTGATGAGTTGCCCAATATCCAGATTGCGCGCAGTGATCACTCCGTCAAACGGCGCCTCGATACGCTCGAACGATTGCAACTCCTCGAGCCTGTGCACGTTCGCCTGCGCGGAGTTCACCTGGCTGTTCGTCGCCTGAAGCTGCGAAAGCGCATTGTCCGTGTCCTGCTGCGACACAGCGTTCTGGCCGATCAATCCCTGATAGCGATCGGCTGTTACCTTTGCCAGTGCCGCGTTGTTCTGGGCGGTGGCGAGGTCCGCCTTGGCCTGGGCAAGCTGCTGGTCCAGTTCCGGCGTCTCAATCACGGCGAGCAGTTCGCCCTTGTGGACATGCGTTCCGATGTCGTGGAACCAGGCTTTGACGTAGCCTGTGGTGCGCGCGTAGATCGGGGCCAGAGTGAATGCCTGGATGTTGCCGGGCAACACGATCTCTCTGGTGTCCTTCTCGAAGAGCGGCTGCGCAAGCGACACAGGCGGAGCGGAATTTGCCTCGGTATACTGCTCGAGCTTGGTGGTCGCATGCTTGCGCCGCAGCACGCCAACGACGGCGATAGCAATCGTCACCACGACCACCACGGCAACCATGATCAGCAGGGGCCCACGCGAGACCCGCGGAGGCCCGGGCTTCGCCTGCGTGTGGGCGTGGCTGCCCGCGTTCCCCGGCACTGCCATTTCATCGCGATTTGTTCCCGACAACTTCGACTCTCCGCCATTCATCGTTGCATCTCCGTGCGCGTCATTGACGCTGGTTCGGTCGATCCCGTCCGCTTCCCGTTGTTCATGCCTGGGCCGCATTCGGATCCGTTGTCTGAGCCGGTACGCGGCGCGGATCATTGCGGTGCATCAAGGAAAAGAAGACCGGTACGAAGGTTAATGTGCCAAACGTCGCCAGCAGCAATCCCCCGATCACCGCGCGGCCGAGCGGCGCATTCTGTTCGCCGCCGTCGCCCAATCCAAGCGCCATCGGCACCATGCCGATGATCATCGCCAGCGCCGTCATAATGACAGGGCGGAAACGCGTGAACCCCGCACTGAGCGCCGCCTCCGCCGCGCTCATGCCCGACTCCATCTGTTCCTTCGCGAAGCTGACTACGAGAATCGAGTTCGCCGTCGCCACGCCCATGCACATGATGGAGCCGGTCAGCGCGGGAACGCTGATGTGGGTTCCGGTGACGAACAGCATCCACACAATTCCAGCCAACGCCCCGGGCAGCGCGACGATGATAATGAACGGGTCGAGCCAACTTTGGAAGTTCACCACGATGAGCGCGTAGACCAGCACAATCGAGAACAGCAGCCCGTAGAACAATCCCTGGAAGGAGCTGTGCATGGTCTGGATCTGGCCGCGCAAATTGATCTCGGCCCCGTTCTTAAGCTTCGGCTTGGTGTCGCTGATGATCTTCTCGACCCTGCCTGCCACGCTGGCCAGATCGGTGCCCTCGACCGAGCCATAGACGTCGATGATCGGCTGGGCATTGTAGTGACTTAGCGTCCCAGGTTCGACGCCTCTCACGATTGATGCGAGATTGCCTAGAATCTGCGGCTGCTGGGCTGATCCGTTGGTGGAAATGGGGAAGTTCTGAAGCTCCTGCAGGCTTTTCACGTCGTACTGCGGGGTCTGCACGGCAATGTTGTAACTTACATGGTTCTGCGGATCGAGATAGAAGGTCGGAGAGGTTTGAAAGCTGCCGCTCAAGCTGGTAAGCAGGTCCTGCGCCACATCCCGCTGGCTATACCCAACCTCCTGCGCGCGTGTCCGATCGACATTGACTGTCCACTTCGGCAGGTTAAACGGCTGCTGGATGCGGAGATCCGTGGTACCCGGGACGTGGCTGATCTGCTGCATCAACTGTTCGGCCAGCACACGGTTCTGTTCCACGTGCAAGCCCGTTACCTGAACATCGATCTGGGCGGGCAGACCGAAGTTCAGAATCTGGCTGACCATGTCGGTCGGCAGGTAATAGAACTCTGTTCCGGGAAAGTCCTGCGTCAGTTTTTCGCGCAATGCATGCGTGTACTCCGCGGTGGGCCGATGCTTCTTCGCGAGCGAGACCAGGATGTCCGCGTCGCCCGTGCCCACGGGGGCAGAGTTCGAGTAGGAGAGGTTCAACCCCGAGTTCGGAAGGCCAATGTTATCGATGATTGTGCCGAGATCCGATGCGGGGATCTGGCTACGGATCACGTCTTCAACCTGATCGCACAGGCGTGCCGTATCTTCAATCCGCGTTCCGGTGTGGGCACGCACATGCAGCTTGAATTGACCGCCGTCTACCGATGGAAAGAAGTCCTGCCCGAGCCATGGATAAAGGAGCGCGAACGACCCAATCCAGAAGGCCACGATCGCCAGCAGAAAGATAGCCCGATACTCCATACAGAGACACAATACCCCGTAGTACCAGTCGCGCAGCTTCTCGAAGTAATGTTCGAACGTGATTTGGAAGCGACGAAAAGGATTGCGGCTCGCGCGCGCTTGTTCCACGCGATCATGCTCATGACCTTTCAGTAGATACTTCGCCATGGTGGGCACGATAGTTCGCGACAGGAAATAAGAAGCAAGCATGGCGAACACGACCGCTTCCGCCAACGGAACAAACAGGTACCTGGCGACGCCTGCAAGGAAAAACATCGGCACGAACACGATGCAGATCGCGAGAGTGGAGACGAAAGCCGGCACCGCAATCTGCCTGGCGCCTTCCAGAATCGCCGGCTCGACGTCCTGGCCCTCTTCCAGAAAGCGATTGATGTTCTCAATCGTTACCGTGGCATCATCCACCAGGATGCCGACCGCGAGCGCCAGGCCGCCCAAAGTCATAATGTTGATCGTCTCGCCCAGCGCCGACAGCATCAGTAGCGAACAGACGATCGACAATGGAATCGATACCGCGATGATAAGCGTCGAACGCCAGTTCCCGAGGAAGATCAGGATCATCGCTGCGGTCAGGCAGCCGGCAATGATCGCTTCGCGCACAACACCGCTGATGGCCGACTTTACGAAGACCGATTGGTCAGAGATCGGCCGGATCTGCAGTGCCGCTGGAAGTTGCGACAGGATGTGAGGCAACTCGGCGCGCACATTCGAGATGATGTCCAGCGTGGAGGCGTCGCCCGTTTTCTGGATGGTGATGAGGGATGCCCGCTGTCCATCGACGCGCACGATATTCGTTTGCGGAGGGAATCCATCGCGCACATTGCCGATGTCGCGGACGTAAATGGTGGCGCCGTTGACGGTCTTGATCGGTAGGTCGTTGAGTTCCGCAATCGTCCCCGGAGTGCTATTCGTCTCTACCTGGTAGTCAACGTGGCCCATCTTGACCTCGCCGGCGGGCAGGATGATGTTCTGCGCGCCCACTGCGGCGACCACGTCGGCAGCGGAGAGCCCATGGGCCTGCAGCTTCTGGGTGTCGATATCGACCTGCACCTGTCGCTGCTTGCCCCCATAGGGCAACGGTATCGAGGCGCCTTGCACCGTGGCTAACTGCGTTCGAATGAAGTTCGTGCCAGAGTCGTTCAATTGCTGCTCGGTCAAGCCATTTCCGGAGAGCCCGAGTTGCAGCACCGGCACGCTCGACGCGCTGTACTGAATGATGAGAGGAGGCGTCGTACCCTGAGGATACCCCCGCAGCGCCGTCTGCGCGATCGCCGTAACCTGGGCCACAGCCTGCGAAATGTTGACATTCGGGCGGAAGAAGATCTTCACCACGGAGACACCGTTCAGCGTCTGCGACTCCGTGTGCTCGATGTCATTGACCGTTGTCGTCAGGCCGCGGTCGAACGGCACCACAATCCGATCGCTCAGTTGCTGCGGCGAGAAACCCGCATACTGCCAGATCACGGACACGACCGGAATATCGATATTCGGGAAGATATCGACCGGCGTCCGCAGGATGACCACCGGGCCCAGAAAGAACAGCAGGAGCGATAACACCACGAATGTGTAGGGTCTCGAAAGTGCGAGACGGACAATCCACATCAAATCACCTTTGGCCTGAGACTCCATCCGCATTAGCCGAATGGAACTCGCACCGATTGCCGAAGTTGTTCGAACCAGAAAACGACAGCGTAAAAGAGTTTTGCTAAACGCTTCGTCCAGTACTATTTAGACGTTATCAGCTTTCCGTAGGACTCAGAAACGTCTCCAGATCCCTTCGAACCGGATACCCACATTCGATGCCGCAGGATGGGAATCGTCGCAGTGGTCAGTGCGCATCGGCGCTCGGAGCAGCGTCGAACACGTGGATCGCCGGCAGCGCGTTGTGCTCATCGTCGAATAGCGCCCGCTTGGCGATCGAGCCGCCGGCCATCGGCTCCCACCAGAAGATGCCCCGCACCTTGCCGCCGGGAGCCTCTCGCACCACTTGATTCAAGGCCGCGAGGAAGTCGCGTTGCCCCTCCGGTGTCTGCGGAAACGGCACCGGCTTGCCCTTGAAGTCCTCGCCCGTCCTCCAGTCGTACGCCGTCTCGGCCACCACAACATCCTTGTGGTAGGTGTTCCACACAAACGCCAGATTGTTCTTGAGATCGTCGAGACTACCCTGCCACCACGGATAGAACGATTGTCCGAGCACGTCGTAAGGCACATGATATTGCGCCAGATTATCCAGGAACCACTTGGTCGCAGCCTGGTTTCCTCCCTTGTCGATATGGATCATGATCGCCGGCCGCCTGCCCCATCCGCGCCCCTTGTCGACGCCGTGAATCCCGGCCAGCAGCAGGTCCGCGAAGTTCTTCCACTGTGCCGGCAGCCGCCCGTCCGGCCACATCATGCCGACGGTTATCTCGTTGCCCACCTGCACCATGTCGGGCAGCACATGCTGCTTGCGCATCGCCGCAATCGTGTCGCGCGTGTAGACGAACACCGCCTTCTCGAGTTCCTCGTGAGACATCTTCGCCCACGCCCGCGGCACTGTCTGGTGCTGGGGGTCGGCCCAGTCGTCCGAGTAGTGGAAGTCCAACAGCACCTTGAAGCCGCGCGCCTTCGCATCCTTTCCCGACGCAATTGTGTACTCCAGCGTGTTCGGCAGCGATATCGGATCGACCATAACGCGCAGCCGCACCCACGTATATCCGTGGTTCTTCAGGATTTGCAGACCTGGCTCGGCCACCCCCGCATCCTTGAAAACCACTCCCCTGCTCTCCATCTGGCGCAGAAAAGAAACATCGGCGCCGGCAATGACGCTCTGCGCATGAGCAGTCGGCGTACAGAGGATCAACGCGGCCACCAAACTCACCGGAATCTTCATCGCAACAACCTATCAGGATTCGACTTGTTCCGGTTCGAGGAAGTCGAAGCGTCGCCACCTGTAGATTGCGATGGACACAATCCAGCTCAGGGCAAACAGCCCGATAATACCGTAGCCCAGCAAGCCAAAGTTGCCATTCAGTGTGTTGATCATGGTCCAAAACACACCTTTCGGGTGCAATCGACCGGACAATAGCCCGAGCGCCTCAATCCCGCCAACCGCGAAGGCTACGACCACCGACACCGAGGTAATCGTGATGTTGTAGTACAGCTTACGAATAGGCTTTACGTAGGCCCATCCGTATGCGCCAAGCATCAGGATATTGTCGGTCGAATCGATCAGCGACATACCCGCTGCGAAGAGCACCGGAAACACCAGGATCGACCATAGGGAAAGCCCTTTGGAAGCCTCAGCCGCCGAGATGCCAAGCAGCCCGATCTCCGTGGCAGTATCGAATCCAAGGCCAAACAACAAGCCCAGCGGGTACATATGCCAACTGCACCGGATGATCTTAAACATTGGGCGGAACAGGCGATTGAGGAACCCGCGATTGCCAAGAAGCAGGTCAAAGTCTTCTTCTACGTACGTGCCCCCGCGCCGGACCCGCGTGAATGTGCGATAGACCGAGCGAAGAACGATCAAATTGACGATCGCAATTCCGAATAAGAAGAGAGTCGACACCAGCGTGCCGATGACTCCTCCAATCTCCCTGGCAGCATCGATGCGATGATGCATCGCCAGCGCCGTGGCCGCGATTGCAATGGATCCCACAATGACGATCGATGAATGGCCGAGCGAGAACATGAGTCCAACCGCAACAGGTCGCTTTCCCTGCTGCATCAACTTGCGAGTGACATTGTCGATGGCCGCAATATGGTCCGCGTCAACTGCGTGGCGAAGCCCGAAACTGTACGCGAGAAACGCAGTGCCCAGAAGAACCGGATACCGGTGAAATGCGACCAGCGCCCATCCCCATGCCGCCAGATTGAACACCAGCAGCATCGCGTATATTGCGATGATCTTCGCTTTGGTGCCGCCCGGTTCGTCGTTGAACAGGGTCCGCAGGATGGACGGCATCGCTATTCTCCACCCCGATTGTAACTGCAGACCGGGGTGCTTGGCTTTGCCATTTTGTGTCGAATCCGCAAGTTCTCGACGTTGAGAGCTCCAAAGGTCTCGCGGTGAAGTAACTTAGCGCGTCTCGGCCCTCACATCGGGGACCATTGGGCGCTGCCAGCCGCGATTCGACCTCGCGTATGGGTATCTGTGCCCCTGCGCATCCCTTCACCGCCATCCACCATGGCCCTCATGGTTTCAACGACATCCTTCATGTGCTCGGCCTGCACATTGAGCTGCTCCGCCGCGGCCGCACTCTGCTCGGCATTGGCAGCACTGCTCTGCGTCACCTGCTCCATCTGCACGATCGCCCGGCTGATCTGGTCGATGCCACTTGATTGCTCGACACTGCCTAGGTTGATCTCATCGACCAACACCTTGATCTTGGCCGACTCCTCGGTGATGGCTCGGATCGCCGCCGCAACCTGATCCACCTTGACCCTCCCTCCATCGGATCTCTGGATCGACTCTTCGATCAGGTCGGCGGTATCTTTCGCAGCCTGGGCGCAGCGCTGTGCCAGGTTGCGCACCTCGTCGGCAACTACGGCGAAGCCCATGCCCGCCTCGCCGGCCCGCGCCGCCTCGNNTTGGTCTGGAACGCGATCTCGTCGATCACTTTGATGATCTTTGAGATCTTCTGGCTGGAGGCGTTGATAGCGTCCATCGCGCCGACCATTTCGGTGAGCGACTGATTTGTCTTCTCAAAACCCTCCTGTGAGCGCGTCACCATTTCGGCAGACGTGCGCGAGTTTTCCGTGGTCCGGCGCGCCATCGAGTTGATCTCGACACTCGCGCTGGAAGTCTCTTCGATGGTTGCTGTCTGTTCCGACGCGCCCCGCGCCAACGACTGGCTCGAAGCCGCGACCTGGCTGGCCGCCGAGGCAATCTGCGTCGATACTTCGGCCAACTCGACCACCATATTGCGAAGCAGCCGATTGATCTGGTTGATCCCGACGATGAGCATAATCCCGGCGCCAACAGAGAGAACCAGCAGAAAACCGGTGACCCAGCGGCTGATGGAAGCAAACGCTTCTGCAGCCCGTTGGGCCTGGACGAGGCTCGCCTCCTGGGCCTCGAGCAGTTGGGTGGCATCCTGCTTCTGGCGTACCTCAACGGGTTTGATGTCCCGGTCGTACAACGAGAAGGCGGTCGTCATGTCCCCGGTCTCTGCGGCCCGGGACAAGTTGGCGTTGGACAGCTTGCCACTTTGGAATGCGTCCTGCATGTCACGCAATACCTGCACCGTTTCAGGCTGTTGGTCGAGCGCCTGCAGCAGGTTGATGTCGTTTTGCAGACGATCAGCGTAGGTGTTGAAGTCCTGGACGTTGCGTTCGATCCCCGCGCGATCGTTCTGCAGTCCACGCATGAGAATTCCCTTGGTGGCTCCCATGATGAACGAGGTGTCGCTGTCCATGGAATGCGCCAGTGTCTGCTTTCTCACGGTGACTTCCACGATGGTGCGTACACGGCTGTTTACGCTCGACAGACCCAGAAACGCGGCGATGCCCAGGCCGAATGTGAAGACCGTGAGGGATCCGGCCCCCAGAAACAACTTCTTCCCAATTGTGGAGGAGGACATTCTTTGAACTCCGTTTTCTGCCCTTAGGCATTTGAATCGTGAGACAAGTTACGGCGTAGCAGCTTTCGCTGCCCCTGGCCTATCGGACACCGCGACACGAGGCGAACCGGCTCGCGGTGCAGACGCCGCACTGCGCATAGACGCCTTATCGGGCCTGGACGGCAAAGCATTAAGGGCGAATCGCCGTCGGATGATTCCGCAGGCACGTGCGCCAGTGAGCTAGCACCACCAGGTCTCTGCTCTGTCTGTCTTATGTCCGTGCAATTACCGCCGATAAGCGTCTTGTGCGCCATCGCCCAGCATCGGCAGGGGACGGGCCACACCCCGAAAGGACACCATGCAAGCGACCACGCTTCCCCAGGCTTCCCCGGCCATGCCGCCGCTCAATATAAACAGGCGCGCCGGTAAATACCTGATCTTCCATCTCGGCGTCGAGGAGTTTGGAACAGAAGTCTTGAAGGTGCGCGAGATTATGGGCCTTCAGGACATCACAACGATTCCCCAGGTCCCCTCGCACGTCAAGGGAGTCATCAACTTGCGCGGCAAGGTGATTCCCGTCATCGACCTCCGCCTGAAGTTCGGAATGGCGCCGCAGGATTACACGCCGCGCACCTGCATCATCGTCATGCGCACCCGCCAGGCAGACGAAGAACTGATGGTCGGAATGATCGTCGATGGCGTGGTCGAAGTCCTGAATCTGACGGCCTCCGACATTGAAGACACCCCCGATTTTGGTCCCGGCGTCGTCACGCCGTATCTCACGGGGATGGCAAAGATCAAAGGCAGGGTCAAAATCCTGCTCGATATTGACCACGTGCTCAGCAGCAATGAACTGGATGGGCTAGCCGCCCTTCTGCAGTAGAGAACACGTCTCCGCTGCGTCATCCCGGACCCGCATCACTAAATGGCAGTTCACCGATCGAAGAGGCCTTATGTTGGAACTGGCGGCAAACGTCGATCTGACCCGTCTGACCGACCAGATCGACGAACTATCAACCCGGTTGATTCTCGACGGCGTTGCGACCCTCGGCCCCGCTGACTTCGAGCGCCTCAGCCGGACCGCAGCAGACCTTGGAAGTACGCCCGTCGAAAGCGCCGCGCATCGGCTTGCTCAAGACATCGGCTGCGCATCCACGGTCTCGGTTCCCGACCTGACGCGCATTGTCAGTTCCGGCCTGGTGGAACTGCGCAGGCTACTGGACGAACCGCCTTCTGGCCAGCGACCGGCAGGGTCTGCCTCCACGTCGACCCAGGCTGAAGCGCTCAATGAGATTCGCTCGGCATTGCCAGACCTCCATCCACTTGCAGCGGACGAGGAACTGATCCGCGAGTTCATCACTGAATCGAGCGAGCATCTGGTCAACATCGAGAGCGAACTGCTCCTCCTCGAAAAGGACAACTCTGCCACCGAGACCCTGAATGCGATCTTTCGCGGCTTTCACACCATCAAGGGCCTGGCTGGATTCCTCGAATTCGCGGAGATTCAGTCGGTGACTCACGAGGTCGAGACGCTGCTCGATCTGGCCCGCACCTCGCAACTCACCGTGAGTCCGGCCATCGTCGATATCGTGCTCGAGAGCACCGACATCGTGAGGCAGGAACTCGCGGCCATTGCGCAGAAACTTGCCGGGCAGGCGCCCCCGCCAACCAACGTCAACGCTGCGCTGCTGGAGCGAATTCGCCAGACTGCGAGCACTGCAGGCACGCGCCTTGAACCCGGGCCAGTGCCCAGCTTGTCTGCCGAGACCACGGCACAGCAGGCGCATCCATCCACATCCCTGCCACTTGCGCCTCCCTGGCTCGGCGAAATCTCCCGCTCGGAAGAATGCGTGGCGGCTGAACCACTGCGTCACGATCGCCGGGCCAGCGACTCGTCCTCCGTACGCATCCACACCGCCAAACTCGATCAGTTGATGGACATGGTTGGCGAGATGGTGATTGCCCAGACAATCATCCGCCACAGCCCGGCCCTCGAATTGGTCAAGGACGCCACGCTCCAGCGCAATCTAACGCAACTTGCGCGCATCACCGCTGACGTGCAACGGATCACCACGGGAATACGCATGGTCCCCATCGGGCTGCAATTCAACAAGACCGCGCGGGTGGTCCGCGACCTCGCCCGCCGCGCCGGCAAGCAGATCGTCTTCGAGGCTACAGGCGAAGACACTGAACTCGACAAGACGATCGCCGAAGAGTTGTCCGATCCCCTGCTGCATATGGTTCGCAACTCGATCGACCACGGCATCGAGCCACCCGAAGAGCGCATTGCCCTGGGCAAGGACCCCGTTGCTCACATTCGCGTCTCGGCCAACCACCAGTCGGGTCAGATCGTCATCGCGATCGCAGACGACGGCCGCGGTCTGAATCGCGAAAAGATCCTTGCAAAGGCTCTTCAGAACGGCCTTATCCAGCAAGGCGCGCAGCTTCCAGACAGTGAGGTATTCCTGCTCATCTTCGAGGCTGGCTTCTCGACCGCCGAAACAGTCACCGACATCTCCGGCCGCGGCGTCGGCATGGATGTGGTCCGCAGGCATGTGCAGAAGCTGCGCGGACGCATCGAAATCCAGTCGAAGGCGGGCGAGGGAACAACCTTCTTCATCAAACTTCCGCTGACGCTTGCCATCATCGAAGGCCTCGTGGTCGCCGTCGGGCGACAGCGCTACATCCTACCGATCTTCTCAGTCAGGGAGATGTTCCGCCCCACCCAGGAGATGCTCTCCACCGTGCATGGAAGATGCGAAATGGTGATGGTGCGCGGCGGGCTGATGCCGATCGTCCGGCTGCATTGCCGCTTCGGGATGGAGCCACGCACCGCCAACCTCACCGAAGGCACGCTCATCGTCGCCGAAAGCGAAGGCCGGCCTTTCTGCTTGTTTGTGGATGACCTGATCGGCAAACAGGAGGTCGTCATCAAGAGCCTCGGCCAGAGGTTTAAGAGTGTCGCCGAAGTTGCCGGCTGCGCCATCCTCGGGGACGGTCGCGTTGGCTTGATCCTCGATATCGATGGCATCTACAGGGGGAGGACCTAGTGGCTCGCTCGATTGCAGGCATCGTCGACTCGATCCCGGTCTTGAACGACCGCGAGTTCGCGAAGATCAGCCAGCTTGCCTATGAGCACTCCGGCCTCGATCTTCGCGCCGGCAAACAGGGCCTGGTCGCTGCCCGCCTCGGCAAGATGCTGCGTGAGCTTGGCCTCAAGTCCTTCCAGCATTACTACGACTACGTCCAGGCCGACCGCAGCGGAACTGCTCTGGCCATCATGGTGGACCATCTCACCACCAATCACACCAGCTTCTTCCGCGAGCCAAGACACTTCGACTTCCTCCGCCAAACCATCTTCCCGGCCCTGCGCACCCGCTCCCAAATTAATATCTGGAGCGCTGCCTGCTCGAGCGGCGAGGAACCATACTCCATCGCCATGTCGTTGCTCGAAGAGTCGCCGCGGGAGGCTGCTGCCAAGGTCCGAATCAAGGCTAGCGACATCTCCACGCGGGTTCTCGAGAAGGCAAAGCGCGGCGTCTACGAGGCAGACCGCTTCGAAGGCATCCCGGTCCCGCTGCTGCAGCGCTACCTGCTCAAAGGTCAGGACGAATGCGCGGACACCTTCCGCTTCAAGAACGAAGTCCGCTCCATGATTGAGTTCGAGCACCGGAACCTGATGGACAGGCTTCCCGAAGGCTATTCCTGCTCGGTGATCTTCTGCCGCAACATCATGATCTATTTCGACAAGCCCACGCAGCAGAGGCTCGTGCAACGTCTATCGCAACGCCTCGAGGATGGGGGATACCTCTTCATCGGCCACTCCGAGAGTTTGAACAACATCTCGCACGGCCTCGACTATGTCTGCCCAGCGACCTACAGAAAGCCGGGCCGCGCGCGCACCGGCCAGATCGGACGTGACTGATGGCGTTGCTCATCGTGGGCATTGGCGATTGCAAGGTCAGCAAAGATCCGTCGGATGTTCTCGTCACGCATGCGCTTGGCTCCTGCATCGCTGTCCTGCTGTACGACCCGGTAGCGAGAGTGGCCGGTTTGCTTCACTACATGTTGCCGAAATCCAGCCTGGATGCCGGCAAGGCAGACAAATCTCCCTTCATGTTCGCCGACACCGGAATTCCGCTACTGCTTCGAAATGCCTGCGAGCTCGGTGCAGCGAAGTCTCGACTTGTTGTGATGGCCGCCGGGGGTGCGCAGATGTTGGACCCATCCTGGACCTTCAACATCGGCCAGCGAAATCATGTGGCGATGAAGATGATCTTCGGTGAGGCCGGCCTCATCGTCCATCGTGAAGAGATCGGTGGCACCAACTCACGGACAGTCCGTATCGACGTCGCCACTGGCCGTATGCACATGCAGGTGCTGCGCCAACCGGATCCGAAACAGTAGTTGTCGAAGGAAACCCATGCCGCCTGTAAACATGTTGTCCCGCAAGATCAAGGTACTCATCGTCGACGACTCGGCGATTGTGAGACAGATACTCAGCGAGACGGTAGCAGCCGAACCCGATATGGAGGTGGTCGGAACAGCACCCGACGCATACGTGGCCCGCGATAAAATTCGCGCACTCAATCCCGACGTGCTGACCCTGGATATCGAGATGCCGCGCATGGATGAGCTCACCTTTCTGAAGCAACTGATGCGCGAAAACCCCATTCCAACCATCATCATCAGCACGCTCGGGCAATCTTCCTGCGCGGCCACGCTGGAAGCGCTCCGCTGCGGGGCCGTCGATGTGCTCGCGAAGCCCGCCGGACCTTATTCGGTCGGCGATCTGCGGCAGTCGCTTACCGCCAGAATTCGCGGAGCTGCAGGAGCCCGGCCACGCATCGCCCGCGATCTCGAGGCCTACCTTCGGCAGGAACCGAGGCCTACGACCGCGGCTGGCATCTCTGGAGATTCCAGCACTGTGATTGCGATAGGCGCCTCGACTGGTGGAACGGTTGCGATTCAGGAGATTCTTCTGCAGCTTTCAGCCGATATGCCTCCCATGGTTGTCACACAACACATACCCGCGGGCTTTTCGCTGGCGTTCGCAAATCGCCTGAACAAACTCTGCCCTATGGAAGTGCGAGAGGCGGCAGACGGCGACGCCCTCCACCGAGGCCTCGCCCTCATCGCTCCAGGGGACTATCATCTGCTGCTTCGGCGCGCCGGAACAGGCTATGCCATCGAGCTGCAAAAGGGGCCGCAGGTCTGCTATCAGAGGCCGTCGGTGGATGTCATGTTCGCCTCGGTGGCCCATGCTGCCGGCAGTCACGGCGTGGGCGTACTCCTCACCGGCATGGGAACGGACGGCGCGAAGGGGATGCTCGCTCTCAAGCGTGCTGGCGCCGCGACCATCGCCCAGGACGAACCAAGTTGTGTCGTCTATGGAATGCCGCGCGAAGCGAAACGTCTCGATGCGGTCGGCACAGTGGCCTCGCTGGCGGATATTCCGGGGGTACTAGTCCGAACCGTCAATCTGCGCGCAAATGCTGCAGCAAAGGCCATGTAGAGCAGGCCAAGTCTCACCCACAGCGCAGCGAGTCAGAAAACAGGAGAAGAGTATGAAGGGAACGGTTCTGGTGGTGGATGATTCGGCCATGATGAGAAAGGTGGTGCTGCGGATTCTCAAGATGGCAGACCTGGAATTCGAAGCCGCGCTGGAGGCAGGCGACGGGAATGAGGCGCTCGCCCTGCTCCGCACAAACACAGTCGCGCTGATCATGTGCGACATCAATATGCCAGTCATGTCGGGTCTACAGTTATTGCAGCAGATCAAGGAGGAAAAACTCGCCGTCGGCGTTCCCATTGTCATGGTCACCACCGAGAACAGCGAGCCGCAGGTGCGTCAGGCAATCCTCGCAGGTGCGCGAGGTTACATCCGTAAGCCGTTCACCGTCGATCACATAAAAAATAACGTTAAGCCACTCCTCGCTACGTGAAGCTTTGATCGTCGCCGGCGTCACCTGCCGGGACATCGACACCGCAGCAATCCAGAGACGCTTGTACCTGAAATACCGTTTTTACGAGGAAAACCAGGATGTCGGAATCGACCACGAAGCTGAAGTCGTATTGTGTAGGGGACTTTCTCTCCACCGAAAATCTGGATCGTGCTGACGCGACTGTCACGGAAATCTTCAAAGTGATGTTTGGCTTCGACATCAAGGCCATTGAGTTCCCGAACTCCGGACTTCCATCGCCCAATCTGGATGAGAGAACCGCCATCGTAGGCTTCTCTGGCTCCATGCGCGGATCGTGCCAGATTCGGATCAGCGTTATCGCCGCAAGGTCGATCGCCTCGGCTATGCTCGGCGGTGCGCCCATCGACGAAGACGACGACTCGATCAACGACGCACTGGGTGAGCTCTGCAACATGCTCGCCGGCGGCTGGAAGAACGGTGTCCCCGCGCTCTCCTCCAAATGTGAGCTCTCGCCACCAACCGTCATCTCTGGCCGTGATTACAAAGTCCACACGAGCAAGCCTTCGGCAAAGCTTTCGCGGCAGTACCAGTTCGACGCTCACACGCTCCATCTCACACTGTATCGCGAGAATGTTGAATCTCCTGGCGAATAGGAACGATCAGCATGAGCCCACTGCCACCCTCTGAACCCGTGAAGTCTCGGCCAACATCGTCGATAACCAATCCAGAAGGCAAATGAAGCCCCGAGGTCCGATGGACATGAGCGATCGTGCGGAGATGCTGGAGGCGACCCTCGACCTCATGGACGGAGGCGTGGCAATACTCGATGAGCAGTTGAATGTATTGTTCTGGAACAAGGCGGCCGCAGCGCTGACCGGCTACACGGCCGCGGATGTGATCTGTCGGCGGTGCCCTGACGATTTGTACCGCGTCGACGAAGAGCATCGCAGCAGAGCGGGCGGTAGCGCTGAGTCCTACGGGCCGTGTGGACAGATGCGCGCGGCAACCAGCTTTGTATCGGCAGGCGCCGGGTATTCCCATCGATTACCAACATTGGAATCCGAAACCGAGAGTGGTGACGAGAGCAGTGATTTGCTCAAATGGCCAACCCTCGTTTCAATGGGCCATAAGCTGGGACATTCAGTGCCGGGAATGCTGCGCAAAGTCGCACTCCGGGATACCCTCGGTGAGTCCACGGGCACGGCCCTGCTGTTCTATCCGGTGGAAGAAGTGGATGCACTACCCCACGGAGAGAGCGGCGAGGGCGAGGGCATCGAGCGAAGCCAGGCCGATATGGAAGACCGGCTGGATGCGGCGCACCACCAGTGGATAACCAGCCGCATGCCCTTTGGACTGCTTTGGGTCACTGTCGACCAGGCACAGTCACTGCGCAAGACCCATGGCCGGGACGCATGCGAGGCGATGCTGCGGACGGTCGAGCAGACCCTGCTGCGGCAGATGAAGCCGTCGGAGATCATCGGCCGTTGGGGCAACAACGAGTTCCTGGTGCTGGCGCACGAGCGTACGGCGGAGCTTCTGGCCGAGCATGCGCGACGCCTCGCCGGACTGGCGCGGACGGCGGACTTTCGCTGGTGGGGCGACCGGGTAGGCCTGACCGTGAGCATCGGAGCAAGCCAGGCAACTGAAGGAAACACACTGCAGTCTCTGTTGAACCGCGCACGCCAAGCCATGCAGGCCAGTGCCTATGCGGGCGGCAACCATGTAACCGAAGCAAGGGAAACATAGTGCTCCCAATCACTGGAATCGTCGTTGTCTTTGGAGCAGTGATCGCCGGCTTCCTGATGGAGAAGGGACACCTTCTCGTGCTGGTCCAGCCATCGGAGTTGGTGACGATCGTCGGCGCGGCCGCGGGCACGCTGCTCATCGCGAACCCGATCCATATCATCAAGGCCATGATGATGGGCGCATTGGGAGTGCTCAGCCCCTCAAGGTTCGGCAAGTCGCGATACCTGGACACGCTGAAGATGATGTTCGAGCTATGCAACAAGGTCCGCAAGAAGGGGCTGATCGGAATCGAGGACGATATCGAGAAGCCGGCGGAGAGCGAGATATTCAAAAAATATCCCGAGTTTCTCAAGGACCACCACGCGCAGGCGTTCGTGTGCGATACGCTGCGCACGGCGATTACCGGAGGCGTGGAGCCGTTCGACATGGACCAGATGATGGAACTCGACATGGAGGTTGCGCACCATGAGGTTCTGCAGCCGGTCAACGCGCTTACGACTGTGGCAGACGCGCTGCCGGGATTGGGCATCGTCGCCGCGGTGCTCGGCGTAGTCATCACCATGGGTTCGCTGGGCGGGCCACCCGAAGAGATAGGCAAGAAAGTAGCTGCGGCCCTGGTTGGCACCTTCCTCGGCATCCTGTTGTGCTACGGACTTGTCGGACCGCTGGCATCCAGCATGACCAAAGAGGCAGACGCGCAAAACTCGTACCTGCATGTGATTCGAGTGGTCATTCTCGCCTTCCTGAAGGGGCTGGCCCCAATGCTGGCCATCGAGATGGGAAGGCGCGCGATTCCCGAACACGCCCGCCCCACCTTCGACGAGATGGAGACCGGATGCAAGCGGCCCGCAGGTGGCGAAGCTCCACCAGCCAGCCCCAGCTCCGACGCCCAGCCTGCGGATAGCAGCGCAGCATAGGGGGATCTCACCATGGCAGCGACCACGAAGCCCATCCGACCCATCTTCGTCATCAAGAAGAAGGTCTCGCACGGCGCCCATCACGGCGGCGCTTGGAAGGTGGCCTACGCAGACTTCGTCACCGCGATGATGTCGCTGTTCATCGTCCTGTGGCTGTTGAACACCTCGCCACAGATCAAGAAAGCGGTCGCCGGATATTTCAATGATCCCAAGAGCGGCGGACGCGAGACTGGCACTATGACCCTGGGAGCGGGCGAGAGCATCTCGATCGACAAGCAGAATGTCGAAAAGCTGAAAGAGGAGATCCAAAAAGCAATCCTCAAACAAGCGGACCTAACCAAACTTTCAAAGCAGATCGACATCACGGTCACAGGAGAAGGCCTGAAGATCGAGCTGATCGAGGATAAAGGCGGAACCTTCTTCGAGAGTGGGAGCCCGAAGCTGAGCGAGAACGGCGTCGCCCTCCTTAATCTCCTCTCGGCTCAACTGAAGGTGCTGCCAAACCGTTTGCTCATCGAAGGTCACACTGACGCGCAGCCTTATTCGAGCGACACCGGATATACCAATTGGGAGCTATCATCAGACCGCGCAAACTCCGCGCGCCGGCTGCTACAGCAGGGTGGTATCGGGCCAAACCAGATCTCGCAGGTGCGAGGCTATGCGGATCAGATGTTGCGTTTGCCATCCAACCCGCTCGATCCGTCCAACCGGCGGATCTCGCTGATCGTCCAATGGGTAGACTCCGCATCTCCCCAGCCCGGCGCGAGTCTACCCCAACCGGGGAGCGAGGCCACCGTAAATCCAACTGAAGCCGGAGTCGCCGAGAGCGGCTCGAAGCCCCCGGACGGCAGCATTGACTTGCCCAGTTCCGATGCCAACCCCCTGACGAAGGCGGATGCAGCGCCACATTCGACGTCGTCTGCCGTAGTTCGGAAGCCACCGCCACCGCCCGCCACAGTCCCGGGACACCTCTGGATCGCCCGGCTGGGCACCCTCATTCCAGGGAAGAAGAAATAGCTGCCTCCGCCCCTCTCGACACGCCCAGAGATACCCGGCCGGCCGGCATCCGGACAACCCCTCTCCGAACTCCCGCATCCCACCTTGCGCTACTTCTATCTCAGAGCTGGAACGAGTTCACCCTCACTCCGGCTCTCGGGATATTGCGCAACGTGGCTTTTGTTCAAAGATCAGGCAAGTGTCTATTCACACCGGGTACGCCTGTTGTGAAGCCGCTCTAGCCGATAGTATGTTCGTCCTGACTTGCCCGGGTCTTGGTTGGAGTGTGAATGTCTCACGTGGCTTCCTTCGTTCTACGAAGGCAAAACACGTTAATAGGGTGCGGAACACCCCCATCACACGGTCTCCTGCTCTGGAGTCCGGCCGACCCCTCGCCGGCGGGAGCATCTGAGACCGCGCAGATCGACATAGCCCCGGCAGCGTTGCAGTGTTCGAGTGCCGTGATCCTACGCGTTAATCCACCGGTCATCGGACTCAGGTCAGAACTCGTCAAGGTGGGTGTATACGCGAATTCGAGACCATCGCAGGAAGCGCAAGGATGAGGCCGACCTCCCGTTCCGGATCGATCGCAGCCAGACTCTCCTGGATGAATGCCCTTGTAAGCGGCATTGCCCTGTTGTTGGCATACGTTTCCTTCATCGCCTACGACTTGATTACCTCCCGTCAAGCCGCCGTCAATAACCTCACCGGAGAAGCGCAGATCATCGGCACGAACAGTGCGGCCGCAATCATCTTCAACGACAAGGCTTCGGCACAAACGACTCTTTCCGCATTGAGCAACTCAAGCGATGTCATCGCCGCGGCGATATACACACAGTCAGGTGAACTCTTCGCCCAATATCCTGCAAATGGCAGCGCACCTATCCAACCGCAGGCCATGCCGTCAGGCTCCCTGCGATCCAGTTTTAGGAGCGAAATTGATGTACTCGTCGGCTCCCGAATTGTCTTCCAGGGGAAACCTGCCGGGGTGGTGTACATCCAGGCGCACCTGAATGGTTTGCGGCAGCAGGCAATCCACTACGCCGCAATTACTGGAGCGATTCTCCTTCTTTGTCTCGGCGTGGCTCTGCTGGTGGGCACAGTATTTCGCAGACTTTTGTCCGAGCCCATCGTTGCGCTCGCACGCACGGCGCGCCTGGTCTCGCGCTATCGGGATTACTCACTCCGGTTTGACCCGGGCCAGAGCTACAACGAACTGATGTTCCTCACTGAAGCCTTCAATGAGATGCTTGCCGAGATCCAGCAGCGCGACGTGGCCCTCGAGCAGGCCAGAAACGAGCTGGAGCTTCGCGTGGAAGAGCGCACCGCGCAACTCCGCGCAGCCAACCGTGAGCTCGAGTCTTTCTCCTACACCGTCGCTCACGATCTGCGCGGGCCACTCGATATCATCAGCAATATTTGTTACATCCTGAACGATCAGGCCGACCATGCGCCCGCCGATGCAGTTGACCCCATGCTGGAACGCCTTGGATCTTCCGTGGCGGAGATGTCCAACCTCATCGACGACCTGCTTAACCTCTCGCGCGCGACCAGCGTGGGACTGCACTTGAAACAATTGGACCTGAGCGCTTTGGCCAGTTCCATCCTCGACGACCTCGCCGCCGCACACCCAGACCGAAATGTGAAGACGGTCGTTCAACAGGGATGCCATGCCAATGCCGACAAGGGCCTGATGCAAGTGGTTATGCAGAATCTTTTGCGGAATGCCTGGAAGTTCACGGGACATAAGGAGTCGGCGCGGATTGAATTCGCCTGCATTCAGGATGGCCTTCAGACGATCTACTTCGTGCGCGACAACGGTGCNNTCTGGGCCGAAGGTGAGATCGGTAAGGGAGCAACCTTCTATTTCACGCTCGGCGCTCCCAACCCTTGAAGCGCGACCATTGCGATGCGTCCGGCGGACCGTGAAGATTCAGGTATCCTAGGCCCACTATGGCGACCACGCCCACAGCGTCGGCTAGGCGCAACCGCATCGACGTCCGTGGAATTGTGCAGGGAGTGGGGTTTCGCCCGTTCGTCTACAAACTCGCGCATTCTCTCGGCTTGACAGGGTACGTCTTCAATTCGTCGTCGGGTGTGACGATTGAAATTGAAGGGGCCGAAGCTGAGATCGCCGCATTCATCGAAACCCTGCGAAACAGCCCTCCGCAACTGGCGGCGATCAGCACAATCGCTGTCACTGAAATGGAAGCTCGCGGCGGCGCAGGCTTTTCCATCCTTGAGAGCCACGAAGAGTTTGGCGGCTTTTCGCTGATCTCGCCCGACGCAGGCACGTGCGACGCCTGCTGGCGCGACTTCGGCGACCCGCTCAATCGGCGCTACAGCTATCCGTTTACTAACTGCACGCACTGCGGGCCACGCTACACCATCATCCAGGACATCCCGTACGATCGTGCAACCACGACCATGGCCGGCTTCACGATGTGCTCTGCCTGCGCGGCGGAGTATGCGGATCCGAATGACCGGCGCTTTCACGCGCAGCCCAATGCGTGCGGCGTATGCGGGCCGTCGCTCGAACTGGTCGCTCGAGGCACCCCCCTGGCCGATTGCTCGTTCACAGATCGAGATTCGCTGACCATGATCCGCGAGGCGCGGACGTTACTCAGAGCCGGGAAAATTCTTGCCGTGAAGGGGCTTGGTGGCTTCCTATTGGCGTGCGATGCCAGTAACGACGCGGCCGTCGCGGAACTGCGGCGACGCAAGCACCGTCCTGACAAACCGTTCGCCCTGATGGCGCGTGACGTTGCGTCGGTGAGGACGATCTGCGATGTCTCGGCGGAGGATGAGGCTGCGCTGGTCAACGTCCGCAGGCCCATCGTCGTGCTGCCGCGGCTCGCCGGTGCGGCGGTATCCGCCTCAGTCGCCCCCGGCAACGACACGCTGGGCGTGATGCTGCCGTACACGCCGCTGCACTATCTTCTGTTCAGCGATTCGCCTGGAATGGCTTCCGAGTACACCGCACTGGTGATGACCAGCGGCAACCTCAGCGAGGAGCCCATTGTCGTCTCGAACGCCGAGGCGATACGCCATCTCGATGGAGTCGCGGACTGGTTTCTGCTGCATAACCGCGACATCGCGATGCGCGTAGACGATTCAGTGGTACGTACGTTCTTGGGACGCGAACGGGTGCTGCGGCGCTCGCGCGGCTTTGTTCCGCAGACAATCGACCTCGGAATCGAGCTGGACGAGGTCCTCGCGTTCGGCGGTGAGTTGAAGAACACCTTCTGCCTCACCAAGGGCCATTACGCGATCCTGAGCCAGCACATCGGCGACCTGGAAAACTACGAGACCATGCAGTTTTTCGAAGAGACGCTCGCGCGCTTGCAGCACCTCTTCAGGGTGTTGCCGCGAGCCGTAGCCCACGATCTCCACCCCGGCTACTGGAGCACCCGCATGGCGCTCGCATCGAACATCGAGCGAAAGATCGGAGTGCAACATCATCACGCGCACATCGCGAGTTGCATGGCGGAGAACCATCTGCATGACACGGTCATCGGCGTCGCCTTCGACGGCACTGGATTCGGGACCGACGGAAAGATCTGGGGCGGCGAGTTTCTGGTCGCCGATTTTGCTGAGGTCACTCGTCGCGCGCACCTTCGCTATGTCCCGCTGCCCGGCGGAGACGCAGCAGTGCGGCAGCCTTGGCGCATGGCGTTGAGCTATCTGCGCGATGCCTTCGGACAGCAGATGCCAACCGGACTCCGAGGCTTTCACGGAGTGACTGCCAGGCAGATCGAGTTGGTAGACACAATGCTCGCCAGAAGAATCCAGACGGTCGAGACATCTTCCTGCGGCAGGCTCTTCGATGCCGTGGCTGCGATCCTCGGGCTGACTTCAGAAGTGACGTTTGAGGGACAGGCGGCCATTGCCCTGGAGACCGCCGCGGTCCGCGCGAGCGGCGCGCTGCACAAGCCTGAAGCCGAACACTATGCCTTCGACATCGAAGGAAGTGAACCGATGATCGTCGATCTCCGCGCAACTATTCTTGCCATCGCCAAAGATGCCGAAACCCAGGGCAAGTCAGCCGAAGAGATTTCCGCTAAGTTCCACAATACGTTAGCCGCTGCCATCGTCGAAGTATGCAGTCTCATCCGGAAAAGCGATGGGCTGAACCGCGTCTGCCTGAGCGGAGGAACCTTCCAGAACCTTTACCTTCTTGAGCGTACGATAGTACAGTTGCGCCGTCGCGGCTTTGGCGTATTCCTACACGCCCTGGTTCCCGCGAACGACGGTGGAATCGCGCTTGGGCAGGCTGTTATCGCCAACGAGCTTATGCGACGAGACGGGTAAAGGAGATTCTATGTGTCTGGCGATACCGGGGAAGGTGGTCGAAACGTACGACCAGGGCGGACTGCGCATGGCCAAGGTGCAGTTCGGCGGCATTGTGCGCGAGGCCTGCCTTGAATACTTGCCGGAGACGCAGATCGGAGAATACGTTCTGGTGCATGTCGGCTTTGCCATCAGCCGCGTCGATGAGGCGGAAGCGGAACGAACCTACCAGGCGCTGATGGAACTCGACCAACTCAACGAGCTGGACTCGCCCGTCGTGGAAGAGGTAGACGAGATTGAAGCGGCTAAGCGGGCGACCGTGAGTAGATTCATCAAGGGGAGCGACGGCAATGAAATACCTTGACGAATATCGCGACGGGGACGTCGCCACCAAGATAGTGGCGGAGATGCGGCGCATCCAGACGCGGCCATGGGTATTGATGGAGGTCTGCGGCGGACAGACCCACTCCATCGTAAAGAACGGGCTCGATCAACTTCTGCCGCAGGGTGTTGAGCTGGTCCACGGGCCAGGCTGCCCGGTGTGCGTAACGCCTCTCGAGATGATCGACAAGGCCCATGCCATTGCGCGGCGGCCGGATGTAATCTTCTGCTCGTTTGGCGACATGCTGCGCGTGCCCGGATCGAACGGTGACCTGTTCACGATCAAGTCCGAAGGCGGCGATGTGCGCATCGTCTACTCGCCGTTGGACTGCCTGAAGATTGCGCGTGCAAACCCTTCCAAACAAATCGTCTTCTTTGCCATTGGCTTCGAGACCACCGCCCCGGCCAATGCGATGCTCGCGTGGCGCGCCCGCGAAGAGAAGATGACCAACGTGTCGCTGCTGGTCTCGCACGTGCTGGTGCCGCCGGCACTCGAAGCAATTCTCGCGTCGCCGGAGAACCTCGTGCAGGGATTTCTCGGTCCGGGTCACGTGTGCGCCGTGATGGGGTACAGCGAGTACATCCCAATTAGCGCGCGCTACAAGGCGCCGATCGTTGTGACCGGATTCGAGCCCCTGGACATTCTCGAAGGGACGCTGATGACCATCAAGCAACTCGAGGAAGGACGCGCATTGGTGGAGAACCAGTACTCGCGCGTCCTCGACCAGACCGGCAACCTCCCGGCGCAGAAACTGATCGGCAAGGTCTTCGAGGTGTCCGACCGCAAGTGGCGCGGCATCGGCACAATCCCGAAGAGCGGCTATCGCCTGCGCGAAGAGTTCGCAGCACACGACGCGGAGAAGCTCTTCG
>PKWK01000099.1:5399-5786 GCA_003133205.1 Granulicella sp. | reverse complement strand
ATCCATGCCAACCGACGTCATCATGCCCCAAATGGGCGAGTCAATCTTCGAGGGCACCATCACCAAGTGGCTCAAGAGAGCCGGCGATCCCGTGGAGAAGGACGAGCCGCTATTCGAGATCTCCACCGACAAGGTGGACGCCGAGATTCCGTCCCCTGTTGCAGGCATACTCAGTGAGGTCAGGGCCGAAGAGGGCGCTACCGTGCAGGTTAACACGGTAGTTGCTGTGATTGAAGACGCTGGCAGCGCTTCCGCACCTGCGCCAACAACCGAACCGGAAGAGCCGGCGGCCAGTGCTGCTCCGGAGCCTGCATCTGCGGCCAGCGACAGTCAATCGAGCAACAAAAAGATCCATTCTTCGCCGCTGGTTCGACGCATCGCCCAAGA
>PKWK01000099.1:0-5385 GCA_003133205.1 Granulicella sp. | reverse complement strand
GTGGCTGAAGCTCCTACGACCAAACCTGCCTCTGCGGCTGCACCGCCGGAGCAAGCCGCAGTTCCGCCAGAGGTCCGCCCATCCGATTGGACAACATCGGCCATTCCACCCTTGCCCGGAGCACTGGTACCGCTCACCAAGATGCGGGCCATTATCGCCCAGCGCATGGCCGAGAGTGCGCAGATCAGCCCGCACGTCCACACCGTCTTCAAGGTAGACATGACTCGAATCGTGCGGATTCGCGAGCGCGAGAAAGGCAAATACGAGCAGCGCAACGGCGTCAAGCTTACCTACATGCCATTTATCGGCATTGCCGTTGTTGAGGCGCTGCGCAAGTTTCCAATCGTCAACGCTTCGCTGGAGGGCGGCTCGATCCGCTATCACGAGAACATCAACCTGGGCATTGCTGTCGCCCTCGAATGGGGACTCATCGTGCCGGTCGTTAAGCAAGCCGAGGAGCGAAACTTTCTGGGTATAGCCCGCGCGATCGTTGACCTGGCCGAACGCGCCCGTGCCAAGCGTCTCAAGCCCGACGAGGCCTCGGGTTCCACGTTCACGCTTACTAACTCCGGTATTTTCGGCGAAGAGTTCGGTACTCCGATCATCAACCAGCCAGAGGCGGCCATCCTGGCTATTGGCGGCCTGAAAAAGGAACCAGTGATTGTTACCGACGCCGAGGGCAACGACACCATTGCGATCCGCTCCGTGCAGCACTTCTGCCTCGGCTTCGACCACCGCATCATTGACGGCGCCGACGCGGGTAAATTCATGAGTGAGTTTAAGAAGACACTAGAAAACTGGGATCGAGAGATTGGGTAATCCTGACTTTCTAGGTCGTCGCCTCGGCAATCATATCTCTCTCAGCAGCGGTTGCACCTTCTGAGAGCAAAACCACCTCGCGAGCCCGGCCGGATTCGGGAGATTCTGCTTCTGCGATCTCTTGCAAAAGGATGAATCGAGCTGAACAATCTCGGTCCAACACGAAGGGTGGTATGTGCCTGCGGCGACAGAACGCACCAACCTCTTTCGAGCAGTACCGAAGTCAGCGCTATGCAGTGAATCGCTTCGGCGCTGGTAGGCTCCCCCGGCTCTCTTCTGGGATTTAGGAAGAACGTCACGTGTGATCTGTGGCCGTTACCTCTGGCCATGCGATGGTGAGCAGGAACGCGCTTTCTTCGAGTGCTTCGACGTCGTGTTCAAGGCAGCGCTCAAGTGTCAAGAGGTCNNCCCAGAATCACCTGCACGGAGATCGGCCCTTCGGCGCGGTGGTGGCTCATGTAACTTCCCGGCTTCATTCGTACGAGGACGATGCGGAACTCTGCATACTTCACGATAGTCTCGGAACTCCGGCCAGCTTCGCGCTTCCACGTTGGAGCGTCCTTTAACTTTTCAAGCTCCTCGCTGATGTTCTTTCTGATCACCTCGTCCGCTAGTTCAGGAAGACGTGTCAGACTCTGGCGGTGACTGGTCCTCTGGCTATTTTCTTGAGATTTTTTCATTGGGTACCTCCGCCTTCGACGGCTTGTTGTACGGCAAGAGCTGTCGCTGCTCCAGAATGACACAGAGCTTATGACACTTGAGAGAGAAATGAAATGATCCGCCTGTCATTGCCGCTGTGACAGCCATACCTCACAGTCCAGAGAACCCGCGGACTGATCGTCCCTCTTTTACCTTTGCCGTCGACGCGTGCATGACCAGCACGCCGATTCTCGCGACCGCTCCAATGGATCCACAATTTGACGCTTCGTAGCAGCGACCCTAAAAATGCCTGTCTCAAACATCGACCGATTCCTCATGCTTTCCGGGGTGGCTGGAAGGGACGGATCTCCATACGGCTTACGAGCGCGAGGCCGGGATAACGATAGATATCGACCACCGCCTGGGCGATATCTTCTCCCGACAGTTTCCACGATTCATGGAGATTGCTACCATCTTCGCCTCCAAAATCGGTGGCAACGCTACCTGGCATGATGGTACTGACACGGATGCCGTCATAGCGAACATCTTGCATCATTGCCTCAGCAAGGCCATTTACGCCGAATTTGGAAGCGCAGTACGCGGAGCCTCCGGCAACACCATGGATGCCAAGCAGGCTTGAGATGTTGAAGATGTGGCCACCGCCACCCTGGCGCATGACCGGAATGGCCTCGCGGCAACAATAGAAGACACCGGAAAGATTTGTCTGAATGGCAGCATCCCATTCCTCGACTGTCAGTTGGTCAATGGGCTTGAAAATGCCAACGCCTGCGTTGTTCACCAGGATATCGAGCCGCCCGAATCGCGTGACTGCCTCTTGAACCACGCGGTGACACTCCTCGTACTGGCGAACATCCGCCATCGCTCCATCTGCCACATTCTCGTCCCGGAGCGCGTGGAGATGGCCCAGTGCCATTCTCAGCGTCACCGGATTGCGGCCGCAGATGAACACGCTGGCGCCCTCTCTAACCAAAGCCTGGGCAATGCTCAATCCGATGCCCCGGGCGCCGCCTGTTACCAGCGCTACCTTCTTCTCAAATTCCACAGACACAGACCCTCCAGTTGCAAATCCCGGATTTAGAAGATCTCATTTGTGACGGCAAATGATCGGTACTTGGGAAAAGAGACATAGGGGGCTTTCAAGCTAATACCTCCCGCGTCTAAGAGTTTGCCGGCTCGAGATTTGGCAAAAACGGTCTTCGAGTTTTAAAGACCAAGTGATAACGGGTATCGTTTTTTGGTTGTAGCACCTGTACCAACTCCCATCCCTTCATGCCGTAATCCTGCAGAATCTTTCGCAGATCATCATCAAGGTCAACGCTGCTGTCTAGCTCTGTACAAAACGTCTTATATTGCCATTGCGCCATTTGGACGCCTCCTCACTATCGTTTGAACGCCTGTTATTCATCCACGATGACTTTAAAATCAAACCCACCACGCTGGCCGCATTGTCGCGGTCCGGCAGTGGTCAGAAACTGCTGCAAATGGAGTTGCGCAGCGTGGATCGAACCGCACCTCGCTAGTAGCCCGCAAACTCTTCAATGCGGATGTTGTCGTCATCCACTCCGGAATCCGCGAGCATCTGGTGCATGGCGTTGACCATCGCCGGCGGTCCAGTGATGTAATAGACAGGCGAAGCAACTCCCTTGAGGTACTTTTCGAGCATCGCAGAGTTGATCGCGCCTGTCTTCCCTGTCCAGGACTGCGACGATTTCTGCA
The DNA here is from genome assembly GCA_003133205.1 of Granulicella sp. Next base: position 2,190 of record PKWK01000099.1, on the reverse strand, counting down.
TCTCGGTCATGCAAGCTATCAATTTGAAATCCTGGATCTGTTTCTCCAACTGCCGAAGCTCAACGAGGAACGCGGCATCTTCGGGGCGCCGGTTGGCATAAAAGAGAATGATGCGCTGAGGCAACTTCTCTTTTGCGACATGCAAAAGAATACTGCGAAAGGGAGTGATGCCGATTCCTCCCGTCAGAACGACTGCCGCTCGCGACCTGTCATTGTGGAGCCTTAAGTTTCCAAATGGCCCCTCGACTTTTACTTCCGTGCCCAACGGAACAGACCGCAGAACCCTCTTGAAAGCCGTGTCCCGCATGCGAGTCGCCACCATGATGGTGTCCTCGTAAGGTGCACTCGCTATCGAGAATCCGCGCGCATTGCCTTCGGAATCTGTTTCTGGCGGATTCTGCAAGGTGATATCAACGAATTGTCCAGGAGTGAATTTGAAGTTGGCCGGCTTTTCGAAGTAAAAGGCAAATGTGCCTTCAGCTATTTCCTGCCGATCCTTGAGTTTTATGAGAACTTTGGACGATTCAGCCACCGCTGTGCTCATCGTGTTTCCTTTCCCACCGATCGAACCATGCTTACTGTTCAATCCTTATCTCCACGCGCCATCGCACACAATGGTCTGTTTGTAACCACGAGAGAAACAGCAATTTGTCCAGCAGTTGATCCTATGCGCACATTTTGCCGTTGGGTGCCAGCCTTGGCGCTGGATCTGTACCTAAATCAACTGATTGCGACTCCTTCGGAGTACAGTTTTCACCTTTCTCAGCTATTGGCCAGGCCAGCGGCATCAATCTGGCTGCAAATTCTTCGCAAAAAGTCATCACACACTAAGAACCGGGCACGGTGATTCACGAATAATTGTGTACAGAGGCCTTGCACGGGAGAAGTTCTCTCTTGCGTGGCCACGGCCGACAATCAGCAGGTCAGCGCCTTCATCACGTGCGGTTTGGCGAATACCTTCCGGTATGTCGCCATCCAGGATTCGCACAGAAGTATCCTGAGCCATACCTCTTCCCGCGATAGTGCAGGCTTGGTCGAAACGGAGCTTGATCAATTGAGCGATAGACTGCCGATCCCGCTTATCGGATGGCGATTGGATGCACAAGAGGCACAATCTTGCGCCGTATGCCCGGGTGAAAAGGCTTGCCGTATTGAATACATGATCCTCTTCTTCAGGATTGATTCCTACCGCACAAAGAATCGAACGGTACCCTCCGGGCAAGACCGAGGCTGGCTCAGGCTCGTGGACATTCGTCCACACGGGACAGCTGATGTCGTGAAGAATCTTCGACGTGACTGAGCCCATGAGCAGACGGCGGAACCTGCCAAGCCCTCGGGTGGGCATCATGATCAGATCCGCATTTTCGCACTTTACGACCCATTCGATGACTGCTGCCGGCTCGCCGTCCTCGATTCTTTCTGTATGTCGGATACCTGAGAAATGGGCCCTGGCAAACTCATTCAGCCGCTGCTCTTGTTGAGCACGCAACTCCTGGAGGGCCGGTGAGAACAAGATTACGCCCTCTTTGGAACCACAGGGAGTGTCGGGAGCGGGGCCTGAAATGTATTCGGGCGCGAGGTTGACAGCATGTAGCACTGTGACCGTGGCCTTGAACCGCTCGGCCATCTCTCTAACCAAGGGGGCCATGGAAGCGCCTGCTGCGGAAAATGCTATGGGGAAGAGAATTCTGCGAAGTTGAATCATAGGCTCCGTTCCCTTGGCGTACTGGATCAGGCTAATTCTCGGTGAATACGATTGTTGTTACAGCAAGGTCACATTGCAGTGCCGGTTGCACCAGCTTGGAAGCGAGGTTAGGCAAGCACCGTGATCTCTATCTCAACGCATTTCTGACTCCAAGTTCATGCAACACGAGTGGCGAAGACGTCGTCTTCGGCAAGCAGCCAGCTTCTCGCACCATTTCAGAAGCCCAGTGTACGTACTACATGCTGGATGGCCTCAGCGCTCGCTTGCAGGCCTGCTTCTTCGGTAGCATTCATAGGCACAGGCAACAATCCTTCCACGCCTCGGTGGCCAACAATCGACGGCACTGAAAGACACACGTTGCTTATCCCGCGATAGTCCGTCAGCAAAGAACTCACCGGTAGCACACGCCCCTCGTTCCATAAGATGGCCTCTAGAATCGTAGCGACGGCTAGGCCCACAGCGTAGTTCGTCGCGCCCTTGCCCTG
>PKWK01000307.1:12842-21861 GCA_003133205.1 Granulicella sp. | reverse complement strand
TCTTGCCCGAGCCCGCGCCGGCAAGCAAGAGGACGGGGCCATCGACGGCCTGGATGCCTTCGCTCTGCTGCGGGTTCATGTTGTCGAGAAGGCGGGACACGGCTGGCACTCCAACTTCTATTTTAATGGGCCGAGCGGTGGATAGCGAATTGTGCTGTGCGTGGCCGATTTTTCACAATTTCTCGGAACCGGCACGCGACCGGATGCGTAGAGGTAAGTGCGACGAGCTTTACTGAACCATGGCAGGAATCCCGTCGACAAACTTCAGACTACGAGGGCATTCCTATGCTGCGTCTCACTCGCACGTTCGCAAGTTCGCTCGCTTTATTTGTTGTTGCGGCAATCGCCGCTCCCACTCCAGCCAATGCGTGGCCACTTGGCAAGGTGTTTCACTTCCACTCCAGCACGGCGAAAGTCGAAGATACTCGCATCGATGTCCATCTCTTCAACAAGGGCAATTTTTCGCAGGATGTGAAGGTAGCCGGCCAGACCTACACGGTGATGGCGCACGAAGGGCTCGATATCAAAGCTCCGACGGGAACTTCCGTCTACGCGGCCAGTTTGGGGCTAGGGCACCGCAACGGAGACATGCTGTTGGCGGTTACCCCGGACGTTAAGGGCAAGGTAATTTACTTCAATTGAAATCAACGGTGCAGCAGGTGGAGACAAGGTTTCTCCGCCTGCTGCGATGCCCGCAATCAAAGCGTTGCTGTGGATTCATGGTGTCAGAACACGGGAAGCGGCAGGTGCTCCAACATCCGTTATTGTCCGTTCGTGGCGGATTTCCTACGCTTCGTCACTTTCATGTGATTTTAGCGAACCGGCACCGTACTCTCTGCGTTAAATGGGCATGCGGCGAGCTTACTGAAACCATGGCAGCAATCCCGTCGAAATCCTAAAGCATCCGGAGGCATTATGAAATTTCGGTCCGCAGTTGCTCTCGCTGTCGTCGTCGCGGGTCTCGGTAAATTCTCTCGTGTTTATGCCGCCCCCGTTAATATTCATACGCCTGTGCATGCCTCGATTGCGAAGAACAAGGTTGTGAAACTCGCAATGCGAAATGATTCAGGATCCCTGGTGGAGTTGAAGGTGGGGGACCAGGCCATGTCGCTCGATGCAGGTAAGACCGTTGCGCTCAAGCTGCCTGTTGGGACGCGCATTCTGGTAACTGCTACGACTCCCACGCACCAAGCCGGCGAACTTCTGGCAGAGGTTTCGACCGACATGAATAATGCGACCATTGCAATCAAGTGACTGTGGTTGCGTTGAGTGCATATAGCGCATGAGCCGGCCGTCTGCCAGGCGGCGGCCGGCGTTCCTTCGAGGCTTGTTATCCTCGAAGGATGATCAAGAATATTGCCGTATTCTGCGCCTCTGCCGATGGCGCCGATCCGGTGTATCGCGCCGCTGCCGTTGAGCTTGGCCGCGCGCTGGCGAAGCGAAACATCGGCGTCGTTTACGGCGGGGCTAAGGTTGGCTTGATGCAGGCGGTCGCAGAGGCTGCGCTGGCAGCGGGCGGCCGGGTGATCGGCGTGATCCCAACCGTGTTGGTGGACCTCGAAGTGGCGCACGATGGCCTCACCGAGTTGCACATTACCGATACGATGCACACCCGCAAAGCGCTGATCGGCGAGCGGTCCGATGCGTTCATCGCCCTGCCCGGCGGCTTTGGGACGTTCGAGGAGATGTTCGAAGTGCTGGCGTGGCAGACGCTGAAGATTCACGCCAAGCCGGTGCTCCTGCTCAACACGAACGGCTTTTACGACAAGCTGCTGGCGTTTCTCGATGATTGCGTCGAGCAGGGGATGCTGAAGGCGAAGAACCGCGAGATTGTGCTGGTGGCAGATACGGTGGACGAGGCGCTTCGGCTGTTGGGCGTTTAAACCTTGCCGGTGGGCGGATGGCACACTTCGCATTGGCAGACGCGGCGGAGGTAGTCCCAGGAGTAGATGCCGGCTTCGTGGCCATCGTTCCATTTGAAACCGAGAGCGTACTTGCCGATTGGCGTTACTTCGACGGGGCGCGGGGGCTCCTGGTACATCATCAGCAGGGCCTGGGTCTTCGGCTTCGGCTCGCCGGGTGCGCGGCCGCTCTTCTCGCGCTCCTCGTGGCAGGTGGCGCAGGGGCAGGCGTCGCGAAGCCAGCGGAAGTTCCACGAACTTTTGTGGCCGTCGCGCCAGTCGATCTCGACGCCGGTGCCTTCGCTCTTCTTGACGCGGACTTTCAGCGGAGTGACGGCGTCCGCGGGTAGGCGATCGTCCTGGTGGCCTGCGGCTTGCGCCTCTTCGCCGCTGACGATGCGGATTCCTTCGTGACTCATGGCTCGATTCCCTCCATTGGGTTGCGGTCGTAGCGCAGTTTGAGGATCAGGATGCTGACGGAGAGCACCAGCGTTACGACGTTGGACGCGATGACGGGCTTCGAACCGGTGTAGACGCCGTAGATCAGCCACAGCAGGACGCCGACCGAGAACATCAGGAATGTAGGCAGCGAGATATCGCGTGCCGAACGCAGCCGCAGCACGCGCACCAGTTGCGGCACGAACGCGGCCGTGGTGCAGAAGGCGGCGACGAAGCCGAGGTTCTCGACTGCGGGGCGGCTGAATCGCGCGATGGCCATACTCAGAATCATGCCTGTCTCCAGAAAAAGTATGCTGCCATGGTGCAGCCGGTGACGACCACGATGGTGCGCAGCACGGCGGGGTTCATCCTTCGAGCATACTGCGCGCCCACATATCCGCCGATTCCTGCAAAGACCATGGAGACGAGGCAATAGTGCCACACGATGGCGCCGCCGAAGATGAACGTGACGACCGCGCAGAAGTTGGATAGACAGGCGGCAAGGACTTTCAACGAGTTCAGCGAGTTCATCTCCTCGACGCCGAAGAGGGCGAGCGCGCTCATCAGCAGGAAGCCCGCGCCGGCGCCGAAGTAGCCGATGTAGAAGGTGACCGGGAAGATCGTGAGGAAGAGCGGAATCATCGCCGGAGTTCGCGGAACGTGCGGTTCGGCGGAGCGGCGACGCAGCCAGCGCGAGACTGGCCCGCTGATCCAAAACAGCAGCGACGCAGTCAGCAGCAGCCACGGGACCATGTGCATGAACGTGATCTGAGGCGTGTGCAGCAAGACGAAAGCGCCGCTGATTCCGCCGAGGACCGAGGCGGTGACGACGACCGCTAGCAGGTCGCGGCGCAGATCAGTGTGCAAAGCGAAGACCGAGGCGAGTTGGCCGGGCCACAGCGCGACCGTGTTGGTGGCGTTGGCCTGGATGGGCGGGACGCCGATGGCGAGCATCGCGGGGAAGGAGATGAAGGAGCCGCCGCCGGCCAGCGCATTGATGACGCCCGCGATCAACGAGGCCGCGACCAGCCAAAGATAAGGAACGTGTGCGCTAAGGCTGGAAACCATCTCTCTTCATTGTAGCGATTCAGCGAGCCAGCAGGTTAGCCAGCCAGGGAGGGCATTTCGGGCGTTGCGGCAATGAGCTGACGCGTGTAGGGGCTGCGCGGCTCCTCGCACACCTCCATGCAGTCGCCGATTTCGACCAGGCGGCCGCGCTGCATCACGGCTACGCGATCGCACAGGTAGCGGACCAGCGGCATCGAATGCGAGATGAAGAGATAGGTGAGGCCGAGCGTGCGCTGCAGGTCGCGTAGGAGGTTGATGACCTGTGCGCCGACCGAGACATCGAGGGCGCTCACCGGCTCGTCGAGGACGAGGAAGCTCGGGCGCAGCGCCAGGGCGCGAGCGATGTTGATGCGCTGGCGCTGGCCGCCTGAGAACTCGTGCGGATAGCGTGGGAGGGCAGAGTCGTCGAGCCCGACGGAGCCGAGCAGTTGGGCCAGGCGCGCTGCCATGCCCTCAGGCGGCGGCTCGCGGTGGATCGCGAACGGCTCGGCGAGGATGTTGCGGACGGTCATGCGCGGGTTGAGCGCGGCGTAGGGGTCCTGAAAGACGATCTGCATGCGACGGCGCAGGGCGCGCATCTCGGTCGAGGAGGTCGGCGGCAGCGGTTGGCCTTCGAAGAGGACTTCGCCGGCGGTGGGCTCGACCAGGCGCAGTAGCATGCGGGCGACTGTACTCTTGCCCGAGCCGGATTCGCCGACCAGGCCTAGGGTTTCGCCGGGCAGGATGGTGAAGGAGACGTCGTCCACGACGCGCGTTACCCCGCCGTCGCGCGGGTATTCCTTGGTCAGGCTGCGTGCTTCGACCAGCGCGGGCAGGATTGGCGGCGCTGCGTCAGTGCGATGGTCGGAATCGCCGTCCAGGGTGGGCATAGGCGGAATGGTAGCATCCCTATGGGCCTGCCCCGCGCCAAACGGGCTTGCCCAACCACTACAAGATCAGGAGCTATGCCGTCATGCCGGAAGCGATCAGCCTTGCAGGAAAGTCCGTTCTCATCACAGGAGCCAGCTCGGGGATCGGGTGGGCGACGGCGCTGGCCTTCGCAGGGAAAGGCGCGAATGTGGTGGTAACGGCCCGGCGCGAACAGCGACTGCGCGAGCTGTGCGATCTGATCGGCGTGCACGACGGCAAGGCGGTGTTTCACGCCGGAGATGCGGCGGACGAATCTACCGCGCAGAAGTGCGTGGCGCTCGCGGTGAAGCAGTTCGGCAGGCTCGACATCCTTATCAACAACGCGGGGGCAGGGAACTATAAGAACCTCGTCGACACCAGCGCCGAGGAGTACGACGCGCTGATGGACTCGAACATGAAGAGCAGCTTCCTGTTCACGCGCCATGCGGCCCCCATCATGATCGAGCAGAAGTGCGGCGAAATTCTCTTCATCTCATCCGTTGCGGGATTGCAGGGCTATGCGGGCGAGGCGGTCTATTGCGCCAGCAAGTTCGCGCAGATTGGATTCGCGCAGGCGTTGGATGGCGAACTGCGCAAGTACGGCATCAAGGTGGGGACGATCTGTCCGGGCGGCGTGAAGACGGAGTTCGCGGTGGGCAAAGGCCGCACCGAAGAAGGTGTGAAGTCCTCCTACATGATGGAGCCGCACGAGGTTGCGGATGCGATCTTGTTCGCATGCATGCAGCCACGCAACGCGCGCATCCTGCAGATGACGGTGCGCCACATGGGCGAGCCGGGGCGGTAGTTCTCAGCCGAGTTGCGGATGCAGGCGGTGGAAGCCGGTGGCCTCCTGGTAGGCGCGCGCGAAGGCCGCGAGCCGCGCGTCCGAGTAGAGCGCGCCGAGGAACGTCAGGCTGACCGGGGTGCCAGGGCCACCAACGTTCTGCAAGGAACCATCCTCTTCGCTGGGTGGCTTTGGGGCGTCATCGCCGCGGATGCCGTTGGGCACGATGACGGCGGGATGCCCGGTGAGGTTGGTCGCAGCCAATTGGACGCCTTGCGATGGCGTAACTACGATGTCTACGTCGGTGAATAGCTTCGCCATCTCGGCGATGGCGAGGGTGCGCGCACGCATCGCCTGGACATAATCGACGGCGGAATAGAAGCGGGCGATGCGAAACTGGTTTGGCCAATCATTCGCGGACTGGCCCGCGAGCAGGGCGTCGCGGCCGCTGAGGGTGAGTTCGTCGAAGGCGGCGGCGGCCTCGGCTTCGAGCACCGGTACGATGTCTCCGAAGGGGAACCTCGGCATCTCCACCGGGATCGGCGAGACGCCCATCTTGCGGAGCGCGGTAAGGGCTGCGGCGAGGTATTTCGCGTCGTACGTGAGGCGTGCACGTGCGGCCTTTTGTGCATCGGTCGGATTAGCGGGCAATGGGTCTGAGTTGGGATCGAAGGCGCTCTTGAGGTAGCCGATGCGGAGCTTCTTCCAGTCGAAATTGGCGTCCCAGTTGAAGGCGGCGTTGCGCACGGCGAGGTCGTGGCCGTCGGGTCCGTAGATTGCGCTCAGTACTAGAACGCAATCTTCTACAGCCCGGCAGATGGGGCCGATCTTGTCCATCGTCCAAGTCAGCGCCATCGCGCCGGTGCGTGGGACGAGGCCGAAGCTGGGTCGCAGGCCGGTGACGCCGCAGCGGGTGGAGGGCGACGAGATCGAACCGAGCGTCTCCGTGCCGATGGCGAAGCCAACGCATCCGGCCGAGGTCGCGCTCGCGGAGCCGGCGGACGAACCGCTCGAGCCCTGCTTCGGGTTCCAAGGGTTGCGCGTGCGGGCTCCGTGCTCCTTTGAGCCCCACAGATCGCCCTGCGCGAGCGCTCCCATGCTCAGTTTCGCGATCAGCACGGCGCCGGCTGCATCGAGCCGTTTGACCACCTCGGCGTCCTCGTCGAAGTGCTGCTGCTCGAAGCCGCCCGCGCCCCACGTGGTCGGGTAGCCCTTGACGGCGAGCAGGTCCTTCGCGCCCCACGGAATGCCGTGCAGCGGGCCGCGATACTTTCCGGCTGCAATCTCGGCGTCCGCCGCGGCGGCCTGCCTAAGGGCGCGATCTTCGGTCAGGGTGATGACGCAGTGCAGCATGGAGTCCAAACGCTTGAGGCGGCTGAGGTACGTCTTCGTGAGGTCGAGGGAGGTGATCCGTCGCGTACGGACCAACTCGGCGAGTTCGCGAACGGTGCGGAATACGATGCCTGGCGACTGAGGTCCCCCACCCTCTTCAAGGACGACATGAGGTGCCGACGAGACCCGGATTGGCCGCTTCACCGTGTCGAGCACCATGCCAGGTGGGACGGGATCGAAGATGAATGCAGGGGCGACGCTGTTGGGCAAATGGAGATCGCGGATGGCTGCGACCGACTTGTACTGCGAGTTGAGCCCGTCGAGCATCATGCTCTTCTGCTCGGCGGTCAGCGTGATGCCCACGATTGTGGCGGCGGCATCGATCATCTCCGGCGTGATCTTGGGGAATGCGGCCTGTTTTGCGGCATCGGGAGCCTGTGCTGGGGCGGATTGCGACGCCAGGGCCAGCAAGGCGCCCGGCAACATCATATTGGCGACGCCCGCCGCGGAGCACACGGTGAGAAAACGCCGCCGGTCGAGATTCGTATCGGCGTCGCCCAACGCTTCGTTTGTCGGTTCGCTCATATTTCGCATTGTTGCACGGAGACGGGTTGCAGCAGGGCGCCGGCGAGCGGAAAATCGTGCCGTTTGCGGACGCGTGCCCACCCTGCATGGGTTCGTGTATGCTGGTTGCCACCCAGCAGGACGGAGGCTTCTACTGGGCAATTTCGCCGAACAGATGTCCTGGTACGGCATGATCCACTGAAGTCTGTCCTGAGCGGCTGGCCTGTTGGGTTCATGGCTGATCGTGTATTTCAGGCGGGCTCGGTACCAGCACAGATAGATCCGGCGGTTTGAGCAGGGAGAGGACTATATGAGTCAGACCTTCGCCATTGGTATTGGCGGCGCGGCCGGTCAAGGTGTTGCCACGCCAGGCGACATCTTCGCATTGATCTTCAGCCGGCGCGGGCTGCATCTGAACGCCTACAACGCGTATCAATCCATCATTCGCGGCGGCCATACGTTTCTCACGATTCGCACCGGCGTCGATGAAGTGCAGAGCATGGGCGATGGGATCGATCTGCTGATCCCACTGAACAAGGACACCATGGATCGCCACCTGCGCCTGCTGACGGCGGGCGGCGCCTGCATCTTCAACGGCGATACCATCAAGCCGGGCGAGGCCGCGGAAGGCGTGCAGCTCTGTCCGCTCCCGGTCAGCACGCTGGCGGATATCACCCGCAACAAGGTTGCCCAGAACACACTCGCACAGGGCGCCGCCCTCAGCATGATGGGCGTGGGCTTTCAGTCGCTGGAGAGCGTGCTGGCCGCCCAGTTCGGACGCAAGGGCGAAGCCGTGGTCAAAGAAAACGTCGACATCGCGCGCGCCGGATACGACTACGCCACGGCGAACTTCAAGCCCTTTGCCAAGCCCCTGCCGATGACCGAGAACCGCTATGCGGTGCTCAGCGGCAACGCTGCGATGGCGATGGGCGGTGCGGCCGCCGGCGTGAAGTTCTACTGCGCCTACCCCATGAGCCCCTCCACCGGTGTGCTGCACTGGATGGCGTCGCACGGACGCAAGGCGGGCATCCTGGTGCGCCAGGTGGAAGACGAGATCGGCGTCATCAATATGGCAATCGGCGCGGCCCATGCGGGTGTGCGTTCCATGTGCGCGACCTCGGGCGGCGGTTTTGCGCTGATGACCGAAGGTCTCGGCCTGTCGGCCATGGCCGAGATTCCCGTGGTGGCGATCAATTGCATGCGCGCCGGCCCGTCCACCGGTGTGCCCACCAAGACCGAGCAGGGCGACCTGTGGCAGGCGCTGGGCGCGGCGTTTGGCGACTTCCCACGCGTCATCGCGGCGCCGCTGGATATCGGCGACTGCTTCACGCTGATGCCGGAGATGTTCAATCTCACCGACAAGTTCCAGTGTCCGGGAATTGTGCTGTGCGATCTTCTGCTCTCCGAGGGGAGACTCAGCGTAAAGCCCGAGTTGCTCGACTTCAAACCACACATCGATCGTGGCGAACTCATCACGTCCAACGGCGATGCGCACGAGGAGTACCTGCGCTACAAGATCACCGAGAGCGGCGTCTCTCCGCGCGCGATCCCCGGCATCCCCGGCTTTACGCATGTGGTCTCCAGCGACGAACACGATGAAAATGGCGTGCTCATCAGCGACGAGTACACCAACCACGCGAAGCGCCGCGCCATGATGGAAAAGCGCATGCGCAAGGTTGCTGGCATCGAAGCTGCGGTGCCGAAGCCGGTGCTCGAAGGGCCGGCCGACGCAGACGTGACGCTGATCGGCTGGGGTTCGACCGACGGCACTATTCGCGAGGCACGTGCCAGGCTCGCCGAGCAAGGCGTCACCACAAACCAGTTACAGATTCGCTACCTGGTCCCGCTGCATGGCGATGCGATCGTCGACATTCTCGGCAAGGCGAAGCACACGATCATCGTGGAGAACAACTTCACCGGTCAGTTTGCCCGCTATCTGCGCAGCGAGACGAGCTTTGTGCCCGACGGCCATATCCGCAAATACGATGGCGAGCCCTTCATGCCGCACCACATTGTTGCCGCGGTGCGGGAACAGCTTGCCGGC
>PKWK01000307.1:0-12773 GCA_003133205.1 Granulicella sp. | reverse complement strand
CACCAGGTGGCCACGGTCAGCGGCATCGGCTGCTCGTCCAACTTTCCCGGCTTCATCAATACGTACGGCATGCACACGCTGCATGGCCGTTCGATTCCGGTGGCCAGCGGCCTCAAGATGGCCAACCACGACCTCACTGTGCTGGTGACAGGTGGCGACGGCGACGGCTTCGGCATCGGCGTAGGCCACTTTGTCCACGCCATGCGCCGCAACATCAACCTGAACTACTTCGTACTGGACAACCAGGTCTACGGCCTCACTACGGGGCAGACTTCGCCCACCAGCCGCATCGGCATGAAGACCAAGAGTAATCCCTACGGCAACATGGACACTCCGGTCAATCCAGTCACGCTGGCCCTCGCGGCGGGCGCCACGTTCGTCGGGCGCGGCTTCAGCGGCGAGCAGAAACACCTGACCGAGCTGATCAAGCAGGCCATTCAACACAAGGGCTTCTCATTCCTCGACATCTTCAGCCCGTGCGTCACGTACAACCACGACAATACGTTCCAGTGGTTCCGTCCGCGAGTGGAGAAGCTCGAAGAGGATGCTGAATACGACGCAACGAACTGGGTCGGTGCCATGGAACGCGCGACCGTGTGGGGCGAGATTATTCCCATCGGCAAGTTCTACGAGCGCACAGATCTGCCCTCGCTGGAAGAGACGGAACCGGTACTCGATCTGGGACCGCTGATCAAGCGCGACCTGCACATCGCGCCCGACGTCGCGAAGAAGTTTGTCGAAGAGTTGATGTAAAGCTTGGCAATCTCCCCGCTATCCTGCGGGGTGGATGGCCTGCGCTACCCAACCGCACCCATGCAGGGGATTGGAGTGCCTGGTATGAAAAGACTCTTCTGCATCCTGATCGCGATCACGGCGCTCATTTTCGCGCCAATGTCTCGGGCGCAAGACTCCGCTGCCACGCCGGCAGCGACTCCTGCCCCAAAGCTTTGCTTCTTCCTGAAGCTGGTTCCTCCGCGTCCGACCTTCGCAAACGACATGACTCCGGACGAGGCGAAACTGATGCAGGAGCATGCGGACTACTGGAAGGCCCAGTTCGCGAAAGGCGGCGTGCTAATCATCGGGCCGGTGCTTGATCCGAAGGGTGCGTTCGGCATGGCGGTGCTCGAGACCGCGACCGAGGAGGAAGCGCGTACGCTCGCGATGAACGATCCCTCAGTCAAGGCGGGGCTCAACAAAGTTGAGCTATCGCCGATGCGGCTCTTCCTCATGAAGAAATAAGTATGTTGTTCCGTCTGAGGCTGAAGAAGGACATCAAGTAGGGCGGAATCATCTGCAACATCCATGAGGATGAATATGTTGAAACAATGTCTGACCTTAATTGCTTTGTGCGTGGTTTTGGCTGCGCCTGGATTCTCGCAGCGCCCGGCGGATTCCGATGAAAAGCTAGCATCCGATTTCTGGGTATGGCGAGCACGATATGGGCAGTACACGGGCGATGACGTGCCGCGCATGGAGCGTCCCGCAGGAGTGGTCCGCGACTGGTCGGCTGCGAGCGTGGAGAAACAGCGCAAGGACGTGGCGACATTCGATGAGCGCTGGAAGAAACTGAACGACCAGAGTGCTCCGGTCCCGCAACAGGTGGACCATCGGTTGATGGGGTCGGCGCTGGCGCGTGTGCATTGGGAGTTGGACATTCTCAAGCGATGGCAGCGCGACCCGAATTTCTATATAGAGCAGACGTTGACGTCTGTGGCGGAGGCTTTGACCGTACCGGGTCCGTATGACGAGACGCGGAGCAGGGAGATCATGGCGCGATTGAACAATGTTCCGGAGATCCTGGAGCAGGCGCAGAAAAACCTTGTGTCGCCGCCGGCGCCGTTCGCGAAGATGGCGATTGATGTGCTGGCCGGTATTCGGCCGAGACTGCAACAGATGGCGACGACGCTGGCGCCGCAGACGACGATTGGCGTTGCGGAGTGGAGGGCGTCAGCGGAACGGGCTGCGACATCTCTGGAGGCATACAGCGCATGGCTGCAGAAGGTTCTGCCGACGTTGCCTGCGCAGTCGGCGATCGGACGCGAGAACTATACGTGGTTCCTGCGCAACGTGGCCCTTATGCCGTACACCCCGGAAGAGTTGGTGGCACGGGCCGAGCAGGAATGGCGACGCGCAGTAGCATTCGAAGGGCTCGAAGCAAATCGGAACCGCTCCGTGCCGCCCCTGGTGATGGCGCCGACTGTGGAGGAGTTCATCGCGCGCAATCAGAAGGCGGAGGCGGGAGTGCGTGAATTCCTGGAGCGCAGGGGAATTCTGACTTTGCCAACTGGGCTGCAACACTTCACGCTTCGGCCGCAGCCGCCGTACCTCGCGGCGCTTTGGGATTTTATTGAGATGGATGACTTCACGTCGCCCTCGCGACTTGATCAAAACGGGATACGGTACGTGGCTCGGCCCTCGCCAAGCGCAGGCTATTTCTGGGTCGCGGATGCCAAGGACCCGCGGATACAGATTGTTCATGAGGGCACGGTTGGCCACTATGGGCAGCTTTGCGCGTCGTGGAAGAATCCGGATCCGATACGCCGGCATTACTACGACTCGGGGGCGAACGAGGGCATCGGATTCTACGCGGAAGAAATGATGCTGCAATCGGGGCTGTACGATGACAGCCCGCATACCCGGGAGATCGTTTACAACCAGATGCGATTGCGGGCGCTGCGCGTGATCGTGGATGTGAAGGTCGCGCTTGGAGTGATCACGCCGGAGCAGGCGGTCGATTTTCTCCAGCATAATGTGCCAATGGACGAGGCGGATGCGCGGACCGAGGTTGTTGAGATGGGTGAGTTACCGGGGCAGAAGATCGCATACCAGACCGGAAAACTGCAGATCATGCAGATGATGGAGGATGCGCGACTGAAGCAGGGCGAGAAGTTCAGCGTGCGAACGTTTCATGATTCCGTGTGGCTGAACGGCAACGTGCCGATCGCTCTGCAACGGTGGGAGTATCTGGGCATGGACGATGAAGTGAGCAAGCTAGGTGGATCGAAGTAGGTGACCCGCTGAGGAGGAGAATGCTAGGCGCGCGGTTCTGCTTTAAGCAGCAGTCGACTCAGAAGTTGAGAAGAAATAATTGCCGAGTATTTGCGGATTGGCTCTACAATTCGCGCATGGATGTTCGCCACGCGGCTATGAGATCGACGAGCGCGGTATGTGTGCTACTACCGGCCATGTTCGCACCGATGCGGCCAATGTCCTCTCTCGTGGCAGGAACGATGTCGAGTGCGGTATTTCTGATGCATTCCGGCTTCTCGGGGTCCGCCATACTCGTCGGACTCGCAATGTTTACTCTCACTTCCTTTGGCTTTGTCTTCAATGACATTCTGGACTACCACAAGGATGCAGCAGCGAATGTGAAGCGACCGATCGCCAGCGGTATCTTGTCTCGAAAAGTAGCAATGCTGTTTGCGTTAGTCCTGCTTGTCACCACCTGCACTGTCTCGTTCCTGGTTGGATCAGGCGGGCAAGTATTGGTAATGGTTGCGGTCGCTCTGATTCTCTACACTCCTTTCGCTCACAAATTTCCTCTCATGAAGGGTTTGTACGTCGCTGTACTATGCGCTGCGCCCTTGTACTATGGCTCGTTTGTCAGCCGCGCTCGATATGCCTGGCCATCTTATGTGACGCTAGCCCTCTTCGTTGCAGGAAGGGAGGCCCTTATGGATGCGAACGAAGTGGAGGGTGATCTCAGAGCCGGCATGTTGACCATCGCTGTCGCCTTGGGTGATGCTCGTGCAAGACGAATCGGGACGTACATCATGGCTCTGTCCCTTGGGGTTGGAGTTATCGCTGCTACAGGCTGGGCCGGGAAGGTGATGTTTCTTGTCGCCTTGTTCTCTCTCTTAGGTGTATTCAGTTGGCCTAAACTGAACGACACCAGGCGCATAGAGCTATCTCGCCTTCCCATGCTGGCAGCGGCCTTTGCCATCGCGTGCGGTTAGCTGATAGCTGTTGGCCCCTAGTAATGCAAGGAGCGCAATGCCCGCATTTGAGCTCTCTAAATGGTACGCGGACTGCGTTACTGCTGAGGGCGATGCGGCTATCGTCTACCACGCAGAGCTGCGTTGGCTGGCCATTACCGTTCATTACTCAAGTCTGCTGATACATGGAGCGGGCTCTCCGACACGCGTTCTCTATTCGTTGCGCAAGCGCCCGGCGCCTGTGCTTCAGGGAGATCAGATCTCGTGGCAGTCGCCAGACTGGCTCGTAGCTGGAACCTGGCAAGATCTCGGCCCCAGTTATAGCAACCTTCTGTTTCAATCGGAATCGGGTTCTCTCGAATGGAACTGCATTGCCCCTCGCGCATCCGCAGTCGTTCGCGTGGGCTCCGAACCCACGCTGCGGGGTTGGGGCTACGTCGAGCATCTACGTCTATCGCTAGCCCCCTGGAAGCTGCCTATTCGCAGGCTGCGTTGGGGGCGTTTTGTTAACGAAACTGACGCGCTCGTCTGGATTGACTGGAGCGGCCCGTATACCAAAAGAGTCGTCTACCTCAATGGAACGGTCGTAACCGCGACAGAGATAAGTGATAGCGAGATAGTCCTGAAGGATCAGGAGGGCGTTCTGCGGCTCGACGCCGCCTTTGTGCTGCGAGATGGTCTGCTCGGCTCAACCGCACTCTCTGTTATTCCCCACCTGGATCGAGTGTTTCCGGACTCCGTTCTCAATATGAGAGAGTGCAAGTGGCTGAGTCGGGCGGTGCTCCAGCGGCCTGGATACCCCGACTCAATCGGCATGGCGATTCACGAGGTGGTCGAGTGGCCTTAACCCCGACTGGCAAGGTACTTTACAGCGCGACATTCGTATTGCTCCTGCCTCTTGCTCTTATCGCTTGGGCGAGTGCAACCGCAAAGATTGTTCATCTACCGGCTATTGCTTCTCTCCCCCTCGGTCTTACTCTCGCAATCTTGGGGGCGCTGCTCCTGCTTTCCGGGATGAGAGATCTCTGGATTTATGGCGGCGGCCTTCCGATGAACGCGCATCCACCTCCTCGGTACGTCGATCGTGGCGTCTATCGTCTGCTTCCACATCCGATCTACACCGGGTTCTGCATACTCTGTCTAGGCACTTCGATCAGCGCAGGCTCGGCGAGTGGACTGTGGCTCATCTCCCCCATCGCGATGCTGGGCTGTGCAGCGCTTGTCATTGGATACGAACGCCATGATCTTCGAGGGCGATTTGGGTCCATTCCACGAGGCCTGTTGCCGGCAGACAGCCCTTCGCCCTCCTCCGTCTCCGATATCTTCGCCTGCTATACGTTTGCGATATTTCCTTGGTTCGTGCTGTTCGCAGGTGTGCTCTTTCTGGGAAAAGCATTTGTCCCGACGCACACTCTCTTAGCTTTCAGCAACGGCCTCTTCTTTATCAATATTTCGAAAGTAATCGTGACGAGTGCGTTTGTGGGATTCGCACTTGCGCCTTTCGTGGCCAACAGACAAGGGGACGTCAGGCGGATCGAGGTCCATAGTCTTGCGGCAATGGGGTTCGCTTGCGCGGTGTTCCTCGCGATGCGAATCGTATTGCCACATCTTGGATACTGGACTCAAACGATCAATAACGAATGGTCCTATTTCCCCAGTGTTTCAATCATCTGGGGTGCTCTATTCGCTGGAGCTTTGGAGGAACGCTGGCCTTCGCTTCGCTGGATCTCGCGCAGTTGGCTCATCCTCCTCGTGGCAGGTTGCATTCTTGCTGATTCAAATGGCGTGTTCCGGGTTCTGGGCGGTGTAGTCACTGTCACTTTGGCTTGGAATGTTGGCTGGATATGGCAGGAGATCCGAACAACTGCAGAACGAGTTGCAAATTCCTGGCGGGAATGGAGAATCGGCCCGGTTCGCATCATCAATCATGGTGCATATGCCGGCCTCGGCGCGTTTGTTGCTATCTGGATGGACATAGTCCTGGCAGGGCCGGGACACCGGAACGGTATTCTCTTCGCCTCGACGGTGGCCGTAGCAGGCGCCGCCCTTTGGGCCCAATATGTGGAAGGTTCGCCTCAGTTACTGAGACCGTTCGGATTTTACGGCGGTTTACTTGGAGGGACAATCGGGGCTCTGGCCGCACCCCTGTTTCACACGAGCATCTGGCTGCTCCTCGCTGTGTTTTCCGTGAGCGGCCCATGGGCCCAGGCCGCAGGAAGGCTTCGTTGCCTGGTACAAGGGTGCTGCCACGGCAGACCTGCCGCGGCCACCGTTGGTATCCGCTATGTCCACCCAAACTCACGCGTCTGCAGACTCACTTCCTGGACCGCAGTCCCGTTGCACCCGACACCCGTCTACTCAATCTTGTGGAACCTCGCCGTGGCGCTTATTCAACTCAACCTCTGGATGCAACACACGTCGCTCCAACTAATAGTCGGCCTCTATTTCATCCTGAACGGCATCGGAAGATTCGCAGAAGAGGCTTGGCGCGGCGAGCCCCAAACCAAAGTAGTAGCCGGATTACGGCTCTATCAGTGGGCGGCCGTGGCCAGCGTCGTGTTGGGAGCACTCTTCACCTGCTTCGACAATGGCGAAGTGACACCGACCCCGATCTTCCAATGGAACGCCATATTGCCGGCGGCAGTATTCGGGTGTGTCATCTTCTGTGCGATGGGCGTTGACTTTCCCAACTCGCGACGAAGATTTTCGCGACTCACCTGAGCTACAGCTTGAGACAATCCGGCCAATGGACCTGGATTCTCGCGATGAATACATAAACAACGATTCCCGAAACGACATCCAAGATCGAATGCATGCCTGTAGTCAGACAACTTACGGCAACCAAAGTAGCCCAGGCAATCCAGAAGTATCTCTTCCATCCCCCAGCGGACCCCAGCACAGAAGCGGCGATGCAGGCCCAAATGACATGGAAGGACGGAAATGCCCCAGCCGCTGAATCGAGACTCCGTTCTAGTTGCATCAGATGTCCGAGCGGAACGGTTGCTATAAATGGACGGGGTGGAGCGACTAGTGGTATCAGGACAAATATCGGAAATACGACGACCATGGCGACAAGAGCCTGGGTGGCGAACCGCCGTAGCGCGCATCGGCGTTGAAGGAGGGCGGGAGTAAGCAGGACGACAAAGTAGGTGCTTGCGTACACAGCCTCAGTCCACTGAATCACTGGAACCCTGGCATCCAAAGACGTATACGTCGTCAATGCGCCTTCATGAACTCCCAAACGCACGACTGATTCATACGCAATCAACCATGGCAACAGAACGAGTCCATAAACGCGCATACGCTGCATGAGCGTTGGTTTCATATTTGCGTCGACAGATCACCTCCCTGCACGATGATATGAATCTGGTGGTGAAAGAATACATCGCGGCGAGGCAGGATGAACGAGGTGTACTTTTCGATTGCACCGGATACATGATTGGCTGGCATACAATTCAAACGATTCGGACTGGGCGAATTTGACTGCGGTGTAATCGTGTACGGCAATGCGTTCCCGGTGTGACCTTGCGAGCAATCGCCAGGAATCCGATTTATGGACCAGCTTGCCTCAAAGGACGAAGCTATGAATGTTAGTCGTCGCCAAGCACTAAAGTTGATTGCGGGAGCGGTACCGGCTATTTCGAGCGCGCGAACTTTTGGCGCTGTGTTGCAAGACTCAAACCCGGTATCTGCTGTGAACGCGGTGAAGCGGTTTGTCTTTGACGGCGTGTCGTCTGAACTGCGTATCTCCGTGACGGAACTCGGTCAGCAGTCTCCCGCGGATTTGTCGGCGTATTCGCACCTGGTGATGGAGATGCAGATGAGTTCACCCCAGCGGCTGTTGTTGTGGGCCTATACCACCCATGGTCCGCGTTCCGTGTCGTTCATTGGCTTCGGTCAGAACGCATGGCTGCGCGCGTCGATCCCATTGCAGTATTTTGTTGGCCGGGATTCGAGCGGCAACGATCTGGCCTCTGCGCAGAATCGACGGACGGATTCCTCATGGTATTCGGTGTGGGGGCCGTTCGGAGATCTCCATTCCGTCGAGTTCATCGCCATCGCGATGGAGTATCCACTCAACAAGCCCGTGATCGAACTGCGCAATGTGCATCTGTCGAAGAGCGATGAGGGATCAGAGTTTCTGGAGCGCGGTCCGATGCTGGATTCCTTTGGCCAGTGGGCTCTGGCTGACTGGCCTCGCAAGCTGAAGAGCCACGATCAGTTGTCGCGCGAACTGGCGGCCGAGGAGAAGGCATTCGGGAGTGCCGCCGATTTTGGCTACGGACGGTATGGCGGCTATAGGAACACTCAGGCCAAGGCGACCGGATTCTTCCGCGTAGAGCAGGTCGACGGTCGTTGGTGGTTCGTCGATCCCGAGGGGCACCTGTTCCTTTCTACGGGGATCAACGGCACACCGGGCGGAGGCGCGGGGTTTGGCGGCAATAACGCGGGCACGACCGTGGATCGGACCAACCGCCGCCTGGATTCCTGGGGCATGACCACCGGCGGGCAGGGACGTCCCGGGACGGCGTTTCTTCGCTGGCCGCTTGGACCAACCTTTCTTGGTCTGCCAGATGTGTACTCGGCGAAGTTCGCTGAAGATATTGATGCGGCCGCCAACACGCAATGCTCGCCTCGCAGGAATGACCCTCTGCTGATCGGCTATTTCGTCGGGAATGAACCGCCGTGGAATGGACGCGAGAGTGAGCTTTGCGGCCTGATTCTCGGCGGGCCGGATTCGGCGACGAAGGCGAAGCTGAAGGACTTTCTCGCTGAGAGCGACACGCCTGTGCGGCGCCGTGAATTTATCCTCGCCTGCTTCGAGAGGTATCTGGACATCATCTGTGGCGCGGTCCGCAAGTACGATCCGAATCACCTGCTGTTAGGAATTCGCTTCGGTGGCAAGATGTCGGACGAAGCCCTCATCATGGCCAAGATATTCGACGTTTGCAGCATCAACGTGTACGAATACGAGCCGACCAAACAGATCATCCGCGCCGCCCGCCTTTCTGGGCGGCCAATTCTTATTGGGGAGTACCATATCGGCGTGCCCGCGGACGGTCTCGCTGCCGGGCTGGTGCAGGCGAAGGACCAGCGTGAGCGGGGCAACGCCTATCGCTATTACGTGGAGCAGGCCGCCTCGCTCGAGTGGTTCCTGGGTGCGTACTGGTTCCAATGGCGCGACGAACCCGTGCTTGGCCGCATGGATGGCGAGAATTACAACATCGGTTTTGTCGATGTAACCGACCGGCCCTATGTCGAACTCATCGGGGCAGCGAAGGCTTCACATAAGAGACTGATGGATGTACATGCCGGCAAGGTGCTGCCGTTTGCGCAGCACCCCATGGCGTCGGATGCAGGTGCGCCTTCTACACCGTGGCCGCTGTAATCAATTAAGGATGTTCGGAGAATGCCATGCAAAGAGGAATGTGCCGTTCAGCTTCTGTGTTCGTGCTCAGCCTTGCGATGAGTTCACTGCTGTTCGCCGCTGGAGCGCCGGTCAAGGTGTGGGAAGAGAAGGTCACGATCCCGACCTACCTCATCGGGCCGCCGGATCCCAACCCGCAGTTCTACTTTGGCGGGAATTCGCAGGGCGCGCAACATCGCATCTACCCATATCCGGTCTACGACAACCTGACGACCGAGAGGAAAGACAAGACCTACACCATGGTCTATCTAGAAAACGAGTATGTGAAGATTGGCATCCTTCCCGAACTCGGAGGCAAGATCTTCGAGGCGGTGGACAAGACCAACGGATACGACTTCATTTACCACCAGCACGTCATCAAGCCTGCGCTGATCAGCCTTCTCGGTGCATGGATCTCGGGCGGAATCGAATGGGACCTGCCGCACCACCACCGCGCCACCAGCTTCCTGCCGATGCAATACAAGGTTGATGAAAACGCAGACGGCTCAAAGACAGTCTGGATCGGTGAATTGGAACTGCGCGATCGCATGGACTGGGCCGTCGGGTTGACGCTGCTTCCGGGAAAGTCGTACCTCGAGGCATCGTTCCGCATGATCAACCGGACTCCGGTGCCGACCTCGATGCTCAGCTTCTCCAACGTCGCTGTCCACGTCAACGATACCTATCAGGTCATCTTTCCGCCGAGCACACAATTTGTGACGTATCACGGCAAGCGCGATTTCACCACGTGGCCGATCGCAACGACGAGATTCAACAATGCGGACTTTTCGGCAGGTGTCGACGTGAGTTGGTACAAGAACCACTTGAGCGCCAACTCCATGTTTGCCTGGAACTACCAGGATGATTTCCTCGCTGGCTACGATCACGGCAAGAATGCAGGTATTCTGAGCATCGCCGATCACAATGTCGTTCCGGGTAAGAAATTCTGGACGTGGGGCAACGGCCCCAGTGGCCGGGCGGAGGACCATTTACTTACGGATTCAGACGGGCCGTATATTGAGCTGATGGTCGGGGCATACTCCGACAATCAGCCGGATTACAGTTGGCTGCAACCGTACGAATCCCGCACATGGACGCAGGACTGGTATCCGTTCCGCGATATCGACGGCGTCAAGAACGCGAATCTCGATGCGGCCGTCAATCTCGAAATCAAGGACGGCAAAGCCACCGTGGGATTCTATTCAACCGAGGCGCGTCCATCGGCAACTGTCACACTCAAGCTGAAGGACCGGGTCTTGTTGAAGGAGACGGTCGCGATCAGCCCGGGCCACTCCTTCGTGAAGCAGGTTGATTTGCCGGCGGGCGTGGACGAGCATGATCTTCGGGCCGCGATGCAGGCGGATGGGCGCCAACTAATCGCGTACTCCCCGGTCAAATTGCAGCACGAAACAATGCCACCGCCGGTAGTGAACCCGCCAACGCCAGCGGAGATAAAGACAAACGAAGAGTTGTACCTCACCGGCCTGCGGATGGAGCAGTTTCATTCACCCAGCGGCGATCCCAACGCGTACTGGCAGGAGGCCCTGCGCCGCGATCCCGGCGACATCCGGGTTAACACGATTCTGGGCATTGACGCGATCAAGGCTGGCCGCTATGCGGAGGCGGAAAAGCTGCTGCGCAAGGCTCTGGAACGCGCCACTGCGAGCTACACATCACCCAAAGACGGTGAACCGATCTACTATCTCGGCCTCGCTCTGAAAGCGCAAGGCAAACTGGATGAGGCAAACGCACAGCTTTATAAATCGACCTGGAGCGCGGCGTGGCGGTCGCCGGGATACCTCGCGCTGGCGGAGATTGCCTCTACTCGGGGCGACTTCGACGCGGCTCTGACGTACGATCAGCATGCCCTGGAGGCGAACGCTCTGAATATCCGCGCCCTGGCTCTCAGGGCTGCGCTGTTGCGCCACACCGGCCACAACGACGAGGCGATGGCTGCGGTCGCTGTTATCAGCGCGATCGATCCGCTGGATGCGCAGGGCATGGCGGAGCAATGGTTGGCAACGAAATCCCCCATCAGCGAAACGTCCCTGATGACGACCGTCAGCGAGCATCCTGCGACGGCTCTTGAAGTGGCTGCGGACTATCTGGATGCCGGACTATGGCAGGACGGCACCACGCTGCTCACGCAGATCGTCAGCGCAACCCCAGATAAGTCCAAAGTGTCTCCGCTCGTCTACTACTACCTGGGCTACTGTGCCCGGCAGATGCACCAGACCGACAAGGCGCGCGAGTACGACCGGTTGGCGGAAAGGGTGCCGACGGACTATGTGTTCCCTTCCAGATGGAGATGATTGCCGTGCTGGAGGATGCCATGCAAGCAAACCCAAATGACTCGCATGCTCCTTACTATCTGGGCAATCTTTTGTTTGATTGGCAGCCGCAGCGGGCGCACGCTCTCTGGGAGACGTCTGCCCGACTGGGTGCGGATTTTCCTGTTGTCTATCGCAACCTGGCGATGGTGTATACGCGCCAGGGTAATCAGCGCGACAAGGCGCTCGCCGCCCTGGAGAAGGCCGTCCAATTTGGCGGCAATGCGATGGTACTCAATGATCTGGACAAGCTCTACGAGGAAAATGGCGTCCCCCCAGAGAAGCGGCTCTCGCTGATGGAAGCGCATCAGGCAGTCGTCAATCGCGACGACGTAATCGCCCGCGAGATCAACCTAGACATCTTTGCCGGCAAGCCCGACGCGGCGATTCAACTGCTGCAGTCACGGTTCTTCCGCGCCTGGGAGGGTGGCGGGAGTTTCTCTCTGGGCGACTCATGGATCAACGCCAACCTGGCGCGTGGCCATCAGCAGATGATCGACAAGCATTACGCGCAAGCGCTGGCGGACTACCAGGCGGCACTTCAGATTCCGGTCAACTTGCAGGAAGCGACCGGCAATGTCAGTGGCCGCAAAGTCGAAGTCTCATACTGGATCGGCAATGCCTATCAGGCGATGGGCGATTCGGAGAATGCCCAACGCTTCTGGACTGACGCATCGATCGCGCCAGCCGGCGACGCTGCGGGCGCCCGTCCCGGCGGGCCCGGCCAGTTCCGTAACCGGGGCAACATGGGCGGTCTCGCCGCTGGTGTACGCGTTGAGCAGGCTACACGCTACTACCAGGCGTTGGCCCTTGAGAAGCTTGGCCAGTCGGATCGCGCCCGGACCATCTTTGGCGCACTCATCGATTCAGGCACAAAATCGCTGGGCAGTTCGCCCGTGAGCAAAGCACCGTTCCAGTCCAACGCGACTCCAGCCCAGCGCGCTCTGGTCGCGGACGCTCACTATATGGTTGGGCTCGGCCAGCTTGGACTCAACAATCAAGACCAAGCGCGGCAGGAGTTCGTACTGGCCCTCAAAGCTAGTCCGGATCATTACGCCGCCATGCAAGCGCTCAACTCTGTGAACCGCTAGATGTCCAGGT
>PKWK01000049.1 GCA_003133205.1 Granulicella sp. | reverse complement strand
AAGCCCGACTTCGCCTTCCTCTGGATATATGCGGTGCTCGCGTTCCTGCCCGCCTCACTTGAGACCGCAGTGCTGCTCGTCGTACCTGTAGTTGTCATCGCCGCCATGCTCCTGCTACCTCTCCTCGCTGGCGAAGGTGAACGCCACTGGGCGCGGAGACCCGTCGCTGTCCTGATGGTCTCCGTCATCGCCGTCACGCTCGGCATCTTCACGCGGCTCGGCACCTACACGCCGTGGAGCCCCATTATGGATGCGTGGACCAGCGCGCCCATCCCCACAATGTATCTGCACAACCGTACTCCGCTCGAACGCCAGGGCGCGCTCGTGTTCCAGGCAAAGCAGTGCCGTAACTGTCATTCGCTCGACGGAAGCGGCGGCCAGCGCGGCCCCGCGCTCGACACCATCGCCTCACGCATGACTGAAGACCAGATCATCCGCCAGATTCTGCAGGGCGGCGGCAACATGCCCGCCTACGGCAACGCGCTCAACCCGTCCGAGACGCAAGCGCTGATGCGCTTCCTGATGACCCTGCACGGCGATCTCACGCCGGCGGTAGATGCCTCCCGCAAACTGGCCGACCCCCAGCCGCAACCTCCGCTTCCCGCACAACCCAGCGCTAAGCAGCCGGCGCAATAGCTCATGTCAGATCCTGTACGCCAAGTCTTTGCCGACTGGTCCCTTCCCCTCTGGTTGACGCTCTCAATCGCTATCACCGCAGCAATCTACCTGCGCGGCTGGATCCTCATCCGCAAAACCCGGCCGGCGCAGTTCGATGACACCCGCCTCGGCTCCTTCCTCTCCGGCCTCGCCCTCCTCTGGCTCGCCATCGCCTCGCCTATGGACGGCTTCGCCGATAGGCTGTTGACCGTCCACATGGTCGAACACCTTCTACTGATGTCGGCCATCCCAATGCTTCTGTTATATGGTCTTCCCGTGGTGCCACTGCTGCGTGGCCTGCCCGCTCCGGTCACGCAATGGATCATAGGGCCCATGCTTCGCGTGCGCGCGCTACGCAGTCTGGGCAAATGGCTGGTCACGCCTGCCATCGCATTCCTGCTGATGAATCTTGGATATCTCGCATGGCACGTGCCCGCTGCCTACGACCTCGCACTGGAGAATGAGACATGGCACGGCGTGGAGCATCTCTGCTTCCTCATCACGTCGCTTCTCTTCTGGTGGTATATCCTGCGACCGTGGCCCGCCGAGAAACGGAACAGCGACTGGGGAGCACTGATCTACCTTGCCCTCGCCGACATCGTGATGACGATGCTCTCCGGCTTCCTGACCTTCTGCGACCGGCCCCTCTACCCTTGGTACATCAACCACCCAAACCCGTTCGGCCTGCCTGTACTCGAAGATCAGGTCCTCGGCGCAGTCATCATGTGGGTACTCGGCTCGTTCGCCTTCCTCGTCCCAGCAATGATCATCACGGCGCAACTGCTCTTGCCCGCGCGCGAGCGAACGCAGTGAATTCCGTGTTCTCTCTTTTTCTCCCTGTCCTCAGTGATTCGCTCTAAACCACCATGAACCCGCTCTTCGCCGTAGCCACAAAATCGCTCGCCGTCTTCACAATGATGTCCAGCATTTCCCTAGTCATCACGGAGAATACCCCAATCCAGAACATCTGGATCCATCCGATACCTCACACTTCATGGGCCGGTTGCCGCAGATGACCATTCTTAGTCACGTGCCCTGAGGCGTGGACGGTGGACCCTTCTGATCAATTCAGGGCTGCCCCGAATCCAGATTGCCTCATCAACGTTGTAGTCCGCTTATCAGGTCCAGATCGCCAGAAATTGTCGCTATTAAGCGTAGGGCTAAAGATCATCCTTCTCGGCATACACTGCAAGTTAGGTTTCACGTAGGAGGCTTTCGTATGGGCAACCAATTGCATTTATCCCCTCGTGCACGAGCGGAGGCGTTCGCTGACCATCTGGGTATTCGTCTGCCAATCCTACTTGCCCCCATGGCGGGTGCCTGTCCCCCATCCTTGTCGATTGCCGTAGCGAATGCCGGAGGATTAGGAGCATGTGGAGCTCTGTTGATGAAACCGCAGGCAATCGAGGCTTGGAGCGACGAATTTCGTAAGCAGAGTGAGGGGGGATTCCAACTCAATCTCTGGATTCCAGGCCCAGCCCCAATGCGCGATTACGAGTTGGAAAAACACCAACGAGAGTACCTTGCGACGTGGGGGCCTCCAGTTCCGCCAGAGGCGGGCGAAACATCCCTCCCGGACTTTGACGCGCAATGCCAGACACTGATCAACATAGCGCCGAAAGCCATTTCCTCGATTATGGGGATTTATTCCGAAGCCTTCGTTTCCGAACTGAAGGCACATGGCATCCTGTGGTTTGCTACCGCTACGACGGTCGCCGAAGCCAGGGCTGCAGAGGTCGCCGGCGCAGACGTCATTGTCGCTCAAGGCATGGAAGCCGGTGGACACCGAGGAGCTTTCCACGCGGACGAGGCTGAACATCAAATGGTAGGTCTGATCGCACTCGTACCGCAGATCGTCGACGCGGTTAGCGTCCCCGTTGTGGCCGCCGGTGGAATCGCCGATGCACGTGGAGTGGCGGCAGCACTGATCTTGGGCGCCAGTGCCGTACAGGTGGGAACAGGATTCTTGCGATCTCCGGAAGCGATGCTTCATCCTGTTTATGCAGCCCGCCTTGGGCATGCGGAAGCCCACGAAACTATGGTTACGAGCGCATTCACCGGACGGCCCGGACGTAGCGTCACAACGGCGTATGTTCGTGCATCTACTGCTCCGAGTGTTCCTTTTCCGGCTCCGTATCCTGTCCAGCGGGGACTCACTCGAGCGATGAGAGAGGATGCTCAGAGAACGGGAGATGCTGACCGAATGCAGATGTGGGCCGGGCAAGCCGCCAGATTGGCGAGGACTGAGCCGGCCGGCACCATTGCTCGACAGTTATGGGAAGATACCTCCCAACTGCTGTCGTAGTTGGCCAGGCGAGTGGGCAGCAGGGATCGTACGGGGCGTCAATTACTGTTGTTTTACTCCCGGAGCTTCTCCCTGGTAATCACCTTGCCGATTTCCAGGCTAGGACGCAGTGTGTCCTGCGCGAATAAGCGCAAGAAATTCGGCGCGCGTCTCTTCCCTACGGAAAGCACCAAGCATGGAGGACGTAATTGTAGAGGAGTATTGCTTTTCAACTCCGCGCATCATAATGCACAGATGTTTCGCTTCAACAATTACCCCCACGCCCCGCGGGTGGATGGCACTCTGAATAGCTTCGGCAATTTGTGTAGTGAGACGCTCCTGCACCTGCAAACGACGCGCAAATACGTCTACCAGACGAGGAACCTTACTGAGTCCGATCACTTTCCCTTGTGGAATGTATGCGACGTGCACCTTGCCAAAAAAAGGCAAAAGATGGTGTTCACATAGACTAAACAGCTCAATGTCCTTGATAATCACCATCTCGTCGTACGTCACATCGAACATCGCACCCAGCAGAGTTTACTCGGGGCTTTCCTGGTAGCCTTTGGTCAGATAGAGCAGCGAACTTTCCATGCGTTTAGGAGTGCACAGCAAGCCATCACGCTCGGGGTCCTCCCCGAGGCGGACCAACATTGCCCTAGTGAGTTCCTGTAGGCTGGTG
Source organism: Granulicella sp. (assembly GCA_003133205.1). Next base: position 2,944 of record PKWK01000049.1, on the reverse strand, counting down.
CTACCTAACGGATGCGGTTCACGTATCGCTTGCATCTGGTCTCACAAGCCGAAACCGAGATAGTGAACACGCCATCGACCAGCTCACGCTCGACTGGGCTCAGATCGAAGTAAAGATAACGGTCCTCTTCCGTAAAGCAGGGCAGATCGTAAAGTTCGCTTACCTCCTGGACGGTCAGGATCGACAGGCGGCGGGATTCGGAGGCCATGCACAAGCGACTTTCAGCGAGTGCAAGAAGTACACTTTCCGCACGGCAGGATTGAGATGCCTCCTTATGATAGACGTGGGCCTGTATCCAGTGCGGAAACCTTTGCCAAAAACAACGTGCGGATTACGCCGGCACCTGATAACTTTCCGCACTATGGACACACATCAACTGCATCGAGTCGGATATGCCCGCGTTAGCAGCGTCGGTCAGAATCTTGATTCTCAGATCGACGCATTGAAAGCGGCGGGGTGCAAGAAAATCTTTACCGACAAGATGACCGGCTCCCGCATGGATCGGCCAGGCTGGGATCAGCTCATGGAGTAGGTCCGCCCTGGCGACGTCATGGTCGTGGCCGAGCTGAGTCGCATGACGCGCATCCTTGATGCATCTGCTCGAAACGGCACAAGTGCTGGAGAGCAAGCAGGTCAACTTGGTTTCTCTGAGAGAAAACATCGACACCAACACCGCCGCCGGACGCTGCTTCCTGTTCATGATGGGAACTATTCATCAGATGGAGCGCGAACCTCCGCGCCGAACGAGCCGCCGCAGGCCGGGCCTCTGCAAAGGCGCGAGGGAAGACAGGAGGGCGGCCACGCACCGATATCGTCAAGTTGAAAGATGCCAAAGTACTCCATGACAACTCCGGCAAGACGGCGGACGAGGTCTGCAAGGTCGTTGGCGTCGCCAGACGGATCTTCTTCGCCTATCTCGCTCAACAGAGGGATCAGGCATCAACCCCTCTCATCGCCAATTAGACCTTTTCGAGGGGTTGGGCAAAAATAGCCCCATAGCTTTTCCCAGGATGTCGCGCTCCATCGTGACCCGCGCCAACTCGGCCCGCAAACGGCTGATCTCCATCTGCTCGGCGGTTACCTTCGACCGGCTGTCAGCATCCTTCAGCGTGCCTTCCCGATGCGCCTTGACCCAATTGAACAACGTCTGTTCAACCAGGCCCAACGTTCGTGATGCAGACGCTATACTCTGGCCCGACTCAACCAGCCGAACCGCCTCCAGATTGAACTCCAGCGTGTACCGTGCCCGCGTCGCCCTGATCATCGTTTCCCCTTCGCTGATTGTCAGCTATGGGATACGTTTCGCGGGGGCAAGATCAGTGAGGTTTGTCCGTGTGGACAGCGCCTTCGCTCGCCAGAATATGGAACGGAGCCAGCTTGAGATCTTTGAGAGAGCTTACTGGCCAGCAATACTGTTGATAGGTGCGGGTGTAGTGTCCGACCGCATTGAGCCGTGCCGCAGTGTGAGCCGACAGAGCCTCCAGGCCAGGGACGCGCTGCGTTGCCTGCCCGATGATGTCGTTCTCCGCCTTGAGACCCCGAACGCCGGCGTTGCCCACCGACGCGTACTGCTTCTGGAGCAGTTTCTGTGCCTTTACCGACCAAGGCATCAACTCGCAGTCGAGGCAGAGCCAGTCGGTTACCATTTCATCCCAGAGGCCTGACGCGGTGACAGCCATCTGAAGACGGATCAGGAATTGGCGCTCCAAATTGTCATCCGTGAAGAAGCGGCGGCCAGTGCGAGTGTAGACCGTTCCGAGCGAAGCCTGCATGACACCGAAGCGCTTCTGCGATACGCTCTCCGTTTTGCAAAGTATGCAGACGCGACGCGCTGTCGCCTACGCGACCTTTCGCTGTTGCGCATCTCGGAAAGAAACTCGTGCGACATCTTGAACGTGTCAGAACGCGCTCGAACGGCGCAGATAAGCGAAGGGCGGTCCGCCCCATAGCTTACTGGGGCGGCTGCGTCTTGCCGGAAATGAAGCCGTTGTCACTGAGTTTGGACAAATCTACATCGGCTTTCGTATGAAGTGGTAATCCAGGTGGCAGAGCCTTTGCAGCTATGGACTCAACCGTGTTGAGCAGGCCCAGATGCTCGCCATCTATTAGGGCGTCTTCCCACGACAGATAGTCTTTTCGTGCTTCTCCATTAGAGGTTGTAACTTTGGCGGTGGCTCCAGAGTCTGTGCGGGTAAGCGTTACTTGCATTTTCATCGGAGCGGTCCTTTCATTGCTGGAGGCAGTGCAACATACATCGTTGCACAGGCCTCGATACCTTTCCACAATGAGCCACCCTACTCTCGCTGATTCACGCCTTCGAGGAGAGCTAGCCTCAAGCGCGTAGCTCAACTGAGGGTTCAGCGGGATAGGTGACTTTGGTTCCGTTCACTTGTCCCCAGGGAGTAAGTGTGTGGGTTCTTGTGCGAGTAGCGCTCGTGATTTCCCTGGCCTCAATACCTCGTGCCAATAACGCGTCTGCAATCAGGGAACGATGGCAACGCCAGGGAACAGCTTCGGCGCACATAACGGCAATCTGCTCCCTCTTCGCAAGCTCGATCAGAGCGTCCAAATTCTTCTTGAACTCAGGCGTCTGCATGTAATCGGCAAAGCCACGGAAGCTGGTGTTCTGCCACGCCATGTTGACTGAATCTAGCCGGGCATGTCGAAAGCCTCCCAACCCCGGCATGTACCTGTAGTGAAGCCGCGCGGAATGCAGAGCAGCCGCTAATTGATCCCTGTTGAACTGCGGATTGTGGCGCGAACGCGGGATGGTGCGCACATCGACCAGCCGTTTTACATCATGCGCTTTAAGGAGACGGATGAACTCTGCCACCGGACGCGTAGAGTGACCTACCGTCATGATAACCAGCGGTATTGATGATTTGCGATGCGTCATGCCGAACATCCGATGCAGCAGTGATGATTCCAGTAAGATCTGGGATGC